>CAZHOV010000060.1:0-29976 GCA_964534315.1 uncultured Saprospiraceae bacterium | reverse complement strand
TTTTTTCTCTTATTTCCCTGTATATCAGCACTCTGTATTAAACAGGGTTTCCCTATCTACCGCCTGATCTAAAACTTTTTTTCTTAAAGCAACTAACGAAGATCATTTCATCGTTTATCTTCTGTTATTGCTTGTGGTTAAATCGGTTTTAGGTTTTGTGTTTAGCTTTTGTTTCTTGAGGATATTATTACACTATCATGCTATAAACTATTCTAAAATTAGATTTTTTTCCTTCCTCTAACTATTCTTTTCGGGTAATTTCAACGATTTTTACAATCAATCCTTTAGTTTTTCTCGTTTTATCATAGAATTTCTGGCGTTATATTTGAAGGGTACCAGATAAGTAATCCAAAACTACTATGAGAATAATACAAGTCACTGACCTGCATATCGGCAAGAAGGATGAAGATACTTATGGCGTTGATGTCAGGAATAATTTTTTAGCTATTGTTTCCGAATTACAAAAATACCGACCTGACTGTCTGGTGGTTTCAGGAGATCTTTGCTTTAATGTTGGTGAGCCGGAAGTATATACCTGGGTAAAGGAAGAATTGGAAAAAATGGAAACCCCTTTTCATATTATTGGAGGTAATCACGATGATGTTTCTATGATCCAGCAAATTTTTGGCCAGGCACCTTCTGTTTCAAGAGAAGAAAGGTATTACAGTAGCGATTGGGCCTCTTACAAGACGCTCTTTCTAGACACTTCCTCAGGCTCGATTTCCGAAGCCCAAATGAAATGGATAAAACAACAAGTGGAAGAAACAGATAAAAAACTACTGGTTTTCCTGCATCATCCTCCGGTTAAGGCAGGCGTACCTTATATGGATACCAACTACAGCCTCCGGGAGATGGAAAAACTGCAATCGGTATTTTTTAATCATTCTGCCGAGGTCTATGCATTTTGTGGCCATTATCACGTCGATCGAATGATCTTCAAAAATAATCTGACTACTTTCATAACACCATCCTGTTTTTTTCAGATCAATCCTCACTTTGAACAATTTAAAGTCGATCACTACAATATCGGTTTCCGTATTATCGATCTTCGAAACGGTCAGCTATTTTCTTCAGTGCGATATCTTTAAAACTTATTTTTCCACATCATGGATTCCACCGGCTTTTGTGTCCGATGAATATATTTGGCACCTGGTTTTTTATTGTAATAGTTTTCGATATAACCATCAATGGTAAAGTAAATTAACTGACCGATAGGCATACCGGCATAAACCCGGACGGGTTGAACGCAGGAAATCTCGAGGGTCCAGGTATTACAAAAACCTACATCACCCTTACCTGCTGTGGCGTGAATATCAATACCTAACCTTCCCACACTCGATTTCCCTTCCAGAAAAGGCACTGTATTATGAGTTTCGGTATATTCTTCCGTTACGCCCAGGTAAAGGGTGCCCGGCTGCAATTCGAAACCAGATTCGGGGATCTCTATCTCTGTAATCTCATTGTGTTTGCGGGCGTCCAGCACTCTGTTTTTATAAACGGCTAGGTATCTCCCAAGATGTACATCGTAAGAATTGGTGCCCAGGGCAGATCGATCAAATGGTTCGATCACAATTTCTCCCTTCTCAATCGCTTCTAAAATCTTTTTATCTGTTAAGATCATTCGTTTGTTATTTTCCAAATAATTATGCTTCGGTCGTCGCTCGCCGAAATTAGATGATTTTTATAGGTGCTCCACAATAGCTTATTGACCGAATTGAGATGCCCTTTGTACTTTTCAAAATCCAACACTTTTAGTAACTTGAAGTTTTGGGTATCCCATATTTTTATAGTCTTGTCTCTACTGGCTGTTGCCATCAGGGGCGCTTCCGGATGAAAGGCTATGTCATTGATCGTAAATAAGTGGGCGGGGATAGTTTTTTGCTTCTTGGCCGGTAGCTGACGATCCCAGATCGTAAGGTGTGCATCTCTGGAACCACTAGCCACCTGACGAGTAGATTGAACCATGCCCAGGGCAAAAACAGAGTTATTGTGCGCATTGGGAATAAAATGCCTGACGCCCATCCCCTCAGGGTCAACCCAGTAAATAGAGGCATCACTCGAACCAACAACTAATAACTGATTCTCAGCATCCAAAATTAGGGAGCGCAGACTTTTGGCCGATAGCTGCAGGCTTTCCACTGCTCTGCGTTCTTTTTTAGACCATTTCGTAAGCATCCCGCTTCCTCCGGCTGTAAAAATAGCGTCTTTATATTCCAATACTTTAAATACGCCTTTTTTGTGATGGGCGATATTTTTTGTTTTTGCCGGATCATTTAGATCGATCCAGTGAACGCCGCCATTCATATTTCCTGCTACCAACAAATGTTGGTCAGCTATATAATGAAGCGCAAAAATATTGGTCTCAATTTGAGCTACAAGTTGACCATTTTCTGGGTTAGTTAAGTCCCAACTCGCTACCCAACCTTCTCCGGCTCCAGAGTAGAAAAGATGAGGTTCTCTTCCGGGAGTAAGCGCAAAAATAGCTGCGCGATGACCGGTGAGTTGTGCAATCTTCTCGATATGGATGGTTTTGTGTGCGATAAATAGATGATTTTTAGTCGACAAAATTAAAGATAATACAGGACGGAATAACTCATGTAGGGGGTTTTATAGTTTAGGAGATATTCTTTTTGAAAAAAGGAAACCCCTTCACTATATGGTAAAGGCAAAATGCTAAATTAGCAACTTTGTCCTTTACTATATTCTTAGCGGCCTGTTTTTTTATAAAAATCGAAGATTTTTATAAAAAAACAGGCCGCTAAGAGAAGAAAATTTGATGGCTCGTAACACCAAAGGTGTTAGGAGCTCCCCTCTATAAAAAATGCTACCGTTGAATTACTACTTTTTCGGTATACAACTGATCAGCCTGAAACAGTTGTATTAAGTAAAGGCCTGTCGGCAAATCAGAGGTTGATATCATGTGTTGGGTCGTACCTTGTGGCAGTTCAAATTGTTCGATAGTTTTTCCTGCCATATTGATTAACCTGAATCTGCTGTTATCAGTAAGTGGTTGTTTCATGTCAATTTGAAGGTAGTTATTGGCAGGGTTTGGAAATAACGTGAATAATTGCTGTTTCCCGACCTCTTGGATACCCGAAGAAATTTGAGCATCCTCATCCAAGACAATATTAAACTGGGTGATGCCTATCCAACCACCTTCACCATCTGTTACGGTAAAGTAAAATGAATCGGTAGAATCCGCTGCAGTACCGGTATGTTGATACCAAATACGGGCGTTATTAATTCCGTATTGCAAGAATTTGCTACCTACAAATGCCTCGTCCAGGAAAATATATAATTGACCATGCTCCGGTTCTTTTACCAGTGTGTAGACTAATTCTACAGGGGTATTATTCTGGTCTTCCGTTAACAGGAAAGTGGGAGTGACCAATCTGCTAGCTCCTTCTTGTACGCCCATGGTATCGTTGATAACTAGATTTGGTGGATTTAAGACAATATCAGAGCACAATTCAAGCGACCACTTTTCGATTTCTCCACCGGATCCGGCTCCGTCGGTTACTTTTAATTCTAGTATCCAGTCACCCTGTGTGGATTCGCCGTTTAGATCTGCCAGTTGATTATCGGGCCGATAGACCGTACCGCCGGTCGGGCAACTCGTAATATAGGAGGGAGCTTGATCGTCGAGGCCAAGGTTGAAATTAGCAGAATTACAGGGTAGGTTTTGGAAAAAGACTACTTTGGTACCTTGCGGGCTGATCAGGCCTACTCGGAGGTATGAAACAAATTCATGCGTTCCTTTTAAACTAGGTATATTGACATCGCTAATAGTTCCATCTGCAGGTATGTTGATAGTAGATGTCACCGTAGGGGTACCTTGGCTCGAAATGGGGACTGAATTATTGTTGGATTGTGTTGTGCAGTTCAGCGTCAGCGTATGAAAAGCATTCGGTAGCGCTGGCTCTTCAGTTATACATTCATTGGTAGGCTTTATTCGCCAATAGTACAAGGTGTTTTCTTCAAGGGTAACAGAAGGAGTAAATTCACCTTGAGTGAGTCCGCTGGCTTGCTCTACAATACTTGCTCCAAACTCAGGAGAAGTGGCAATCTCAATGGCATAGTCTTCTGCATTCGGAGATAGCGTCCATTCAAAAGTAGGTAATTCAGAGATGCCGGAGCTTCCATTTTCCGGGGCTGTCAAAGAAATAGCTGAAAAGTCGGTAGAAACCAACTCCAATCGAATAATTCGCAGCTTGTCATCCTGACCGGGAGCGGAGGCTTTAAGTTCAATTTCAAAAATCCCCTGATCGTTAACGTCTTCCATATTGATAGATAAACTGCTACCTTCGGAGGGCAGAAACGGATTGGAAGAAAATTCAGCAACCGCTCCGTTCGGTAGCCCACCCTCAATACTTAGGGTAACGGTGCTATCATAACCTAGTAGGTCCTGAGATAAAATATCGATGGTAATTTCGTCGGTTGGTAGGCATCTCTTTTGGTAAAGAGGATTAGTTGCGATGAAATAGCCGGGCTCTGCGACTTCAATAGTAAAGTTCTGGTTAGAAATATCGAAAAAGATATTGTTTGCAGCCTTAACCTTTATTCTGGCTTGGTCTGTTTCTACGTTAGGTATGGTAACAACGGTTTCTCCATTGTTAGGAATATTTTCAGCTACCATGATAGGGTAGGTAAATCCTCCATCCAGGGAAAGGTAGATATCGACTAGCTGACAATTGACTGGCCCCTGGTCGGTATTGGCCACATCCCAGGTGACGGTAGCCGTTTCTCCGACTTGCCAGACTTCACTCCCGGTGTTAGGCGTTTCCACTAAAAAAGGACCGGCTTGATCGGTGGCTTCAAATGCGATTTCTTCCCAGACCGTTGCTCCGCCCAACGGATTATTATCTCTAACGGTACATTTGAACTTAAAGTTTCTGCTATAAGTGGGTAATACTTCAACATTCTCTGAGCCATTATTGACCAAAACAGGTAGTCTGGGAAATACGCGAGTCGGGTTGGCAACGGGAGGATAAGTTCTGAAGGCCGGGCCGTTGCTTATCGGATTACCCAGGTTAATGCCGGTAGGGTATTGATTGTATTGTTCCCAACAATAAGTAAGATCGTCGTTTTCCGCATCCGTCGCAACCGCCGTCAGTTCGAAAGGAGTAGAAATAGGAATTCGAAAACCGTTGCCTTGAGGAATTTCAACAACAGGCTCCGTATTTCCGGTCGTGATGTATTCCGGACAGTTATCTCCGCCAATCTCGCGGGTGAAAAAGATGAGTTGTTCCAGGGAACCGACATGGTAATAATCGCTTGAGAAATTCTGGTATGATTGACTGGGATTGCATACCGAAGAGTAAGCTAGAATGGTGGAACCCGCACCCGGTTCGAAAGCTGTAGCACCAGTAACATTGCCATTATCACCGCCACAATTATTGAAGGTGTGCGTACCGCTAAATTGATGGCCCAACTCATGGGCGACAATAGTAATAGCAACAAAATCCAGATTACTGACGGGGAAACAAGTAGCTCCGGAACCCTTATTGTTACCACACACGCTTGACAAACTTGCAATACCCAATACGCCGCCACCGCATGTACCAGAGAAATAGTGCCCGATATCAAAGTTATTCTGTCCTATGATATCACTTATTATTCCGGTATTTTGACCAATAATTACAGGCATATTTCCAGCATCAGGGAACGGATCAGTCAACGGATTTAAGAAAACCAGCTGATCATTATTATCTACCAATAACAGCCGGGCTGCGATATCAACTTCTAATACTTCGTTAATTCGGTTTGTAACGGTATTGACAGCAGCCAAAACACTTGTTATCGTTCCGCCATTATCATTTGAAAATTCTCCGTTACAAGTCACTGCAAATCGATAGGTTCGCAGCGGAATCTCATTTGCAGCTCCCCTGTTTTCTGCTGTTGGATAGTTTTTTAATTTGGATTGGATTTCTTTTATGAAAGTATCTTCATCATGCTCATGGTGTTCAACTCCGCAGAAATCACTTCCTAGATCAACACTTTCAGGCTTTGCATTTTTAATATAATAACTTGCATAATAGGCTCCCTGGTCTCTAACAATTGGGTCGATATAAACTTTACCCTCGAGGGTACGAATAGCTGCATGAAAATTGAACGGAGAGATATCAAAACGAACAGAACTTGCATAGTTTTCAGTGCTGGTTCCTTTATAAGACTTGATCTCAGGGTATTTAGCCGCTAATCCCGGCTCCATAACCGGTGACTCCCAGACCTCAAAAACTTCTATTCTGCCATTAGGCATTGGTAGCTGTATTTGTATCCTATTGTCTACTGTCATTTCAGACTCAAGGGGAGCATCAATCAGCACCGCTTTCAATTGATTCATATCTAACTGATATGTTTCATACTGATCAAGATGTCGGGTAACCGGCTCATAATTAGAGTTCAGTACGATAGCATCCGGATCGACGGATGTCCAGTAGGATTGTGCCGATACCTGAAAAGTCAGGCCGAGTAGAATGGTCCATATTAGTGGAAAAATGCGCATTGTATAAAAATTGTTTTGTTTGTAAATGGATTTTCATCGAGCAGGGGACTTTGCTGATGAAGGACGTTGCCTTCATCACAAGTTAGAGAAGGACGTTGCCTTCAAAATAGTTTGGGAATTAAGTAGTAAGGCAAAAAAATTGGTAGAATAATTTTTTTAGGTTCAAATAAAAATTCCTGCATATATTGAAGGACCTTGCCTTCATTATTACAGTAAAGGCAAGACATTTTTTAATAAAAAACTTGCGTCCTTTACTGTAATTTCCAAGTATTCAATTATTCAGTCAATTTCATTCGAACAAATTATTATACAAGCAATTTTGATTTGCCGCTTAAAGCCCATTTATTGATCTATTAAAGTATCATTAATTGGGGATATTGATACTATATTTTCATTGGTTTTGAGCAGTTGGACTGCAAAATTACATTAAGTATAATTAGTTTTATAGCGAATTGTTGTCATTTTCTTTGCTAATGAGCATATTAAAATTAAGTTTTAATCAGGAAGAGTGATGAATTATATTTTTCTTCCTTATTTAATATTAATAACTTGCTGTAAGTGACAATTCGTTCGCGCCAAAGTAGATCATTCTAAAACCACCTTACCCCAATCCACTAAAGCTTTATCTTCCCAGATCTGGTAAAAATAAGTCCCTGCAGATAGTTGTTGACGTAAAACAACTTCAACTTCAGATGCATTCGGGATCGATCTTGTAAGTTTTCCTTCTACATTGTAAATATTGATCATTACTTGCTGATCTTGAACTGGCTGTTCTCTGGTGAAAACCATTTGCGTTGTTGCCGGATTTGGGCTGACCGCCCAAAGGTGCTGTTGAATAGCTCCCAGATCGATGGTCTTTACCGCCTGGCCGGCTTTGATCAATGCCAACTGATCTGAGCCGGGCATGCAAACTGCAGCTACACTTCCATCCTCTAAGACGGCCATATTATGAATTGGAAGGTTGGGTAGTTCATAAACTTCTTCGTTAATCCAAAACTGGTGGGGAGTTGTTTCCTCACTCGATCGGAGAAGCGTATACTGATCCCCAGTCTCGCTGAACGCTACGGAGATTGGCGTAAGGTCTGCTCCATAATATTCGGTCTGTTCAAATTCTAACTCCTCTATGTTATAGTACTGAATAGTGTTCTCATCGTTAGAGCAAACTGCGAACCGTTCAGTAATGGGGTCATAAGCAATGCGGGTAGGATTGCCGAAGCAGGCGTAGGTTCCGATCAGGCCGGCTCCATTTTCAGAAACTGTAAGTAAGGCTATTTCATTGCTGTTTTTTAAGGTCACCCCGGCAAAAATGCCAAACTCAGTATCATCAGAAAGAGCGATCTGTAAAGGAAAGCCGGGAATATCGGTGGTAGATAGCACTTCATGCGAAACGATATCGATAAAGTTGACCTGATCGTCAAAAGGCGCTGCTACTAAGGCCCGGTCAATAGATTCCACTATTTTCAGGTCCGGGCGAATGCCATAATTGGTCCAGCTAATCCCAAAATTTCCAGCCTGGAAAACAGACTGTAGCGTACTGTTGGCACCGTCTAGCTCAATGACTCCTATTCGGTCTGAGCCCCCTGCATTCATCACATAGGCAATGTCTTGATCTGGCAGCATAAAGAGCTGATCCGGCTTATCGCCTCCGCTTCCTACCGTTGCCACTATTTCATAGGTGTTGAGGTCGATAATATCGACTTCGTCTTCTAATCGCTTGGCGATCAGGGCATAATTCCCATCATTTGAAAAGGCAGGGTGGTAGGTTTCTGCTGAACCAATAGGAATGATCGCCTCCAACACCTCATTTTCTACATCGATCAAGGATAAGGTACCGGAGAGGGAGTTTCCTATCAGCGCCTTCGTTCCGTCCTGATTGAACGTAACTGAGTAGGGAACATCTGCTTCCAACTCTGATCCCGTCGCTAAGGTATTTAAATACGTGAGCTGTTCGGGGTTTTCAAAATCATAAAAATATAGCGTCTCGTATCGCAACGGATCGGTAGCAACCATTCGGTTGAATTCGGGCGAAACAGCCCCGTTGGAGATAGGGCGACCAGTCGATTGGCTGACAACGGATTCGGATTCGAAATCAACAATTGTAAAATAGAACTGACCGGCAATAGCGTACTGGCGATCAGCAGAATGCCCCACCCAGTTGGGGGAGGAGGTGATGGGAATAGGGGTAAAATCCTCCGTGTCAAAACGTACAATCGCCGCTTTGACATCTGAAGCTCCTACCGAAACGAAGGCCTTGGAGCCGTCCATGTTGACAGAAGCACTGCTGTAAGTAGAGTTGATATTGGTGCCGGAAGGAAAGCTCACCTTGACAAAATCATAGGTCATCAAATCTACCTGGCTGACTTCTGAGTCGCTACCTGCTTTAACGGTAATAAGTTTAGTGCCGTCACCAGATAACTCTACCTGGCTACAATTGGTGATCTCGGGAATATCGAAAGCAACCTCCTCGGTAGCTATTTCCCAAAAACGGAGGGTATTATCATTGCCTCCTCCATTGATTACATAAGTATTGGTAGGATCTATGGCAAAACCGGAATAATGGATGTAAAATCTGGGATTAGAGGTGATAAAAGAGAAGCGGTCCTGATAAACAGGGAAATCATTAAGGGTTGCGATCTTAGTGAGCGTATTTAAGTCGATCACTTCTCCGATGTCTGGCTCGTCGCAGCCCACTACGGCAAGCTGACCGTCTCCGCTTACTTTTACTTTTGCAGGCTGATTGGCAGTCGGAATAATTGCTGCTGTAGAATAATCAGATAGATCAATGATATATACTTCATTACTCAAATAGCAGGCTACTATAGCATAATCATCCGTTACGGCCATATCAATTGGCAAATCACCTACCTCAATATTTTGAATGATCGTCTGGTCGTCCCAGTCCATTACCGAGATATTGTCCGTCACGCGGTGGGGAACGAAAACCAACTCACCATCCGTCGAAAAGGCCATCTGCGCAAAATAATCGCCTTCAATCGCATCCCCGGCTTCCAGCACAATCGGGTCGCCTCTGAAGCTCGTCTGAGTGGTAGCATGAAATAGTCCGGATTCCTGGGTAGTAACAGGATCGCCATTTTCGGACTGATTTTGGCTGTAAGCAAAGGAAATAAAAAATAAGAAAAGTGTGGTTAAAAAATAGTACAATGGTTTCATAATAGTATATTCTTAATGACATATAAACGTAATATCGCAATTTTTTTAAAATCCTTATTAAGGAATCCGCGTTTAGAAAGGTGATGACAAAAATTTTACCTGCCATTATCTGTTGTTGGGTTGCAGGAAACTGCGTGTGGGCTCAGAGTAATGCGCTGTCCAATAAACGCCATAAGGTCTTTCCGGTCGCGGAAGAAGGGGTGCTATTAGACAGCCTTACCGCTATTCCCCATACTCTAGTTATCTCCGATTTGTCGGGGCAGGTACCTTTTGATACATCTGATTACACCATCCGGGGCAATCAATTGGTATGGGATACCTTACCGGAGGTAGACAGTGTAAAGGCTACTTTTCGGGTTGCCCCCTATGCTTTCCATGCCAATCTTTACAAAAGAGATACGCTTAAAATTGCACCTACACAAAATGGCAATTACATCGGCTTTGACTATAAACCCTACGAAACAGGGGAAGGAATTATCGATTTAAAAGGACTGGATTATACCGGGAGTTTCTCCCGGGGGATTTCAGTGGGTAACAATCAGGACCTGGTGCTAAATTCCAGTTTTAATCTTCAATTGAGCGGTGACCTGGGCGACGACATCGAAGTATTGGCAGCCATTTCTGATAATAATATTCCCCTCCAACCGGAGGGCAATACCCAACAATTGCAGGAGTTTGACCGTATCTTTATCCAACTGAAACGGCGGAATAGTGCTCTAACTGCCGGAGACTATGAGCTAGCCAAACCCTACGGATACTTTACCAACTATTTCAAAAAACTTCAGGGGGCCACCTTTTCACACGATGCAATATTGAAAAATGAGGCCTCTCTAAACACCAGCGCAAGCATTGCTATATCACGCGGTAAATTTGCCCGAAACGAAATTCTGGCCGAAGAGGGCAACCAGGGGCCTTACAGACTGGACGGAGCTGATGGAGAGTCTTTTATTATTATTTTGGCAGGTACAGAAAAAGTGTTTGTTGACGGTAAATTAATGAGGCGCGGAATCGAATACGATTACGTTATCGATTACAATAGGGGAGATATTACCTTTACGAACAGGCAATTAATGACAAAGGACAAGCGGATCATTGTCGAGTTTGAATATTCGGATCAGCAGTACCTTCGGTCATTATATTCGGTCAATTCTATCTATGAAAAAGATAAGTGGAAGTTGTATTTCAACTTGTTTTCCCAGCAAGACAGTAAGACCTCCGGCGAAGCTCGTAACCTGAGCCAGAGCCAAAAAATTGCACTTAGGGATGCTGGCGACGCTATCGATAATATTGTAGCATCTGGCGAGCGCCCGGCATCCGAAAGCACGAATCCAATCAATTACTGGAAGGTGCCCAATCCTTATTTTTGTAATGGTGACAGTATTTTTGTGTACGATAGCACGGGCACGGACCCCGATAATGCGTCGAGGCAGCTGTTTGCAGTCAGTTTTTCCAGGGTTGCCGGAGGGGGTGACTACATTCGCGTAGACAGCTTTGCGCTGGGCACCGTTTATGTTTACTCGCCTCGGGACGAAAACTGTCAACCCACCGGAGAGTATGCTCCTCTGATACAGTTAATCTCTCCCAAGCAAAATCAATTGTATGCAGTGGGTGCCGAATATAATCTTTCCAAAAATACTTCCTTTAAGACCGAAGTAGCGCTCAGTAATACTGATCTAAATCGATTTTCGGAGCAAGACGAGCAGGATGATGCGGGAATAGCAGTAAGTGCAGCGATCGAGCATCGCATGCCGCTGGGAAAGAAAGAAAATAGTTGGGAATTTGGCACTGGTGTTCAGTACGAGTGGGTGCAAGAAAATTTCAGAGCTCTAAACCCTTATCGGGTTGCTGAATTTCGAAGAGATTGGAACCTGGAAGGGACACAAGGAGGAAATCTTTTTCGAAATGAGCATTTGGGAGTAGCCTTTATTGATTTGGGGAAAGGTACCGATTTTCAGTTGAATTATGGCTTAAATGGCTACAGCCGGGATAGCCTGCTGGAGGGATTGAGGCACGACCTGGATCTGAAGATGCAGTTAGGCGGGTTTAATTTACACGTTTTTGGTACTTATCTGGATTCCCGCTCGACAGAGGAAACTACTAAATTTTCGCGTCCCAGGATTTTACTTTCCCAAACCATCAAACCATTAAAAAATATAGAGATCGGATTTTACGGCGAGCGCGAGAAAAACAGCCGTCGCTCTATTACCGCCGAGGTGGATACGCTTATCAACACTAGCTTTTATTATGATGTCGCCAAGTTTTTTATTCAAAATCCGGAAGACGAGAACCTGCATTTTAATATCTCCTACCTCAATCGATGGGATTTTGCACCAGTCAACCGGGAATTCGAGCAGTCCACGCGGGCTGAAGAAGTCAATATTAATGGAAAATGGAAGGCGGGTAGAGCCTCTAACCTCCGTTGGAATTTCACCTATCGCGATTTACAGATCAACGACACCAGCTTGATCAATCTCGATGCTTCAAAAACCTACCTGGGGCGCTTGGATTATACCTTATTATTGTGGAAAGGAGCCGTGCGGTCGAATACAACTTATGAGATCGGTACCGGACAGGAGCGCAAAATAGATTTTGTGTATCGAGAGATACAGCCTGGAGAGATCGGCACCCATCTGTGGGTAGACCGGGATAGTAATGGTGTGATCGGCTTTGACGAGGTGGAGATCGCCCCATTTGCTGACGCAGCCAACCTGATCCAGATCACCCTGGTAACTGATGAGTTTATCCGGACCAACAATATTACCTACAATCAAAGTTTTCGTTTGGAGCCGAGGATCGTTTGGGGGAATAAAGAAGGTTTTTTGAAGGCCCTGGGAAAATTTTCGGGGCAGGCTTCTTTCCGGATATTGAGAAAGACCCTGGAAGATGCTTCCATCCAGCCTTATAATCCTTTTCAGGGAAATATTCCGGACACTTCTTTAGTGTCGGTCAATTCTATCATTCGAGGAGATATCTTTTTTAATCGGGCCAATGCGGTGTATGATTTACAGTGGGGGATACAGGACAGCCGGAATCGGGTGACGCTGACTACCGGGTATGAGAGCAGGCAGTTGGCAGAGCAATTTTTGAGGGGGCGGTTAAATTTTACGAAAGAGGTGAGCGCCATTGTCAAGCTGACGAAGGGCAAACAGCTCAATGATTCTCGCTTGTTCAACAGCAGAGATTATAACATCGACTTTTACGCTATCGAGCCCAACCTGACCTGGCAGCCCAGCGCGGCGTTTCGTGGTACCGTATCGTTTCAATACCGGGAGAGCCGCAATCTTTTACCGGAAGGAGGAGAAGCATCCTTTCAGAGTGATATGAAAGTAGAAGGTATTTTCAATTCCACCTCTTCCACTTCCATTCGTACTTCTTTCACCTATTCCAGGGTAGCCTTTTCCGGCAAAGAAAATACACCTGCTGGTTTTGCGATGCTCAATGGCCTGCAAAAGGGCAATAATTTCCTATGGGAATTGAATTTTGATCGACGGCTATCGAGCAACATTCAGCTAAGCCTTGGTTATCAGGGGCGGAAGACTGGCACGGCCAGGGTAGTACATGTAGGGCAGGCAGAGATTCGGGCGTTGTTTTGATGAGGTAAGCAGTAAACCGTAAACGGTGAACAGCAAACGCTTGAAATGTAGACATAAAAAAAGGGCCCGCGCTTTGGCGCGAGCCCTTTTCATCTATTTAGGTGCAGGTTTGGAAGAAAGGCATTTAAATAGATGTGGAAAAAATTATTTCCAAATGATATATATAAAAATATTAATCTCTTAAATTTGACGCTTCCCGAATCCGATGGAAAAAAAGTGGGAGCAAGCCCGGAGGGCTCCAGGGCTTGATCTCCCCCAATGGATTCTAAAGAAACATAACAATAAAAAATAAGAGAAAAGAATTCGTAAGTAACTGCTGCTAGTTAAGCGGCAAATCAAAATTGCTTGTATAATAAATCTGTTCGGCCATTATAGACTAAGTGATTGAATACCTGGAATGAACGCAGGAAATAATGACCGAACTCAAAAAGATTTTTTATACCAACGTGTATGACGTTTTTCTTCTTTTTCATTCATCTTGTAAAGGCGTCAGTCCTTCACTTTCTTATGGTGAAGGCGTCAGTCCTTCACTACTTCAAAGAACGTACCGAACTTGATCGGCAGTGTTTTGTAATACCTCAAAATTTCTTTAGTCGCAATTAGTTTTGGTTGAGGTTGTTTTTTATGGGTATTGATTTTCAGGGTTCGCTTGGATCAATTTCCAAGGAAGTGATATTTAGTTAGTAGTTATTAATGAATAGTTAATAATTAATAATTAGTAATGAATAATTAGTAATGAATAGTTAGTGGTTAATAGTTAATAGTTAGTAGTTAGTAGTTAGTAGTTATTAATGAATAGTTAATAATTAATAATTAGTAATGAATAGTTAGTGGTTAATAGTTAATAATTAGTAATTAGTAGTTAATAATTAGTAGTGAATAGTTAATGGTTAATAGTTAATAATTAGTAATTAGTAGTTAATAATGAATAATTAGTAGTTAATAATGAATAGTTAGTAGTAGTTAAGGGTAAAGATTTAGTCTATAGGCGTTGATTTAATGAATGAAAATGAATGATTAAGTGTAGAAGTTTGATCTGTAAGCGTTGATTTTTTCGGTTTTCCGCTTACTGTTCACGGTTCACTTTTTACTTTTTTAGTTTTTTAGTTTGGGGAGGAGGCTTTTTAAGCCTCCTCCTTGTAGCTCAGTCTATTTATTCATTAATCTTAATCAATTAGAATCATCTTCTTGGTAGCGTTATTTGCCGGAGTTTCTAGTCGGTAGTACAGGATTCCGCTGGCATCTAGTTCGGAGCGGTTGATCACTACTTCGTTGTAGCCTTTGTTAAAGCCTTGGTGGATGCGCTTCACTACTTTGCCGGAGGCGTCGTAGATAGTTAAGCTAGCTTCCTCATTTTGAGGCAGATTAAAGGCGATGGTTGTTGTCTGGCGGAACGGGTTTGGCTGATTTTGGTAAAGTTCGAAGGCTTCACCTGTTAAGCTTGTTGTACCTTCCGCATTGAACCGGATTTTTACATTGTTCAGTTCGAAGTTGTTATTGGTTTCGTTGTAGCGGTATGCTTCAGCAGTAGTATAAGTAGAGTTCAGGTCAAGCAGATCGCTGATTCTTCCTTCTTCGAAAGCCTGGAACTGAAGGGTAAACATTCGGTCGCCTTCTCTGACTGCTTCACCAATCCAGTTGGCGGTGATGGTTCCTTCATCAAGCATACGTAGTCCGAAGTTGTTGATGCTCAAGTCGATGTTTTCAGGAACCAGATCAATGAATTCCAGTACTTCTGTGTCAAATTGCAGGGTAAACTGGTATCCTTTCACTTGCTCGAACTGGCTGGCTTTAAAGGTTACTTCAAATAATTCACCTTCTTTAACAATTCTGTCTTCTACATCAAATAATACATCTCCACTTGCTGCTCTGTTAGCTGTATTGTCATCAATTAATTCTGTTCCTTGAGCGCTATCGTCTACGTCTCCGACTTTTACTCCTACGAAATCGTTGTCAAGGGTTTCTGAAGTCAGGTTGTTAATATTCACTACTTCAGGGAACGCCGGGTAGAACGGATTCGATGGATTCGGGAAGGTGTAGCTCTTGTCAATAAATCTCCAGGAATCGTTATTTGGTAATTCATCTATCAAGAACAGAATCAGTTTTTGCAATTCTACTACATCGAAGGTGGTAATATTTCCGTCGTTACTTGCATCTGCAGCGATTCTCTTATAAGGGCTATCGAATGGATTCACACCCAGGATATGTTGCGTGATCAGTACCAAGTCGAAGGTAGTCACTCCATTGAGTGGGTTGATCGTCTTCTTCGGCGCGATGGTGTAGTTTTGATTTGAAGCCAGGTCGAAATCAAACCCACCGTCTAGCTGAGTCACTTCAGAGAACATATTTCCACCGTTAGGATCGTTGACATTTACCGTAACTTGTGCTACAGGCTCAAATGTTTCGGTCTGAATCAATCCTGCAGTCGTTTGCATTGGATTACAGAAGTTTGTAGGATCCTGGATAATCACGTAGGTGTTACAAAATTCCTGGTTACCTAATTCGTCTGTTACCCAAAGTTGGATTACATTGCTATCTAGGTGGTCACAAGTAAAGGTTCTTACCACATCAGTTACATCTGCAGAGAATGAGAAGATCAAGTTATTGTAGTCTGTACAGTTGTCATAAGAATCACCACTTTCAAAGGCCTGAGCAGGTAGGGTTACTTCTCCTGTAGCAGGACTAATCGTTGTTGTCAATCCATTGATACATACTGGTGTTGGCGCAGCGCAATCTTCAACGGTAAAGGTGTATTCACAGGTGCTGATATTTCCGCAGCCGTCTTCTACTTTCCACATGATGGTATGAACACCATTTGGATAATTGCCGCTTGCATCGTTTGATTGTCCTACGAAATCAGTAGAGCCATCGCTGAAAGCGTCGATTTGGTAGAAGAAGTTAAGATCTACAAAGTCTGTACAGTCGTCGTTAGCAAGTAATGTCAAATTCGCAGGAGCGGGACCGCAGTCTTCTTCAAAGTTACAGATGGTTACATCGTCGCAGGAAGATAGAATTTGAGGTGCTTCCGAGTTGATTACTTTAATTTCTTGAGTATACGTCCAATGCTTGTATCCTAGTGAAGAGTTATCTGGTTGACACCAGTCTACTACTGTCCAGGTACGAAGGATTTTCAAGCAGCCATTACCCTGGATTGGGAATTCAATATCTTCAAACGTTACACCGATCAGGTCGCAGGCATCTTCAGTAATTTCAGGAGATCCGGTCACATCTGTATCTGTGATGGCATTACATTCATTAGTATTGAAATCGCAAGGCCAGATAACACCGTCGTTAGGATCTGCATTATTACAAGTTACGTCGTTGATATTAAATGGTTCGTCGTTGATGATTTCGATCAGTTGTACGCAGCTAGCTGTTTCTCCATTATTGTCGATCGCTGTCCAGAATCGGGTGATACTACCTTCGCCACAGTTGTCTACTCCGCCCTGATCGAATACGAATATGGAATCAATTCCACAGTTGTCAATAGCACCGCCATAGTAACCCAAGAATTCACCATCTCTGAATACAGGGGCACCTGTGTTGGGATCGTCAGATAATTCAGGAACTTCGCTGAAATCTTCCCAGCATCCTACAGTTGTGTTTGGGGGGCAAGAGAGTATTGGTCCTAAGTTATCCTGAACAGTAACCTGTACGGTACATTCATTAAATCTTCCTACAACATCATTTTCGGTAAAGGTACCTGCAATATCATACACTCTTAAGCGTACACCAACCGTTTCTCCTACATCTGCACAATCAAAGTTAACACAGTCAGTAAATGGTACGAAGTCAGGATCATCAGCGCGTTTTACTTTGTAAGCTACGATTCCGCAGTTGTCATAAGAACCATCATCAAAAGTAGGCCAGCAGATCGTTGCCATTCCGTTTTGTCCGATAGAGACGCTTGTTTGCTCGTCACAAATGGCTACAGGCGGATCATTATCAGCGATAGACAGGTTGATAGAACCTTCTGTTGAGTTGCCACATGGATCAGTTGCTATGTAGGTGATCTGATAGTTGCCGGTTGGTACGTTGAATATCCATCCGCCATTTCCGTTGATCGTTCCTACAGGTGTTTGTGTTACCACTGTAATACTTCCGGGGCTTGCGCAATCATCATTGAAGGTAATCGCAGGAAGCAGGATATCAGATTCACAGTCATTAGGGTTGGCATTGAGTACAATATCGTTTGGTAATCCTATAGAAGGACCATTCTTGTCATTTACTTCGATAAACTGGACATGTTCCAGAAGGTCATTGGTACAGTCGTCGATAATAGTCCAGGTACGCTTGATTTCAAAAGAGCCTTCACAGGAAGAAGTTTGAATATCGTCGAAGAAAAGCTGAATACCGCAGATATCTCCATTCATCAATTCTACTCCGTCAATAGTAGGTCTTCCTGTATTGCTTGGGTCTGTATCCGGGTTGTTGCAATCCAAAGAAGGTGCATCTACATCGTCAAGGTCAAGCGGGAAAACGACGTCTGACAGAACGGGTTTGGTCAAGGTAACTTCCTGTTGGCAGCTAGAAGAATTACCGCTCTGGTCCGTAACTACCCATGTTCTGGTGATCAGTTTGGCGAAAGGATCGTCGCAATCGCCATTTTCCATAACGTCTGAGAACTCTATGGTCAGGATATCTGAACAGTTATCAATCGCTGTAATGCCTCCGATGACGTCGGGATCAATAGATCCGGTGCATGGTACAGTGATTGGGCTGCAATCGAGGATGATTGGCGCGATATTATCTTGCACCATTATTTCTGTCTGGCACGTATTTCCAGTGTTAGGGTCAGAGACTACCCCGATTAATGTTTGGCCGATGTATTCACTCGTGATGACATTTCCGATAGATTCGCCATTGGCAAAGAGTTCTACCTCATAGATACCGGTGCATTGATTTTCACCTTCCAGGAGGTCGCCGGGCATTACTTCCGTTTCGCAGTTTGGTCCCAGTGCGACGGTCACTTCGTTATTGCATGAAAGCGACAGGTTGGGATTGCACAGGAAGTATCCTGCATCTATATTGTTGATAACCTGATCTGCTCCAAGGCTGATACAATCGGTAAAGCCGTCTGGGCCTGCATCGCTGTCGATGTCGTCGTTGTTTCCGGCATCTTGTTCGCTTCTGTTGTAGCCGGTTACCGTACCGAATTGGACCACATAGTCCCCTGCTGCCAGGCCATTGAATTCGTACTGTCCACCATTGGTAGTAAATTGAGTTTCGAGCGGATTGTTCAGATCGTTACAGTCAAAGAGTCGCACTACTACACCGTCTAATCCTAATTCGTTGGGTTCTTGCAAATCGTTTGCATTTTCGTCATACCATACTTTGTCTCCGATAACACCTGTTTGTAGCAGGCTTCCCGTGTAGTGGTTTCCAGTAAAAATATCTTCAAGTGTGAATGTACTGATGTCAAAGTTTGTGGTTGTAAATGTTGTATTTTCTGTTGAATTGGCGCTTGTAAAAGCTTGGAATGATAAGATGAAAAGCGCTAACAATAGTAAAGTCCGAAGGTTAAATTTCTTTCTCATTTCTCTTAAATTTTTAGTGTTTTGTGACGTTTCTGTTTAATAAAATTAGAATCCAAATAAATGTGAAGTGTAAAATTTAATGTTTCTGTTAGAAAATAGAATCCAAATACGTTTAATGTTGAAATTAACGGTTAAAATTGAAAATTAATCCTCTTTAATTTTGATTTTGTTTCTAAATTAGTGTCTAGCAAATTGAAATTATTTCCATTCTTAGTCTAGCTTTTTAACACGTAAATATATTGTTCAAAAGAGTGCTACTTCTGGAGCCCTAAAACCATACATAGACCTCTCCCAGGACAATTTGGTGCATTTCACCAAAGTCTAAATCAATAGGTGCACGTGTAAAGTGCTGTTTATAACGGTTTAAATGATCTGTTTAGAATTAAAGACTGTTTTGGGACATACGTTGGGTGTTTGAAGATAGTTGGCATACATATCCCATTGGAAATGAACACACTACATTCATTCACCGATACTAACCGGTTAGATAGTACAAATCAGTTCTTGGTGGAAAAACTTGAAATTAGAGATTGGTTCGACGTTTAATAACTACTGTTAAGTAGCAACCAATACAAAAAAATAATAATTGAAAAAAGATTGACAAGACTCTTAGAGAAAACTCATAAGAGTTGACTAGGGCTAGACAGTAATAAGAGGAAATAAATGTTAACTGTTTTTTTGTTATGTTTCTGGTACAAATATAAAGTGGTTTTTAATTCTGTGCAAGCTTTTTTAGAAAAAAAATGAAAAAAAATTTCAATTTTTTTATTAAATTACTGATAATAAATTAGTTAATTCAGATAAAAAAGTTTATTTTTTTTCATTTGCTATTTGAGAAATCCTGCTTTTTAGACAAATTACAGGGATAAAGGCCTTCAGCTTTACGTTATTTTTATCGATTATACTCATTTAACCGCCCTTGACAAGGGTATTTTCTCCGGAATAGCCAACCCTCGCAACCCATCCTCGCAAAGGGGGGGCTCATTGAAAAGGCTATTTAACTATAAATCGTATATTTGGGACATCATATCAATCCTATTATTAGAAAAAAAACCATTATTACCTATGTACACCATTAAACGCTTATCTGTAATTCTATTTATTGCCCTTTTTGCTGGAACGATATTCGCACAGGACGATCAACCTAACTTTGATAAAGAATTTGAAAAGGTACAGAGTGACATGTCTGACGAGCAAAAGAAAAATATATTAGTCCATGCCGTAAGAATCGCTGACCTTGATTTCGATAAGGAAATGGAACGACTACTTGGTAACATGTCGGAAAACGAAAAAGACCGATTACTTAAATTTGCCTCAACGTATAAGAAATTCAGAAGCCCCAACCAACTTAGAAAGTCTGCAACCGAAGAAAAGAAGGAAGCGAAAGAAAAGGAGGAAGCGCAGCCTGCCGTGAAGAAGGAAGCCCCGCCGGCAACGCCTAAAAAACAGTCAAAGATAGCTGAAGTTAAACTTCCACCCAGTGGACCAGTCACTACTATCGAGTTTGCGAAGAGTGAATTTGACTTTGGTACCATTTTGCAAGGCGAAAAAGTATCGTATGTATATACGTTTACCAATACAGGGGAAGAACCGTTGATTATTGATAAGGCAAAAGGCAGTTGTGGCTGTACAGTTCCCTCCTGGCCAAAAGAACCTATCGCACCAGGAGAACAAGGGGAAATTAAAGTAGAATTTAACAGCGGGCATAAGAAGGGTATGCAAATGAAACGGGTGACAATTACGGCCAATACTAACCCTCCGCAAACAATGCTGACCATCAAAGGAACAGTAGCCGTTCCAGAAGAAGATTAAAGCCGATCATTTTTCTCCTTTCATTACAACGATCTTCTGCTGAGTATTTCCCGCTTCATTCGTAGCTTGTAACAGGATCACATTTCGGCCTTTTTTCAAAGGAACAATCGAAAAGACCAGATTCGGGAAATACTCCTTCTTTAAAGGATAATCGCCATTGTTTACCATTAGTGAAACATCTGAAGGGGTATCTACATGCTCAAAGGATGCTTCTATTATAATGGAATCCAGGGATGTGTTAAGAAAAAAACCTTCTGGTTTCATTAGCTCTATTTTGGGTAAGGGGATAAAGGGACTATATGTTATAGTAAGCTCTTTTTCGGCTATACCATCTGAATTCTGGATCTTTATCTCTATATTATTGACACCGGGCTTCAGCCCCAGTCTAGCCTCCAGGTCCGGAGCCGAAAATCCGAAATCCGTGATCATGCTGTCATTGACCATCAATAGAATTTGGTCCTTGCGCGTTATATTGCTCAACGTAGATTCGAGTAGTAAAGGACTCGATGAAGTGGTAATACCGTCTACCGGATTAAAAATAGTGATGCCCGGGGGGGTAGGGGTTTTGTAATACAGAATCAACGTATCTGACGTGATTCCTTCAGCATTGGAAGCATTGAGCACTAATTGATTGGCTCCCTCTCTTAGAAATACATTACAAGAGAACAATTTAGGGATCTTCTGATAGCGAAAATTTGCAAGATTGATCTCATTGACTAATAAAGTCAGAGATCGGGCGTCGCGGATATCCGTTACCTTCGCCCTGATCTCAATGCTGTTGTAATTAAACTGTTCGCCTTGACCAGGTTGAATAAAGGAGATCTCCGGGAGCGGTTTTGGCTTGTAAATAACCTGTAAGTGTGCTCGCTCCGTTCCGGCGTCATTAAATGCCGCTATTAAAATACTATTGTTCCCTTCTGTCAGAGCAGCAGTAAAAGTAAGCTTACGCCCGTCAGTCCAATAAAACTGATCGAGCGGATTATTATTAACCTTAATTTCTAGCTGCTCTGTGGATTGAACACCAAGAATACGGGCCTCTATATCAATAAAAGACTGATCTGTTTCAATGTCCTGGACTTCCGGGTCAATCAAAATTATTTTCGGTGGCGATAAATAGGGATCGATTTGGCATTCAATACTTCCCGTTTGTTGATCGGATCCTTGTTCATTATATGCGATGATCTCCAATTTATTGGTACCTCTTATAAGGTCAAACGTACTGGAAAAAGTATTAGTAAAATTATTGTAAGAAATGTCATCCCAATATTGACCATTCACTTTAAATTCAATTTGCTCTTCCCGATTGATGTGCAGTATCTCTGCTGTGATCGTTGTTTGACATTGACCGGCGAGAGGTTCAGGCGGGCTAATCGTTTGAATGGTTATTCTTGGCAGCGGGTTATCTGAGAGTAAGACGATCTGAACAGATGCCAGGTCGGAGCCAAATTCGTTATAGGCTTCTATCGTCAGGTAGTTATCTCCCTGATTAAGCAGTAAGTTGTTGATAATGAGCATTGAAGAAGACGGGTCGATAAAGAAAAACGGGTAAGGAGTTCCGTTAACGCGAACCTGAACATCAGCAGGGGCTGCATTGGTAATGCGAGCTTTGATATCAATATAAGGGAACTGGGTGTAAAAATGCTGATCTGCTGGAACCAGTATCTGCACTTCCGGCAAGATGATCGGCTCTTTGTAAATGATCAGCGCTTCAGCATCTTCCGATCCTTCTGCATTCCGCCCGGACACCCTTATAATGTTGGTTCCCGGGCGGAGCAGGATGGTTGCAATGAAGGTTTCCTCCTGCCAGTCAAGTTGGTCAAAGGGATGTCCTTTTCCGTTTACAACAAGTTGTAAATCGTCCTCAGGACTTAAATGTTGAAAAAAACCTTGAATAGTAAAAAACGGACTTTCGGTAGTAAACGGACTGATCGGGGGATCGGTGAAATAAATACGGGGTGGACTGATGAGGAGTGTAAAATGCATCTTTTGGAGACTTTTTTCACCATTTGTACCCCCCCATAATGGCGCAGTTTTATTCCCATTACTACCGGGAATACTGCTTGATTCTGCAAAGTCACAAACTCTTGGATAGTGAATAGTACCTTCATTTTCAGGAAAGACATTCGTCATTCCCAATATGACTAAAAGAAACAGGTGGAACCTTATTGAATTAATCATTCAACTATATTTTCAATCAAAACATGCAAATATTATCCCAAATTTAGACTAAATCCAATACCAAATTAACAGAAGGTCTTTAAATAATAAGAAAAAAATTGTTAGTTTTGCTGTAATCTTACTTTTAGTTATTCCCATCCCAAAACCTAACGTGGGTTATTGTAAGTCAGTAAGTTGAATAAGTTCGTTTATTTCTTGTTCCTTCAACGACTTTATTCAAGTAGAAATTATGGACAAAAATTTATGGTTTTTACTAAACTCTATTGGTCCTTTTTTGCTATTTTTACGTACAAATTAAATAAGTTTTGAGATCATTTTAATCAGAATACTTATGAAAAGAACATTACTCTTTTTTGCGCTATTATTTTTATCAGGTGTCTTGGTTGCTCAGGAGGTCCGTACCATAGATGGCTCCAACAACAACCTGGAAAATCCCGCCTGGGGAGCTGCCGGAGAGCCGCTGCAGTCTTTTGTATCAAATGGATATACCGATCTGATTTCTCTGCCGGCAGGTTTTGACCGGCCCAACCCAAGAGATATTAGTAATATCATACTCAGCCAGACCAACCTTTTAAGCGATCCCTCCGGGTTGAGTGATTTTACCTGGGGGTGGGGGCAATTTATTGATCATGATGTGACCTTAAACCCGGATGGGGATGAATTTTTACCGATTCCCGTTCCTGCTGGCGATTCCTGGTTTGATCCGTTTAATACAGGCAATATGATCATTCCGATGAACCGGTCGCGATTTGATCCTTCAACCGGAACAGATCCCTCCAATCCGAGAGTTCATGTCAATACCATCACTGCTTACATCGATGGCTCTACCGTTTATGGCTCTGACCAGGAGCATGCTGACTGGTTACGTACGTTTTCTGAAGGGAAACTAAAAACTTCGAGCGGCGATCTGCTGCCTTTCAATACGATCACCGGCGAATATGACGATCCGGTTGATCCGGATGCGCCTGAGATGGATGATGCTGTAGGGATGGGGCCGAAGCATTTCGTTGCCGGCGACCCTAGAGTAAACGAACAACCATTGCTGATCTCTTTTCATACCTTATTTGTTCGTGAACACAATCGCTTGTGCGATTCCCTCGTCTATTATCATCCCGATTGGAGCGATGAAGAAATTTATCAACACGCCCGAAGACTCCTTGGTGGTATCATGCAATCAATTGTTTATAACGAGTGGCTGCCGGCAATGGGTGTTGAATTATCTCCTTACAGAGGTTATAACCCACTGGTAGATCCGCGTATTGCGAATATATTTTCTACAGCGGCTTTCCGCTTTGGTCATACGCTCCTCAATAGCAATATTTTGCGGTTGGATATGGATGGTAATGTAATTCCGGAAGGCAATCTGGAACTGAAAGATGGCTTTTTCGCTCCCTTGGAGATTCCTAATGCGGGAGGTCTGGATCCCTACTTCAAAGGTATGGCCGTTCAGATTCAACAAAACCGGGATGCAAAGATCATTGATGATGTCCGCAATTTCTTATTTGGTCCTCCGGGCGCCGGCGGACTTGACCTGGCTTCCATTAATATCAACAGAGGACGCGAACGCGGCCTACCACACTACAATAAAGTAAGACAAGACCTGGGGTTGCCGATGTACAATAGCTTTGATCAGATCAATCCGGATCCCGATGTGTATAATTTGCTCGACCAGGCTTACAGCGGAGATATCAATAAAATCGATCCCTGGGTTGGAATGCTGGCCGAAGCGTCTCTACCTGATGCGCTATTCGGAGAGACAATGATGCGCATTTTAGTGAAGCAATTTGCCGCTCTACGCGACGGCGACCGGTTCTACTACAAGAATGACCCTGCGCTTTCACCTGCTGAAAAGATGGAAATCGAAAATACCCGACTTGTAGATGTGATCAGACGAAATACCGGTGTTACTATTATGCAAGACTACGTTTTTAAGGCTATGCCACACGAAGAGGTTCCCGTTTGCGATGCTGATCCAGCTAATAAAGCGCAAATTGAAGGGACATTAGTTACCGAAACAGGAGAGGCCATTGATAGCGTCGACGTGCAATTATTCGATGGTTATTCTATGAAACCTAGTTATATGTCTTCAACAGACGGCATATTCCATTTTCTAGATCTTCCGATGTGCTATGACTATATGGTTATTCCGTACAAGGACACGGATGCTGACAATGGTGTAACCGTTTATGATTTGATCAAAATCCAAAAACACATTTTGGGAGTTGAAAATCTGGATTCACCTTATAAGATTATCGCGGCTGATGCCAACAACTCAGGAGTGGTTTCTACCAGCGATTTAATCGATATACGAAAAGTTATCCTTCATAATACTGAGGCCTTCCCAAATAACACGAGCTGGCGGTTTGTCACAACAGAATATGTATTCGAAAATCCTCAAGATCCCTTGAAAGAAAAGTGGCCGAAAATGGATATGGTAGATATGC
The DNA here is from genome assembly GCA_964534315.1 of uncultured Saprospiraceae bacterium. Classification (GTDB taxonomy): domain Bacteria; phylum Bacteroidota; class Bacteroidia; order Chitinophagales; family Saprospiraceae; genus CAZHOV01. The sequence continues at coordinate 4,736 of CAZHOV010000060.1, read as the reverse complement.
TTTCCAGTGATGCCAATCTTTCATTCATGGGAATTAAAACCGGCGATATCGATAACTCCGCTGATCCGGTCAACGGCTTAGATCAGTCTGATGCTGAAAACCGGCTTGCAAATACTTTTTACCTGGAAGTAGAAGATCGGCTGATCGAAGCAGGTGCCTACGTAACGGTTCCTTTTTCAGCTGTTGATCTGAAAAACATAGCAGGATATCAATTTACCCTGAATTTCAATCCGAACTTGGCTACTTTTATCGATGTGGAACCTGGGAATTTGGATGATTTGACAATGGATAATTTTGCTCTATTCCTTGAGGAGGGCGCGATTACGACTGTCTGGAACGGACAGGCCCCCGCATTGGATCAACCTGTTTTTAACCTTACCCTAAAAGCACAACGATCTATTCGGTTAAGCGAGTTATTTTCCGTGAATTCAAGAATAACGAATGCTGAAGCTTATAGCCAGGCCCTTGAGCCGATGAATGTAGACTTAAGATTCAAAGCGGAAGATGGTTCGCCTGATGCAGGACTTGCCTATGAGCTGTATCAAAATACGCCGAATCCGTTTGCACAGCAAACGATCATCAGTTTCCAATTACCTAAAAACACCTTTGCTTCCGTTACTGTCTACGATCTTTCGGGAAGAGTAATTAAGCGGTACGAAGGCGATTTTCAAAAAGGCTACAATGAAATTAGTTTGAATAGCAGCGATTTTGATGCAAGCGGAGTCCTATACTATCAGTTGCAAACAGCTGAATTTTCCGCTAATAAGGAAATGACGATCCTAAAATAATTAAAGACATAAGCTTGGAGGGTAAGAGTGACCTTTAATACACTGTAACCTAAATTTCTAAACATTTTGAAGCCATCTTTTTACCCAATACTTCGTTGCGTACTCGCCTTCATAGCTCAGGCTATGAGGCTGCGCCGACGCCTCGTCTTGTGTAAAAATCTGGTGGTTCAAAATATTCATTAACTTAAATTACAGTGTATTTAAAAAAAGTTATTTAAATTTTTTTTAAAATTTAAATAACTTTTTTTTATTTTCCTATATTCCCATTTTCCTATTTTCCAAATTCCCATACTTCCAATGACCGAATCAAATTACCCTATTCTACTTTCCGAACTTGATCTTGGATTCACGACTATCAAAAACCGCGTGTTGATGGGGTCGATGCATACCGGTTTGGAAGAAAGTAAAAATGGCTTTGAGCGAATGGCTGCCTTTTATGGCGAACGTGCCAAAGGGGGCGTCGGACTTATTGTGACTGGCGGTATTGCTCCGAACAGGGCCGGATGGGTGGGACCTTTTTCTGCTAAATTAACTTCTTCGAGAGAAGCCCGCAAGCACCGGATCATTACAAAACGTGTTCATGAAGAAGGGGGAAAGATTTGCATGCAAATTTTACATGCAGGACGGTACGGATATCATCCCCTGGCAGTTGCTCCCTCCTCTATTAAATCTCCTATCTCTCCTTTTAAACCCTGGAAGCTAAGCAAACGGGGCATCAGAAAAACGATCAATCATTTTGGCAGATGTGCGGCTCTTGCCAGAGAAGCGGGTTATGACGGAATTGAAATAATGGGATCGGAAGGGTATTTGATCAATCAGTTTATTGTATCAAAAACAAATAAACGGACCGATGAATGGGGAGGTCCTTATGAAAACCGTATTCGCTTTCCCTCAGAGATCATCAAAAAAGTCCGGGAAAAAGTGGGGCAGGATTTTATCCTTATCTATCGGCTGTCTATGCTTGATTTAGTGAACGATGGCAGTACCTGGGAGGAAGTAGAACACCTGGCTAAAGAGGTAGAAAAAGCAGGCGTCAATATAATTAATACGGGAATTGGGTGGCATGAAGCCAGAGTGCCAACGATAGCGACGATGGTGCCCAGAGGAGGGTTCAGCTGGGTTACGAAGCGACTTATGGGGAAGGTAAACGTTCCGCTGATCACCACTAACAGGATCAATACCCCCGAATTGGCTGAGCAAATCCTGCAGGATAAGCATGCCGATATGGTTTCCATGGCGCGCCCGTTTCTGGCAGATGCGGATTTTGTAAATAAAGCCCAACAACATAAATCGGATGAGATCAATACCTGTATCGCATGCAATCAGGCTTGTCTCGATCATATTTTTAAGCGTAAAGTCGCCTCTTGCCTCGTTAATCCGAGAGCCTGTCACGAAACGGAGTTAGTGATTCGAAAAGCAGCGCAATCCCAGAAAGTTATTGTGGTAGGAGCCGGGCCTGCCGGACTGGCTTGCGCAGTTACTGCTGCTGAGCGGGGGCATGAAGTGCTATTATTTGATGCAGCTGACGAGATTGGGGGGCAGTTTAATATGGCAAAAAAAATACCGGGAAAAGAGGAGTTTTATGAGACGTTGAGATATTATGATAAACAACTTCAAAAGTTTAATGTAGCAGTCAACTTAGGGCAAGCTGTCGATCCGGAGCGTATCGAGGCGCTTAAGCCTGATGTGGTGGTGCTGGCTACTGGTGTTAATCCTCGGATTCCGGCTATTCCGGGAATCGATCACCCCAAAGCTGTCAGTTACGTCGAAGTGCTCAAAGGAGAAAAGATCATCGGAGAGTCGGTAGCGATTATCGGTGCGGGAGGTATTGGTTTTGATGTGGCTACTTATCTTTCTCAACAACATCAAGAGGCAGCTCCTCAAATTGAACCCTTTCTGGAAGAATGGGGCGTCGATCAATCCTATCAGCACCGGGGAGGGCTAAAAGAAGCAGAACCTGAGCCTTCACCACGGCAAATATTTCTATGTCAGCGTTCCAAAGGCAAGCCCGGAGCCGGATTGGGTAAAACGACCGGTTGGATTCACCGGGCTACGTTGAGAATGAAAGACGTTCGTTTTCTCCGTGAAGTTCAATATAAAAATATCGATGATACAGGATTGCACCTGGAAGTCAACGGGCAAGCTAAAGTGTTGGAAGTGGATCATATCGTGATCTGCGCCGGGCAGGAACCGAACCGTTCGCTCTTTGATCAGGTTAGCAATACCATCGGGAAGGTGCATTTGATCGGAGGGGCGAAAGAAGCTGGAGAACTCGATGCTAAAAGAGCTATAGAAGAAGGGACTAAATTGGCTGCTAGCCTCTAGTTACTACTACATAAAGTTGGTATCTTCTAAGCCATTTAGCAAACCACAGGCAGGTTTATGGATAAATGTGGTAACACTTCTTCAATTGTTTCGTACAAAATTATTATGGAATGTTGTTCAATTCAACTTTTTTCTCTAATTTCATCTATGTTTGAAGAAAAAAGGAATTAGGCATTGACCTTTTGAATAAAATCACTAATCTTTGCCCCTGTTTTTACGAACAGTAAATTCCATTTTCGAGCTTTTTGTTTTTTACTCCCATTTTTTGTGTAAAAGATTTAAAGCCAGCAAATTATAATCCTATGTCAAAACAAAAAAATACCAAAAAAGAATGTTTTTTGGCTTTGTCTTTGTTTGCAAATTATGGAGTAATCATCAGGAATGCCTCTAAGATTCCCTAATCGCAGGATTAATTTTCCGTTGGGAATGCATTAAGTGAATTTAGACGAAGCGAAATTACAATTATTGTTCTTCTTTTAAAGAACCGAAACTCTCTCTTTTCCAATAAACGACGTGAGCTATGTTCTCAAAATCTGAGAAAAGCCCGTTTGCCAATCGGCTAAATTCAACATGTTATCTTCTACGGGAAAGTGGCGATTTATAGCAATGGACAGCTGTGAAGACGCTGGGAATTTTTGCGAAATTAAATTTAGGATTGCAATAAGTTTTGAGGATCCCGAAACAGATTCAAATATGAAAAAAATAGACGTTGTTATTGCTGATGACCATCAGCTCTTTATGGAAGGAATCAAGCTGATCTTAAAAAAAGATAAACGGTTCAAATTCGAGGTAATCGGCCAGGCCAATAATCGTTCTAGCCTTTTTGCTCTTCTAGCCAAGGAGAAACCAGAACTGCTTCTGCTTGATCTTAATCTCCAGGAAAGCGACGGGTTAGCTATTTTAGCCGATTTAAGAAAAAGATATAAAGACCTAAAAATCATTGTAGTCACAATGTTCAACGATCCTAAATTTGCTAAAATGCTTTTTAAGCAAGGCGTAAACGGATTTATCCTCAAAAAAGACGGTATTGGTATTTTCCAAGAAGCGATTAGTGAGGTGATCCAGGGTAAAACCTACGCAACTCCTGTTTTATCTAATAAAAATACCACCCCGGAAGGCTATCCCATCCTTCCTAACGGGCGTATCACCTATGTCAATAAGTTCCTTAAAAAATATAATCTGACCAAGCGCGAGTACGAAATACTCCAGCTTATCGCTCAAGCTCTCAGCAATAAAGAAATAGCCTCTGAATTATACATTAGCGATCAAACGGTCAGTGTGCATCGCAAAAATATTATGCGCAAAGTGGGGGTCAGCAGCTCCGCCGGCCTGATTAAAATGGCCTATGATAATTGCCTGGTGTAACGGCTTTTTTATTGAACGTATCTCCAAACACCAGGGCTAAAATATCAAGCTCCTCCGGAGCATTATAAACGTATTGCTCAATCGATACTACTTAGGTATTGGTACGCTGCACCAACCGTGATCGATAATTTTCCTGTGTTCTCAAGGTTTTAGTGCGCTACATCGATCTAGAGGCTGGCCATGCAGATTTCCCCATTTATAAATTAACGTGAGGTTCGGCGGAGCCGACCTGAAAAAGTTTAAAATTAACGTGAGGTC
>CAZHOV010000059.1:8810-30212 GCA_964534315.1 uncultured Saprospiraceae bacterium | reverse complement strand
GGCTTTTATCCCGAAATTGGGCTGAAAAAAGCTATCCTATCCCGAACTAACGTTACTTCCTACTTCCTATTTCCTATTTCATACTTCATACTTCATATTTCATTTTTTTTTTACCAATCGCACATACTTCCGCAATTCCGTTTTTACTTTGGGAAAGAGGAAAAACAATCCGATCATATTGGGAAAAACCAGGGCCAGGATCATGGCATCGGAGAATTTGATAACGGCATCCAGGGTGACGGCTGCTCCTAACACCGTGAACAGAAGAAAGATGAGTTTATAGGTCAAGTCTAGTTGTTTACTTCTTCCGAACAGGAATTTCCAGGATTGTAAACCGTAATACGACCAGGAGATGGTGGTGCTAAAGGCGAACAGGCAGACGGCGATGACCAGAACATAAGAAAATCCGGGGAGGTTATTATCAAAGGCCATAGAGGTGAGATTGACTCCTCCGAGTTGCTCGCCGGTGGCGACCATGGTAACTTCATTATTCGCGATTGCTCCGTAGACAAATTTGCCATCCATATTAAAGATAACAATGACTAATGCCGTCATTGTACAAATGATGACCGTATCGATCATGGGTTCGAGCAGCGCTACGAGTCCTTCTGAAGCGGGGTATCGGGTATTCACGGCAGAGTGGGCGATAGCAGCCGAGCCTGCACCAGCTTCGTTGGAAAAGGCTGCCCTTCGGAATCCCTGTATCATCACACCTACAATACCGCCTGCAATGGTTGCTTTGGGAGTAAATGCCTCCGTAATGATCTGCATAATGGCATTATCGACCAGGTGGTAATTGCTGATCAGTATAAATAGGGCGGAAGCAACGTAAAGGATAGCCATAAAGGGAACAATCTTTTCTGTCACTTTTGCAATGCGTTTAATACCGCCAATGATCACAATACCGGCGAGGATGGCAAACAAGATACCAATGATGGTTCCGCTTGCTGACCCTTCCAATCCAAAACGGGAGATGATCTGTGCCGCCGCTTGGTTGGACTGAAAGGCATTGCCACCTCCGAAAGAAGCCCCTACGCATAGAATGGCAAACAGGATGGCGAGCCCTTTTCCAATAATGGGATACCCCAGTTCTTTGATCCCTTTAGACATATAATACATAGGACCGCCATACACCTTTCCGTTTTCGTCAATATCCCGGTATTTTACTCCAAGGGTACATTCTACAAATTTGGTACTCATGCCCAGCAGTCCTGCCAGAATCATCCAGAAGGTAGCTCCGGGGCCTCCGATACTGATGGCTACGGCTACCATAGCAATATTACCCAATCCTACGGTACCGGAAACGGCGGTGGCCAGTGCCTGAAAGTGGTTGACCTCTCCATGCTGAGATTCATCTTTGATGGTGTCAACAATGTCGCCTTCGATTTCCAAGACCGTCTCTTCTTCCGGAGCCGTATGCTGGTCGATTTTATCGTATTTGCCCCTTACGGTTTGGATGGCTAGCGGAAGTTTACGGATATTGATAAACCCGAAATAGAGGGTGAAAAAGGTGGCTCCGCCGATTAAGATGATCAACACGAGGGGGATTTGAAAGGGGCCAATTTTGATACTGGTAAAAACCAGGTTTTCCCATGCAATGGCAAAAGGCATAAAGGCTTCGTTTATTTGTTCGTCGAGTCCTTTACCGTAAGATAAAGTGGCGGTTAAAAGGAATAACAACATCGCTAGTATTCGGGTAGGAAAATGAAGTTTCATTGTATGAATTTTTTCCTGAAGATGCGGAAAGGGTTGATAATCAGGCGTGAATGTCGGAGAGAATTATAATTTGTCAGTAATGAGGTTACTGACAAGGGGCTTATGCGGCAAATCAAAATTGCTTGTATAATAATTTGTTCGAATGAAATTGACTGAATAATTGAATACTTGGAAATTATGCAGGAATTTTCATTTGAACCTAAAAAAATTATTCTACCAATTTTTTTGCCTTACTACTTAAATACCAATCTGATCGGGAGGTAGAGCCAATCTAATCTTTCGGTCTCGTTTTTGGGAGCGCTCAAACAGGAGGGATTTCAGAGGTTCTTCATGTTGCACTTTGGTCCAGTTTTCCTTCCCATAAAGTTGGTCCAAAATTTTATGCAACAGGCGTTTTACTTCATTATAGTCTCGAATGTCGTACTGCTTTCCACTGCGTTCTTCGCCTTTGGGCATGATTTCCAGCCAGCCTTCCTTGTCATTGATTTTTGCTTTGGCAAATTTATGGAGCAGGTTAAAATGGGTAGCTGTCAATTGAAATTGTTTGTGGTGCTCAAGGATACCTGAGAGCGTTACCAGGTGTTGGTATTTTCCATTTGCCGTGCGTTGTTTTTTAAGTTCCAGGAAAACATTTTGTGTATTGATCTGTAGTTTTTCTGAAAGATCTTTCACCCAACTCAGTGCAAGCGCAAAAAAGATCATAATGAGGGAGGTTTTAAAAATAGCCGAAAACAAAAGCTGATTGGTGGCAGGCGCTGTGATCTTTAAGATTTGAGCCAGGAGGGTAATTAAAATACAAATAACAGATAAGATCGCCAATAAAGGAAGCCGTCGCTGAACAAAGGATTCCCACAATACCCAACCTAAAAGGAAGAGGGTGAGTACTGCATAATAGACATCAAACTCACTGATCATTTCCAGAGAAGTATTAAAAATAAACTTACTCATAGTAGGGACCAGAGAAAATAAAAAGGGTAGCCCGATGATCACCAACCAATATTTCGATTTGATAACCGGACTCAGAGGAGAAGGAAGGTATCGAAACCATGGTAGGGATAACAGGATGAAAAAACTATTGAATAAGGAAAAGATACTACGCCACCCCTCGGCGACCAGGAGCGGCGTGTCTGTTGAAGCCTGTTCCCTGGCAAAATAGAGGTCTACCGCTCCCGACAAAGACCAACATAGCACAGATAAAGCCAACCAAACCTGCCCGGTATCCTGCTGTTTTCTTCCAATGTGGTACCAAATAGAAAGCAGTGCCAGAAAGGCAAACAGACAGGTGGCCAACTGCCACCACCCGTAAACCTGCAGGATCTCTATGGAATAAGGGGAATCATTCATTGGTACTTTATATCGATCATAAAATAACGTTCTTCTGTAACCTTCCTTTTAAAAGATAAACTTACTGGTTATCAGCGTTATTTGCAAAAGAAAAGGCAGAAGTTCGTTATTCATCTAGTGGGTCAGCCCGACAGGCTGACTTTGGAGGGGTTCCTTTAACCAGGAGCGATGCTCTTGGTTGAGGAAAGGATCAGTCCTTCAGACCGTCCTAGGTGCGCTGCCACCTAGGTTATGGTTTATAAGGTATCAGTCCTTCAGACTGGATTTTATATCGAGTATCTGGTCCTCTTGTTCTCTGGTCATCGTTCAATAATCCCATATTCTCTCAAGAAGGCGATCATCTCATCCATAGCCCCGGGAGCTACCCGGTCAAATTTGAAATAGGTGGGCCATTTATTGATGGAGCGTTGGCGTCCAAGATCTCTCATTTTGTGGCCGTGTTCCATGCCGTGACCAGCTCCAGGAATGATGGTAATCCGATAATTTGTTTTTCCAGCCTCATTAAAGAGTTCCACAAATTTATCCCTGTTTTCCCGATAGGGGACGACGTAATCATCTCCACCGAGAATAGATAGAAAAGGGCCTTTAAAAGATTTCAGGTCTTCTGCTGGGTCATAATTGTTGCGTCTTACCCATAGGTCATCCAATGCTTCCGGAGAGCTTGGGATATCATCTTCCACGAGCACGTCTTTCCAGCCATGTACTTCAGCTGAATCTAACAAGGTTATTAATTTGTTATAAGTTCGTGTTGGATTACCTGTTTCGAATTCGGTTTCCGTATATTCCATGGCTTCCCTGACGGCAAGATCACTTTTACCGAGTTGCCCCCGGACGTAATAGCGACAGCAGTCTAGTTGTTGTTGTTTGACGCTGTTGGAGGGGCCTACTACAGTAACCATAAAATCGACTTGAGCATCTGTTTCGGCAGCGGCTTTAGGAGCAACCCATCCGCCAGCACTATAGCCCATCAATCCCAACTGACCTACATATGGAAGGTTGTCAACTTGCTCTATGATCCTTGCCAAATCAGTCGAGTGCATATCCATGGTCGTTTCCCCGCAAGGAAAATCCGTATTTTTCGATCCTCGTTTATCGAATGCTACTACAGCAATTCCATACTGGGCTAATAATTCCGGACGTTTGCTCCATCGGTATCTGGTGCCGCAGCCTCTGCCGTGTACCATAATAATCGTAGGAAAGGGGCCTGCTCCTAATGGTTTCAAGATAAATCCTCCTGACTGAAGGTCTCTGAGATCAAATTCAAGATCTAGCATCTCTGTTGACGTCCGTGGGGGACGCAGTGCCTTTTTCATATGTACTTGAGCAAAATTGCATTCGCCAATCATTTCGGCATATGTTGAATCTTTGACCAATGTCATCTCTCCATAATAAGAACCGATCTTTACAATAGCTCCTTCCTGCTTGACAACCCCCACCTTTGGAGGATAATAGGGCCAATCGGTAATATGACAAGCAGAACGCAAAGTGTCATTTTCCTCATAAAATTCCACCGTAAATGCCTGTACACTATTGCCATTTCGAATAAAAGCACCTGTCCAGTAGCCATCTAAGCCATTGTTGATCTTTACTTCCTGGCTAAATGATAAGATGAAAAATAATAAAAACGAGAGTGATAAGAATAACCGCATAAATAAGTTTTTACACTATTTACGAAAAAAGGAGGCAAATGGATCATTTTGAAACGCCGGAACACGCTGGAACGCCACAACGCCTTAACGCCGCAATGTTGTAGTAAAATAGCGATATTTCGTTTTGGCGCTACGGCTTTTCGGCGTTAAGGCGCTATGGCGTTAGACTAATCGCCACACCTCCCCCTGCAGCCAACTTAAACGTCTTGGTGGTCTCGGAAGTGATGGTAGCATTTTGGATGTTGTAGCTGGTGGGGTTGTCTTTGTAGTGGGCATCGGCGCCGTCTTGATAAATGATGGCGTTGTATTCTTTGCCTGCTTCCAGAAAGTCGAAGTTGATGGTGATCTCTTTTGGATTTTCATCGGTGATGCTGCCAACAAACCAGTTACCCGTTTCGCGCTCTTGGCGGGCAATGGTGACAAAGTCGCCTATTTCGCCATTGAGGACTTTGGTTTGTTGCCAATCAACGCCTACATCGCGGATAAATTGAAAAGCGGGGTGGCCTTCATAATTCTGGGGAAGGTCGCAGGCCATCTGGATTGGGCTGTAAATGACCACATAAAGAGCTAATTGGTGCGCCAGGGTAGTATTGACCTGATTGCTGTCCCTTTGTGGCAAGGTGATATCAAACACGCCAGGCGTAAAATCGATGGGGCCGGATAACATGCGGGTAAAGGCAACTATAGATAAATGCTCCGGAGGATTGCCGCCATCGGTGGCCCAGGCATTGAATTCCTGACCGCGGAGCCCTTCTCTTGAGATGGCGTTCGGATAGGTCCTTCGGATGCCCGTTGCTTTTATTGGTTCATGGGCGTTTATCGCAACCTGATTTTTTGCCCCCGTTTCCAAGACTTTCCGGTAGTGATTAACCATCCATTGGCCGTGATGATATTCTCCTTTTGGAATGATCTTGCCGACATAACCCGTTTTTACTGAATGGATGCCTAATCGTTTCATCAAAGCATATGCCGTATCCAGTTGTTGCTCATAAGTGCGGGGGGCGGCAGATGTTTCGTGATGCATGATAATGTCCACTCCTTTTTCTTTTCCATAGCGGACTACTTCTTCCAGGTCATAGTCGGCATAAGGAGTCACAAAATCAAATACCCCCTCCCGGTCTTCAAAACCGATCCAGCGTTCCCAGCCGGTATTCCAGCCCTCTACCAAGACCCCTTTGATATTGTTGGCAGCTGCAAAATCGATGTAGCGTTTCGTGTTTTCGGTGGTAGCGCCATGCTTTCCGGCAGCGACATCCCAACTGGCGATTCCAAGGTGCATTTCCCACCAGATACCAACGTATTTCATCGGTTGGAACCAGTTGATATCACCAAGTTTGTTAGGGGGATTCAGATTGACGATCAATTTGGATTCGATTAAATCACCCGCTTTTTCGGCGATCTGAATCGTTCGCCACGGAGTTTTAAACGGTAGAGCCCGTTTTACTTTGTACCCTAATCGATCAGAACCTACAAGATCACTGGTCATTGCTAAATTATCGGAATCTATTTTTAAGGTCATACCCGAATAATTGGTCAGGTTGGCTTCATGAAAACTGAGGTGTAGGCCAGACTCAGCACGCATGGTCACCGGTGTATTTACGGCATTTTCGGGGATATACGATTGGGCCAGGTTGCCGTGATCTCTCTTGGAGATGGCATCGATTTCCGAAAATTTAGTGGTATTGTAGAGGTGTTCGTAGATATCCCAGTCTCCTGGAATCCACCAGCAGGTATGATTGCCCGTAAGTTGGAATTGGGTGTTTTCATTCATGATGATCACACTATCGGTACCTTCTTGTTTGGGGAATTGATATCGGAAGCCAATTCCGTCATCATAAGCTCGGAAGTAAATATTGAGCGATCGGTTTGGGGCTTCTTTTTCCATAAGGAAGACTACCATTTCATTACATTTGTTATTTACCTGTAACTGTTCGCCCCAAGGCATGTCCCAGGTTTCATCAACGGTATTCATTGCTACTGCTTCTATTTCCATATTCTTACCAATTGAAGGTTGATTTTGAAAGTCGAAAGACATGGAGGAGGTGTCGATCACTGCTCCGCCTTTATGGCTTACCTGATAATGTGGCGATCCATCTTCAGAAAGAAAGAACTCGATTTGGATATTGCCAGAGGGGGAGGAGACAATGGTTTCCATTTTTGGAGGAGTGATGCAGGCGTACAGCATAAATAGGGTAAAAAGGATAGATAAGTTGGTTATAGACAGCTTCATTTTTCGTTATATTTTGTTTCCTTGAAATTAAATATAATGAAAAAGAAATGAAAGAAAATTAATTCCGACTCATTCATTTATTGATTATGCAATTCTTCTGCAGGTCGTCTGTTGGTTGGGACGTCATCGTCCCAACTCAAATAATTGGCGCCTCTTGGCGTCTGGCAGTCATAATTGGAAATGCAATCTTTTCATTTTCTGGTGCCAAGAGGCACCCTGCACTTAGGTTGGTACGAAGACTTACCAACCAGCATTTTTTTTCAAATCAACATCTTTTTACTAGGGTGTTTTTCAGACACACCCTAATATCGATTTCTGCCATGAAAGGGAGCAACACAGCATTTATATTAACAAATCGGCACCATTTACGGTAAGGTTGAATAGTTCAAACTCCCACTCATCCTCCTTTCCATATATCTCCATTTGCATGTAGGCACCATTTTCCGGCTTTCGATACACTTCGATTTTCTTTTCCTTTGGGATGACGATCCAATACTCCGGGATATTGGCTTGGGCATATTTTTCCAGTTTGAGGGTTCGGTCTTTGGCTAGGGTTTCAACAGCTACTTCGATCAAGAGGTATACATCCGCGGGGCCTGGATGAGCATCTGAATAAAAGTTCTCCTTCGGCTTAAGCAGCACTATATCGGGTTCCAGTTCGGAATAATCATCTAGTCGAACCGGTCCATGAGCCCGGACTTGAACTTCCTCTTCAAGTTTTCTTGTAAAAAAACTATTACCTTTATTCACGTGGCTATTATGGAGAGGAGTCATAGGACTTCGAGCAATGATTGTCCCATTTATCAGCTCCACTCTTGGCTTATCGTCAAAGATACCTGCCTCTCCCATGCGATAATAGTCATCAATAGAGATCAAGTATTTTGTTACAGCCCCCTCCTTCTTGTATTGCATTAGATCTGTTGACATAAACGGGAAATCGTTTAGATTAATAAATCAGTACCTTTTACAGCCAAATCAAACGGTTCAAATACCCACTCATCCTCTTTCCTGTAGGTCTCCATTTGGGTGTAAATACCATTTTCGGGTTGTCGATATACTTCGATTTTCTTTTCCTTTGGGATGACGATCCAATACTCCGGGATATTGGCTTGGGCATATTTCTTTAATTTGATCGTCCGGTCTTTTGACAAGGTTTCTACCGATACTTCGATCAGGAGATAGATATCTTCAGGTGCAGGGTGGGCATGATAATAATTATCTTTTTTATAATTAAGAATGGCTATATCTGGCTCCGGTTCAGAATAGTTGTCAAGTCGTACTGCTCCTTGGATTCGTGTTTTTGCCTTTTTGTACAGTTTTACAGTAAAAAATTCAGCTACCTGATCTACATGACTGGTATGATAAGGCGTTAGCGGACTGCGGGCGATGATCAATCCATCGATCAACTCTACCCTGGGTTTATCGTCAAAAATGCCTATTGCTCCCATTTTTTGAAAATCATCTGCGGAGATCAAATATTGGGTTATTGCTCCTTTCTTTTTGTATTGCACAAGATCTGTTGACATGCTGGATTTGTTTTAGGTAGCTCTTAATTTAAACAAATTTTTTATAAAAAGCAATTCATTATAAAAAATTTGTTGTAAACGTACCCTTATTTTTTCGTAATCTCCTTTACACACCGGAAACCGGTGTGGTTAAAGCCGGAGTCTTCGCTCGATTGCATTCGGCGGGCAACGCGGTAGCCGCTGCAGTAGCTTTCGTCGCACAGGAAAGAGCCGCCTCTCATACTCCGTTTGTCGACGTAGGGTTCAGAAGGATCGTAGGATTTTACCGGGCCTTGAGGATTTTGAAGGATTTTATCCGAACGATTTAAGGTGTAGGCACTGGCATGGTACTTATCGGCGCACCACTCCCAAACATTGCCGGCCATATCGTACAGGCCATATCCGTTGGGGGGGAAAGAATTAACCGGGGCCGTTCCTTCAAAGCCGTCTTGTAGGGTGTTTTGATAAGGAAATAACCCCTGGTAGAAATTGGCTTTTTGATAAGCTTTTTTTGCAGGTTCATTGCCCCAGGGGTATTTAGGATCATCAAGTCCGCCCATGGCTGCCCATTCCCATTCTGCTTCGGTCGGAAGGCGTTTGCCGGCCCACTGGGCGTAAGCTTGGGCATCCGTCCAGGCGATATGGACAACAGGGTGGTCCATCCGGTCTTCAATACTACTTTCCGGTCCTTCAGGGTGTTTCCAACTAGCTCCTACCGCCCATGCCCACCATTGGGCATAATCATTGAGGTTGACGGGGCCGTTGGTCGGTTGGAAAACCAGAGATCCTGGTTGAAGAATAGAGTCTGGCGGTTTGGGCGTGTTGGGGGAAAGTTCTCGGAGCAGGCTTTCCCAGTCGATGGCCTTTTCAGCGACCGTTTTATAGCCGGTTGCTTCCACGAACTGAGCGAATTGTCTGTTAGTCACCTCGTGTTCGTCCATCCAAAAAGCATCTACCTGAATCTTCCTGCGAGGAAGTTCGTCCGTAGCTGCCTGAGCAGACTTGCCGCCCATACGAAATTGTCCTTTGGGGATGTATACCATTCCTTCAGGGGTATCGGGAGGCAAACCAGCTGTTCGCTGACAGGCGGCCGAAAGCAGGGTTACCCCAATAAAAATAGAGAGGAATTCGAAAAGGTAGGTTTTCCAACTGAGTTCAACACTCATAAATCATTATTTCATATTAATAATAAAAAGAATAAATGCAAGTACACCTAGTATTTAAAGCGCATCCTGATCATTTGCTGTTGTGCCGGAAGGTGAAAATATTCTCTCACTTGCTCGAAGCCATACTTTTCATAGAAGCGTTTGCCTATTATATTATTCTTAAAGACTTCCACCTCTAGCTGGTCATGTTTTTGAGCCACCCAATCCATCATTGCTTTGCCTATTCCCTGGCCGTGGAAAGCCGGTTCAAGAAAAAGGGCTCCCACTTCATTGCCTAACATGGAAATAAACCCGATAACTCGATGATCATCTTCAAATACCCAAGTCTCCGTTTTGGGGAGGTAGCGTTCGCGGATATTTTTTTCTTCCTGCTCAAGAAACGTCTCGCTTAAAAAAGGATGAGCCACTTCCGAAGCGTTTAACCAAACTTCAACGATTGCATCTATGTCAGAAGGTTGATATTTTCGTATCATAACACTAAATTAATTGTTACTTTTGATACTAAGTAATAAGGTTAGGAAATTGGTTCAATAAATCTACCGTAGTTCGATAATTAAATCTTCCGTACTTTCCGGGTATTCAATTAATTAGTTGATAATAATCGGACCGATTTATTATTCCAGCCAATTATATTATTAACCGATAAATCAATTTTTTAATCAAAACAATAAAAATGAAAGCCAGATTATTATTTTCGATGCTACTAGCCATTACGATGACATTTGCCTGCCAGCCTTCCGGACAACAGGGGGGGGAAGGAGAACAAACGGAAACCGATCAAGCTGAAGAGAACAAGATGAATGAAAGTGAACGAATCGTTCGGGCTTGGTCTAAAAAACATGTAAAAGGAGCTGACGATGCAACTAGTTACATGTCTGGAAAATTTATGCTTACCGGTCCTACCACCGATACCCTCAATAAGCCTGCTTACCGGTCGATGATGAAATCACTCCGCGAAGCTTTCCCCGATTTGAATGATAATCTAAAGATTACCTCTGCCGAAGAAGGCATGGTGGAAGGGACCATCCAAATGGAGGGAACGCACAAAGGAACGCTAAATCTCGATGCGATGAGCATGGGCGTCTACGAGCCTACGGAGAAGTCATTCAAATTACCGGAAGAATCATTCAAAATTACCGTTGAGAATGGAAAGATCACTTCTATGGAAGTGGCAGCAAGTGAGGAAGGCGGATTAGCCGGAATTATGAAGCAATTGGGATTGGAAATGGTGAAGTAGGTAATTGGGGTGTCTCGAAAAATCCTTGGTGTTTCGAGACACCCCATACTTCACCATTTCTGTAAGTAGTATTGTGTTATTCTATCTTTTCAGGGGCAATACTATGACTAGTGATCTTCCATTTTTCTCCATAAATCGATTTGTAGGTAATGGTGATGGTAACGGAGTCATGGTTTAGTAAGTTCTTCATTTTGTAAGAACCTTCGACAGTGTTTTCGGGCAGGCCTAATTTGTCATAACCCAGTTCTTTCAATAGGTTGTCATCGATCAGTTTGATTAATGGAATCTCTTCTTTTGCAGGAATTAACTGTCCCGTATGGATATTTGAATGCACAATATAAATAGAGTCTTCTTCTGAAAGATTATCCTCCACATAATCCACAATATCCGGATACCTAAGTCCGGATTTGGTGACGACAGTTACCGAGTCCACCAACGCCGGGCCAATACCTTCATTAGAAAGCACAAATTCATAGCGAACGGATCCGGAATATTTATTCCCGATATTCAGATAAGGAAAAACAGACATATACTGTTATTTCCGGATCAAATTGGTCTGGTAGATGAACACAACCAGCGTTAATAAACTTACGAATACGGCGGCAATACTCAACAGTTTGTCGCCCGTCCAGAAGGGTTTCATTTTTAGCTGCATAGGATTATGATGACTTAAGTTTATTGAAATTCCTATGTAAGAAATGGTTTTAGGTGCGTTCGGTTTAGCGGATGCATTAAATTTAGCGCACCCAAAATCTCAAAAAGAGCCAAATAACTAAAAACTAAGCTGAAGCGATAGGATAAAATTCCTGCCCGGTCCGGAAAGGCCGGAGCTGTAGGGCCGGTAGCGCTGATCGGTAATGTTTTCGATGCCAGTGCTCATCTTTAATAAGTCATTAAACCGATATTGCGCTTTTAGGTTGAGGGTATACCAGCCGGGGGCATAGGTGTTTCCGGTGGCATCGAGGGCATAAATCTCAGTTTTGCGACGCTCTTCAAAGGCAAGGTTTTCGTGCTGACGCGCACCCTGGTACTGGGCATAGAATTGGAGATCAAGCCCGTTCGTATGGTACGTCAACCGGGTGACGCCAAAAAAAGGAGCGGCATGCCTGGAAGGACTAATCGTCCCATCTTCGAGCTGTTCTTCACCAACCTGATAGTTGAGGTCAGTTGAAAAGGTGAGGCCATCAACGATTTTTAATTCTAATCCGGCCTGTATACCATACACATTGGTGACGGCAGCATTTTGAATGGCCTGCACCTGGCTGAGCGCTCCGTCATAAACAATACGATCCAGCCCGTTAAGGGCAAAGTTTCTTCTGACCAGCGCATTGCGAAGGACGGTATAAAAGGCGGTGAGATCAACTTTTACTCGCTTTCCAAAGGTCTTTGCCATACCGAGATCAATATTATAGGCATATTCAGCCTTTAGATCGGGGTTGGGCACGATCACGGCTCCTGGCTCGGAGTCAAAGACTTTTCCGATATCATCCACATTGGGGGACCGGAAGGCAGTCCCCAGGTTGGTTTTGATAATCCAACTTTCGGAGGGACGAAAAACGCCGCCAATACTGCCGGTTAGCGCACCTTCATTGACCGTTGCGGTAGAAAAAGGAAAGGGGTAAAATTCAAGATTATTAGTAAAGTCGGCATCCAGTAGAAATTGATTATAGCGCGCACCGGCCTGAAGCGTTAATTGATCATTGACATCCCATTCGTCATTGATGTAAGCGGCAATAGACCTCCAGGTAGCTTGTGGGTAGCGGTCCGGGCCGTCGGTTACCGCGCCGGTGGTAATGTACTCATTGGTACCGGTTGAAGCAATATCATTAAATACATATTCGATACCGTAAAAGAGGATGTTTTTTCCACGGGTATTTTTTATGAAGTCAAGGTTGGCGGAGTAGGCGGCGACTTCCTCCACTCTAACCTCCCGCAGATCAGCATTGAAGTTTCTGCTGATACGGCTTTCCTCAAAGGTTTGTTGGGCCAGTCGGAGGGTGGCTATATCATAAAGCGTGTTTTGTCCTTTATGGGTGATAGTAAGGTTGTTCATTAGCCATTTTTGGGGGCCGTAGTTCCATTCTCCATACCGGGCTGTACCATTTCGGGTACGATTATGGCGGTCGTATCGGCCGTAGGGGGACGTTTCTGAATAATGTAACCCATATTGAAAATTCCACTTTTCGTTGGGTTGAAACCGGACTTTTTGCAAGAGATTGATCTGTGAATAGCCAGAGGGGATCTGCAATAGCTCATCGTCCTGGGTGATCACTCTGTCAATGCTATCGATTCGTTGTACATAACGGTCTTTTATGTAATCTTCCGGTCCATTGCTACCTTGCCGCAGGTGGTCATAATCCCAGGAGCTGAAGCTGGTTGCCAGTGCCCATTTTTTCCAACCCAGGTTGATATCGAAATGACCAGTTTTTTCCTGGTTAGCGGAGGAATAGCGGGCAACGGCTTTGCCGGTGATCAGCGGTTTGTCATTGAGTGAAAATTGAGGGGTCAAGGTTTGAAAACTCATCACGCCGCCGATAGCGTCACTTCCGTAAATCACTGATCCGGGGCCAAACAGCACCTCTGTATTTTCAGTGGCAAAAGGATCGAGAGAAATCACATTTTGGATATTTCCTCCTCTGAAAATGGCATTATTCATGCGCACCCCATCGACGGTGTAGAGCAGCCGGTTGGAAGCAAAACCGCGAATCATGGGGCTACCGCCGCCTTGCTGGCTTTTCTGGATGAATACCTGGCCGGAAATGTTGAGCAGATCAGCTGCGGTTTGCGGATTTTGAAGGGAGACGGCCCGCTCGGATATAGAGATGATCTTGGAAGGTACCTCGCTGGTAGATTGGCTCCATCGGGTCGCCGAGACAACGATATTGTCAATGTTGAAACTGGCGGGGATCATTTGTAAGAAAAATGAGGTTGCTTCCAGCTCCTGATAGCTCAGGGTAAGGGTTTCATAGCCAATAGAGCGAATCTCAATGTTTGTAGCTTTTTCGAAGGAGGAAATGTCTACCTGTCCTTCGGCATTCGTCGTTGCCGATGCTCTGGGATGGTGGCTCCAAAGGGTTGCTCTTTCTAGGGGCGCTCCTGTTTCAAAATCGGTGATGGTAATGGTTTGGGCATGTATAGAAAGGGCCATTCCCGCAACTATCCAAAACACAAATATTCTTTTCATTACATCCTTTCTTTTCCTTTTTCAAACCAATAAATCTACAAAAAGAAAATTATTGATCCTTTTCCAGAACCAGCTTTTTGACCAACGAAATCTGTCCCAGATGATAATAACTATGTTCAATAACGCCCTCAATATTACGATAATAGTTACCGTATTTAACGTTTACAAAGGGGCTATCCAGTTGCTCATCCGGCATATATTCTACCTTATCAGCAAATTTTTCAGCATTGAATAATAAAGTATCTACCATAGCTTTCCACTCCTTATCAGTACTGATAGCGGGGAGATCAAAACTATCTTGGTCGCTGATTTCTAAAGCGCCACCATCCATCACCGGTATCAATCCGGATAGATAGTAGTTGATATGATAGACCAGCGCCGCAATCGTATTTACATTGCCTACTTTCCGGGTGGCTTGTTCCACCGTAAGGTCTGAGATCAAATCTTTGTAATTGGTATTGGCGATCCATTGACCGTCTAAAAATAGTTCTCTTAGCCGCATGGCTAAATATTGATTTCTTTTCATTTTTATTGATTTATTTTCTTCTCCAAACTAATTCTGGTATGGATTCTTCCTCACTAATTATTTCGGCCACCTTCAAATTGTACACTACGCTACGCAGCATTTTATCACTTACCCAGCCATGGATGGCCCATTCAGTAGCATGAAACCAGCGTTCTACATCTTTTATTTGCTGATTATAGCGCTCTGCTACGACAGGAATATAATCATTAGTTTGCATAAATTTATCACAGCTATCGTGAATCGTTCGGAGCATCCGGATAACGGGGTCGGGCTGCTGCTTTAGGATTTGATCGGTAGCGGCGATAACAAAACAGGGCCATGGCGTGATAAACTCTCCAACCCTTCTCAACAGGCCATTATCAACATAAGGTTTGGTAGTATACTTTTCCCAATAAAATACATCCGTAGTTAACTGCTCTAAAGACTCCAAGGCACCGTCAAGGTTGTTGATCACGGTGAATTGTTCTTTAGAGAGCTTTTTTTCATTGACAGTAGCATCTACAATGGCCATTAAATGTGACCCCGACCCAAACCGACTGATCGCATACTGCTTATCGTAAATATTGCGATGATGTTGAATGGGATTTTTTGCTCCGGTATGAATACCCCAAATAAGCGGCGTATTTACATAGCCGGAAATGATCTTGCTTTTATTTCCGGCAATAATGTCCTTTATAATGCCTTCCGTCAATAAAATACAGGCATCTATCTCTTGGTCTCTAAGGGCTTGGGTCATTTGCCCGGTGCCGCCATAAAAGGTTTTCCAATCAATTTTTACCCCTCTGGATTCAAAGCTTCCGTTTTCAATTGCCAGATGGATGGGTAGATTGAAATGTTCGGGTACGCCTCCTAGTCGTATTGTTTTTGTTTCCATATTAGTTATAATTCAAATTTTTTAAATTGTATTCTATTTTGGCTTGGTTTTGTCCGCTACATGAACAACAAATGATAAATAGGATGGTCATCATCCATTGAGCGGTCAGCTTTTTTAACATGACATGAGGTTTGGATAATTAGTTCCGGTAATTTATGATTTTAGAGTTAACTGCCGGGTAATTTTTCTCCTTTTGAAGACAAGACCGCTAATTTATCTATTCTTTTTTTCTTGTTTTTTCGGTCTTTGCCAGCTTCATGCATTCTTCCCTCATCGATTAATTTGGCAGCTCTTTCTTTATAGGTTCTTGCCCAATGTTCAGCTTTTCGTGGAGCGATTAATTGCATGGTTCTTTGGTCATCCAGTTTGCGCCTGATTCCATCAATCCAGCCAAAACAAATAAGTTCATCGAGGACGGCTTCTCTGGAAACGTATTTATCCAACACTACTTTTTTGTAAGTGACCAACCAGACGCTATCTGTTTTTTTATGATTTGCCAACAACCAATTTCTTAGTTCGTCTGATGATTGGACTTCAACCTTATCAAAATTCTCTGTTTTAATCATTATTCTACAGTAAATACGAGTGTTTTAATTTTTATAAAACAATCGGGGTTTGGCGATTGGCTGGGATGATTAAAGAAATCGTTTGCAGTTTCCATGGCGCACTGGTTTCCTCAATTGGTGTAGTACAGATGATTAGGCCTAAAGTTATTAATTAACTCAATTTAATCTTTGAGATCGTTTTTCCTACGGATTTCGTAGGTTTGTCCATATTATGACCAACTCTGCTATTCTTCATGCGACCATTTAATTTGAAACTCAATTTCTTCTTCATTGTCTGCCCGCTCGTGTTCAATATTGAAGATAGCCCGTTTGGGTACATATATCCGCTCGCCCGCAATTTGGATCTCAAATCGTTCGTCCTTTTCGATGGCATCAGCCAAACGGCGCAATTTGGCTACAAATTCTGATTTTGAATAGCTTTTTTCAATGTCTCGTTCTTCTTTGTTGGCCATGATTTTTTGATTTATTTATGTTGGGTAATAATAAAATAACACTTTGCTGTACGGTGGGTTTATGTCCAAACCGTAGTGGTTTGAAATCCAAGAATATCTCCTTCAGGTGTTAACCCGACAAAATAAACCGGATATTCAGAGTCGGGGCGATATCCATCAAGGCCAACGACAATATGCGTGATATGGGTGAGGTGTTTTTCCATAAACGTATGGAGGGTTTTGAACGCCTCCAATTCAGCTGTTTTTTCATAATCCTCATAAATTTCAAATATCCACTCATAGTTAGATCGTCCTTGGTGCCAGAGTTCGATGGCGTCTACGGGATTGGACGAATCCAAGCCTATGGTAGCACTAAAGGTATCCTGTGTTAATTCTTGCAAATCGGCATCTTTCCGGAACATAGACAGGTAGGCATCGGCTTCATTCGCCCATGCTGGGAAGTAGAGGCCATCGCCTAATTCAGAGAGGCTTTCATAGAGCTTATCGGTAGTCGGCGGTTCTTCTGCCAGCTGATCTTGAAAGATGGCATACCGAACGGCCAGGCGAGCCGTTAATGACATATTTGCTATTTCCGCAGCGGACAATCCATTGTTGTTTTTATCATAGGCATCTACCAACTTTTCTTTAGCATAAGCCAGGGAATCGTCAATGTCTTTTTTAGTGATCCGAGCTCCGGGCTTTGCATCGCGGATGTCCATGAATCGATAAAAAATCCCTGTAAGTTGCTGCTCCGTCCCCTCTAATTCTTTGAGCTTTTTACGAATATCTTTGCGGCTTACGAAAGGGTCATCGCCTGCTGCATCCAGGATGTTTTTTGCGGCCTTTTCTAAGGCGGCATGTACTTTTTGCTTTGCTAATCTAGCCATTGATAAGGTGTTAATTTATGGGTTTAGAATCGAAGAAATTTCAACCTTTTGGGACAATCCCGAATTATACTAACCCCCTCTATATTGAAGAACTGTGCGTTCACTTCTACATGGCTTCAAAGGTATCTTGTTCTTTTAAAGAATCCAACAAGATTATTGGGAAACTTTATCAATAAATTATTCAATTTTCTTTTTCTGGATATGTTGATTCCAGAATTCCAGGGCTTGCTCATCAGACCATCCGTAATAATTTAAGGCTACATCAAGAACCACTCTAACAGAGCGTATCAAATCCCATTGAAGTTGGGCGTAGAGTACGGCAACCCATAAGCAAGACACCCATATCAATTTCCATTTCATAAGCCTTATTTTGATTGTTTAAGCGTTTGCCTCAGGAGTGTAGCTGTGCCTATAAAAAGAAAGGAAATCGATAGCGCTAGCTTTAAGTTGTTGAACACCTTTAGTACTTTGTAACCTAAATATCTTAACATCTGTGAATAATCTTTTTCCTCAATTTATCGTGCCATCCTCACCTTAATAGCTAAGGCTATTAGGTTGCGGGTGTCCCTCAATTTGAGAAAAAATCTTAATCCACATTTTGTTAATTTACTTAGGTTACAAAGTATTTAGTTGCATAAACCACCAATTTAATGCCTGATAAAATAGATAGACAGCTTTTATGCAAAAGAAGTGCTTTTCCAGATGCAGCATTGGGATAAAATTGCTAATTTTTATTTTAGAGTAAATTCTTTAGTCATCGCCCTCATCAGAGGACTGATGGTCTTTTAGCATCTTTTCGTGATCACTTTTTAACTGCTCGTGTTCTTCTTCCATCATTTTATGTTCTTTAATCATGGTTTCATGCTCTTTTTTCATTTTTTCATGATCGGCCTTAAGCGTTTCCATGTCCAATTTTCCTGATGCATGTTTTTCCGTTAATGCTTTATGATTAGCAAGAATTTCTTGATGCTTCTTCATCAGGTCTTCATGTTTTTTCATAATGGCCATGTGTTGAGCTTCTAAAGCGGCATGGGTAGAGTCAGATGTCGGATCACTCAGGGCGTTATGTTCCTCCATCATTTTTTGATGCATAGCTTCCATCTTAGCATGTTCTTCTGCTAGCTTTTCGTGCTCCGCTTCCATTTTTTCATGTTCAGCCATGAGGGCTTTATGCTCTTCGGAATCAGCAGGAGTGGATTGACATCCAACTAAAAGGATTAAGGATAAAACGACGAAGGAAAAGAATTTCAAAGTTGATTTCATTTTGTATAATTTTTTTTATAAAAAAAACACATTAAAGATACACTATATCTATCAATACAACGAATTTATGACCAAAAAAACGCCCTATTGTCCTCATGATTTTATATGCTTTATGGCAAGTTGAATGTTAAGTTAAGGTATCATCATAACTCATTTAGTGGTTTCGCTTTCTATATTCATCCCAATCTCTTGTCCCCCCATAGATAGCATCTCCGACACTCATCAAATCAAAAAATGCCATAGCTTCAGTTTTAAATAGATGCTCCCAACTTTTTCCATGGTCCTGGGATCTATGTATTCCGTAATTATTACTGAACAGCAGGTAGTTTCCGGATTGAATGATTTTATAAACATAAGAACCCGCTCTTGGCTCATAATGAAAGTGTGTCCAATCTTTACCCCAGTTGTCTGAAAATACCAGGTCTCCATTAAGAACCAACTCAATAATCGTTGGCCCAATATTTTGCGTATAATGTACTGCGCCCTCTTTTCTAATCCAATTCCAGGTGGCTCCCTGATCTGTTGACAGCAGTGTTCCCTGGCTTGTTCCTGATACTAATTTACGGTCGTATTGATAAATGCTCAAAACTTGTGTATTAACATTAGCTGAGCTCCATGTCTTAGAATGCTCCGTTAGAAAAAAAATACCATCATCGGTCCCGACAATCAGCTGGTCATCCCATTTGCAAATAGCTTGAACCTTTAAATTTTGCAAATTAAAGTTGAGCGATTTCCAGGTTTTTCCTTCATCGCTGGTTTGGTAAATACCTTGACGATAGACGCCAGCATAAATATGATCTCCTGATACATGTAAGGCGTTTATTTTTTATTTGGTAATTGGTCACCAATTGACTTCCAATTGGATTTCGTTCCGGTACTCATGAATATTCCCATATTATCAGAAGCCAAAACGATTTCATTTCCTTTTGGCTGTAAGAAAGATACCTGGATTTCTTGAGGTAGATTTCCTGAGGCGGATGCCCATGTTGCTCCATAATCCCTCGAAATCATCAATGGTGCTCTATTGTGAACTTTGGAAGTATCAACAAATGCAGTGTTTAGTTTGGCACCTACTGCCTCATCATTTGAAATTTCAGTAGTGCTTGTTGAATTACAACAGATCAAGGATAAGCTAAGAAGAATTAGGGTGAGCTGTTTTTTCATCATGGGTATGTTTGTTGTAGCCTGCGTTGGCAGGATAGTTTATTTTAAAATATTGATGATCAAAATGTAAATAGCCGAATCTTCTGTTAACATTAAACTCTTGAAACTCGAAACAGAGTCAGATAAGATGCTGTTGTTTTCCAATTAATCGCAGATCATGATTATCTATCTATCGCATAAGTTCAATTCCTATCGGAGAAGGTGTTGTTGTTTTTCAAGAAAGCGTACTTCTTGATCATCTATCTATTGCATAAGTTCAATTCCCATCGGAGAAGGTGCCATTGTTTTTCAAGTAAGCGCGTAGCGATTACAAGCTATGTAGCCAAATTTATAGGACCAATTGACCAGGCGCATAGCGACTGGCACCTCCACGGGTAGATTGATCCATTTCCATTGATCATTTCCACCAATTTATGGGGCATCCTCCTTCCGTATGGTGTCAGTCCCTATGGGCCTGAACTATTTCGGTATCACTTTTTCTACAAGGGTTAAAATCGCTACGCGCTTTGGGTTTAAGGACAAAATTATAAATAAGAATTGCGATTAAATGGCATCCGATACTCGAATGTTTTCAGCTATTTTACTTTTTTGATCCAGCCCCCAATCATTCGGCCTATTTCCTGAAGTCGAACCTCCCTTTAATTTACTATTTCCAAGGACCATTCCTGGTAATATTAATGAACTTTTGACCATGACTAAACTAACGAATAATTCTTGATGCGCTTCCTTTTTCTAAGTAGTAAGGCAAAAAAATTGGTAGAATAATTCTTTTAGGTTCAAATGAAAATTCCTGCATACTTTCCAAGTATTCAATTATTTAGTCAATTTCATTCGAACAAATTATTCTACAAGCAATTTTGATTTGCCGCTTAACAGCTCAATAACAAGTTCTTTATCAAAGCCATCATCGAGGAGTTTTTATCAGGACTCAGAAGGAAAAGAGCATTAATAGGTTAATACCATCCTGTAAAGCATGCGATAGCTTATCTTACCAAGTGACCAAAATCATAGACTCAAAGGCCTATAAACACGATCTTTAGTGATGGAAAATGATTGTAAAACCAAAAAATATAGCTCAATATGTTAATAAAAAAAGGAAAACGCTCCTGGGCGGAACCGTACAAAATAAAGATGATCGAACCGGTGCGTTTATTGAATAAGGAAGAGCGCTTACACGCCCTTCAAAACGCAGGTTATAACACCTTCTTACTCCGCTCGGATGAAGTATTTATCGATTTATTGACGGATAGCGGTACCTCTGCTATGAGCGACCGGCAATGGGCTGGGATGATGTTGGGAGATGAGGCCTATGCAGGCAGCCGTAATTTTTATGACCTGGAGAAAACTGTTCAGGAATATTATGGCTATAATTACGTAGTGCCCACTCACCAGGGCAGAGCGGCAGAGCACATCATCTCCAAGATCCTGATCAAGGAGGGCGATTATGTACCTGGCAATATGTACTTTACCACTACCAAACTACACCAGGAACTGGCGGGAGGTACCTTTGTAGATGTTATTGTTGACGAAGCGCACGAACCTCAACATCAGCATCCTTTCAAGGGGAATGTAGATTTGGATAAGCTGGAAAAGGTGATCAAGAAACATGGGGCGGAAAAGATCCCCTATGTCTGTATCGCCACCACTGTAAACATGGCGG
>CAZHOV010000059.1:0-8800 GCA_964534315.1 uncultured Saprospiraceae bacterium | reverse complement strand
ACAACCGATCTCTGTCCGGAACCTACGGGCAGTACGCGAACTAACCAGTCATTACGGGATTAAGATCATTCACGATATGACCCGTGTTGCCGAAAATGCCTACCTCATCCAACAACGGGAACCCGGATACGAAAATAAGTCCGTTGCGGAGATTGTGAAAGAGATCAACTCCCTCACCGATGGGGCTACCATGAGTGCCAAAAAGGATGCAATGGTCAATATTGGTGGGTTTTTGGCTATTAATGACAAAGATATTTTTGAAGAAGCCCGCAACCTGGTCGTGGTTTACGAAGGGCTGCACACTTACGGCGGATTGGCCGGACGGGATATGCAGGCCATGGCCATCGGTATCCGCGAGTCGTTAGATGATGATCACCAGCATGCCCGGATCGGACAGGTACATTATCTCGGTAACTTACTATTAGAAGCAGGCATTCCGCTTGTGGAGCCGCTGGGCACGCATGGTATTTTTCTCGATGCTAAAAAATTCTTGCCTCATCTTACGCAAGATATGTTTCCGGCACAAGCCCTGGCAGCAGAGTTGTATTTAGATGCAGGCGTGCGTTCTATGGAGCGAGGAGTGGTATCAGCAGGGCGCAACAAAATTACTGGTGAACACAATTATCCGAATCTTGAGTTGGTGCGGTTGACGATCCCGCGCCGGGTCTACTCGCAAGCGCATATCGAGGTAGTGGCAGATTCCGTGTATGAGGTGTTTTCGTACCGCGAAAAGGTGAAAGGGTTGAAGATGATTTTTGAACCTAAGTATCTGCGTTTTTTCCAGGCCCGTTTTGAACAACTTGAGGCAGTAAAAGATAAGGCACTCGAGGCAACTGAATTAGTTACCACTAAAAACGAATAACCCATATGCATCGTAAAGTAATCATTGAACCGTTTCGCATTAAAGTAGTCGAACCGATCAATCTAATGACCGAAGAGGAACGAATAGCGTTCCTGAAAAATGCCTGTTACAATCCATTTTTGTTAAAGTCTAGACAGGTAATTATCGATTTATTGACAGATAGCGGTACGTCGGCGATGAGTTCTGAGCAGTGGGCGGGTATTATGCGTGGAGACGAAAGCTATGCCGGTGCCTACAGCTGGGATCATATGGAATCCATCATCCGCAAAATCACGGGGTATCCGTATATTTTACCCACTCACCAGGGCCGTGCGGCGGAGCATTTGTTGTATAGTCGTATTGGCGGTCCGGGAAAGGTGTTCCTTTCCAATACTCATTTCGATACGACACGCGCCAATATCGAATATTCAGGCGCTACAGCTATTGATTGCCCTGTTGATGTAGCCCTCGAGCCGGAGACTTACCATCCGTTTAAGGGAAATCTGGATATTGATAAACTGGAAACGGCGATTCAAAAGCATGGCGCCCAGAATATCGGAGCGGTTATTCTTACCGTAACGAATAATAGCGGTGGCGGTCAACCGGTAAGTATGCAGAACACCCGCGAGGTGTCTGAGATATGCCAGCAACACGGTATTTTGTTTATCCTGGATGCCTGTCGCGTAGCGGAAAACTCCTATTTTATCAAGCAAAGAGAGGAGGGCTATGCTGAAAAGACGTACAATGAGATCGCCCTGGAGATGTTTGGTCTGGCCGATGGTTGCATCATGAGTGCCAAGAAAGACGCGCTGGTGAATATGGGCGGATTTCTGGCTTTAAAGGACCATAAGCTGGCGCTAAGCTGTCGTACCGTACTCATTATTACTGAAGGGTACTCGACCTACGGAGGCCTGTCGGGCCGTGACATGGAAGCGATTGCCATAGGTCTGAAAGAAGTTTTTGATCCGGATTATCTGGAATACCGCATCAAAAGCACTACGTATCTAGGGGAAAAGATCCATGATCTGGGCATTTCGGTGATCCGGCCTATTGGCGGGCATGCTGTTTATATTGATGCCAAGGATTTTTATCCGCATATTCCTCCGTCTGAGTTTCCGGGCCAGGCGATGGCTTGTGAGCTGTATCGCATTGGTGGTATCCGTTGTTGTGAGATCGGATCAGTTATGTTTGGTAAAACGACTGAAGATGGTCAATTTATTCCGGCCAGTATGGAGTTGGTGCGGTTGGCCATACCAAGACGGGTATATACCCAAACCCACTTTGATTATGTGGTGGAGGCATTCCGCGAACTGAAGGAGGGGCGCGAGCAGACCAAGGGCTTCCGGATCACCTATGAGCCGCCGTTTTTGAGGCATTTTACGGCCCGTTTTGAGCGGGTAGAGTAGGGGGATGATCCCGTGCATCAAAGGCTAAACGTTTTTGGAAATAAGATTTTAGCTTCACCGGTCAGTAATAATTCGTTGTTTTGATTGAACGCTTCCGTTAAGAAAACACCCCGTTTTTTTTCATTATCGAATTCGGTTAGGGTAGCCTTTGCGGTGATTTCATCATTCAGGAAAGCAGGTCTGACAAATTTGGAAGTTTGGGATAAATAGATTCCTCCATTTCCCGGGTAGATGGTACCAAATATTTTCGAGAACATGCTGACGATCAGGACGCCGTGGACCACTCGGCGTTTAAAGATAGAATTACCAGCATATTCCTCATCGAGGTGGATAGGGTTATTATCCTGCGACAGGTTAGCGAAGGCTACTACATCTTCATCTGAGAAGGTGTTTACAAATTCAAATACGGAGTTTAAGGTTACTTTTTCCATTGGTGGTTGATTATTTAAATTTTGTTGTTTTTAGTTCGATGGTTTCTGGAGATTTGGTGCATAAACGAGAGCAGGAACGTTTCATTTTTTCACCGATTGTACCTTTTATGTATAAGTTGAATTCTCATTCGGTGATGCCGCTGCAAAATGACAGGGTACATGTTACCAATTAAGTTAATAAAGATTGTGAATAATCCTAATGCGAATAACTTTATTACTATCAAGTAAATACCTACAATATTGAGTATGATGAATGGCAGTAGATGCCCAAATTCAGATTTCATGGACTGTTCTATTAACGTGGGGATGCCATTTTTTTTACCATTAAAATATTTTTTTCGTTGATCTTTACTTCTCCAAAATGTAGCCAATAAGAATTTCCTGAACCAATCTACCTTTAAAAGCTTATAAACAACCCTGAGTTTTTCAGGTTTGTATATTCGATAATAAGATTTGGGGATTAATTTCTGGGTTGGAAAAGCAAAACCTGCAAACGCAAAAATACCGGTTATATACAGATTAATGACCCAGGCAAGGAAGAATGAGAGTACAATAGATTGCAACTCAATTTCGTGGATCTTAGATAGTAAGTCTATGGATTGCCAAATTAAAAAGGCAGATGCTAATGAAAGAAATATCTTTTTTGCCATTTCTAATGCTAGTGAATAGTTTCAACTCTTGCTCATAATGCTTAGCTGTATTTTTACTTGATGACCAGATCAATTAAAACGCCGATGAGCATAACGATAATAGTAAATGAAATCATACCCAACATATAACTAAAGAAAGCTTTGACGTAATTAACAATTTTTCCTTTTTGAAAAAATTGTCCGATTCCCCACGAAATATATAAAATCCCTAACAAAAATCCCTTATCCAGCAGGTTTATATTGATCAGGCTATCGATGAGGCCGAAAAGTGCAAATAATAGCATTCCCATTCCCATCATAAAGCATAAGAGAATAAGAATTTCAAAATAGTTGTAACCAGCCTTTCGAAAGAAAATTTTTATCCAGATCCCTATGAAGGCTGCCATTAAGATATTTGCGTAACCATAGTTGGTAGAAACCCACTTCAGCAGGTAATTGACAGTCGATTCGTGTTCTATTGAATAATTGACATAGCCATCCTCAAACTTTAATGAATTTTGAGCGATAGTATAAATTAATGAACAAATGATCAGGAATAAGATGGGTTTGACCAGCCGGTTCCTGTCTTCGAGTAAGAACTGACGAACATTGGATCCTGGTCGCAACAGCAATTCGCGTACGGTAAAGAGTATCCCTTTGTGAAAATTTAAGACACTTCCGATTTCGGATAAAATGTATTTTCTGTTGATCCTTCTGACTTCTTTGGGTAGCCCGCAATTAGAGCAATACGGGCCAGTCAGTACAGCCTGGCACCGTTTGCAGTTTTCAATATCTCTTTGTTCTACCGTTTCCATTTAATTATCCTTTACCATATTTTGAGTCCCTCCTTCTCACAACTGAGGAGCAAGTTGAGTGATCATCGCCTGAGGTAGTTTTTTGTTTTTTGATTTTAAAATAAACTTCCTGAGGACTCCGCCCCTGATGTAGTTAACATCAAACTCTACAATGAAAGCGTCTTTGTCAACGGAATCGACAACCCGATAAGCTTTCCTGCTATCGATTCGATTCAATATAACCTGAATGATCTCCATATTCTCTTGTATTCCTTTACTTCCATAACCCTTTGCACCATGGTAAACCGTGAGGCCTGTGCCTACTTCATTCAACAGCCGTTGCTGGATGGTGTCCGACTCATTGGTTACGATCCACAAACCTACATAATCTTCGAAGCCCTGAAAAACAAAATCAATAACTTTTCCGGTAACGATAAAGGTTAGGATAGAGTAGAGGGCGACTTCAACAGAGATCACCATAGCAGTTATGCCAAAAAGAATGGTATTAAAGATCAATATGATCGTTCCGATAGAAAACCCGACTTTTTCATTCAAAAATATTCCCAGAATTTCCGATCCATCCAGCACGGAGCCATTTTTGATGGCCAGACCAATGCCCGCTCCGAGAAAGATACCTCCGAATATGGCAATCAGGAGCTTGTCATCAGTTACCGGCGTGAAATTTTCAAAATGTATAACTAATGCCAGTAATAAGACAGAAATGATAGATTTAATGATGATCCTTTTAGCAACCGTAAACCATCCCAAAATAAAAAACGGGATCGTGATCAGAGGCAGAATATAAGAGATTTCAAGGGAGCTGAACTTGCTCAACAGAATGGCGATTCCCGTAACTCCGCCGTCGAGAAATCCGTTAGGTAAAAGAAACGCTTTCAAGCCAATACTTGCAAAAATGACAGCCAGGGCTATTTGGATGATCTCTGAGGTAATTTGCGTTATTTTGTGCATACAATTTTATTCTAATAAATTTACTTTTCCGTTGTCCATATCGTACAAGGCACCGATAATTTTCAGTTCCCCATTATCCTCCATTTCTTTTAGTATGGGGCTTTGGCTCCGGATGTTAGCAATGGTATTTCGGACATTACTTTCACTTACCATGTGGACAAATTCCTGATTTTTGGAATTTCGTTCTCCATCGTATTCGACCATTTCAACAGCAGGTTTTATTTTAGTCAGCATTGGAGTGATATTGCCTAGTTTCACATCGTCTATTGCAGCTTTTACGGCCCCGCAGTGTTCGTGCCCCATGACAAGGATTAATTTCGAGCCCGCTACTTTACAGGCAAACTCCATGCTGCCCAGGATATCTTCATTGACAAAACTGCCTGCAACTCTTGCCACAAAAACATCTCCGATACCCCGGTCAAATACATCTTCAACAGGTACCCGGCTGTCAACACAAGAAAGAACGATAGCTTTAGGAAATTGAGCTTTTACGGCTTCTCTTACTTGGGCGGAATGGTCGCGGGCTGTCAGGTCGTTACGCATAAATCGCGCATTACCTTCTTTGAGCGATTGTATGACCATGTCAGGGGTCAGGGCGTCTTGTTGTTCTTTGGTAAGCACTTCTTCAACCAACCCAATGATCTGCTCTTGTTCAGGTTGATTGGCTCCGGTAGATTCCTTTTGTTGGTTGGATGGCTCACAAGCGGCAAAAAATAAAGTGGCCAGGATTAAAACGCTTAAATGAATGGTTGATCTTTTCATAATTCTAAGTTGATTGGTAAAACTATTTTTATTGATAGTAAAACCATCATCGCTTAGGTTTGTTTAGCGCCCGCTGTTTTTTTTAGTATTTGGATTACTTATTTTCCTTAATGAATGCTTCAATTTGAGTAATCCAATTTTCCTTGTATTCCAGGAAATGGTCTGGAACTACCCCTTTGGTCTCATAAGGCAAGAATTTTTTTAGCTCTTTAGAAGTAAGAATGAGTATAAAATTAGTGCTGGGCAGGGTGAAGTAATCATCTGGTTTTATTTCATAAGCCAGTGCTCCTTTTGTTTTATCACCAAACGTGGTAACAGCATCGTACTTACGAAGTTTGAGGGTGAACTGTTCAGCATTACTGCCTGTTCGGGCATTCGTAATTACATAGAGATTGTTTTTCCCTAAATACGTTTTTAGCAACTTTAGTAGTATGTCGGAATTCCTATCCCCACCTCCGCCATTATCTCTCAAATCGAGTATCAAATGTTTTTTATTTAGTTTTCCTTCCAGGCTTTCATAGAAATCTTCGGCTTCACCAAGTGTTGGATTATAGGAAGAGAAACTGCCGACTTTCAAATAGTCTATATCAGGTGATAACTCTTTTAACAAATAGGTAGCGTCAGGATAGGGTGATCTGGTGTAAATGGGGGAAAGGGTATCTTTTTGATACCCTGCTCTTAGAATGACGCCGTTGTTGATCCTTTCGTAGTAGCTTATCAATCGCTTACCGGGATATTGCCCTCCAATTACTTTTAGATAATTCCCCGGAAGGGGGATGAATTTATAAATGATCTCTCCTGTTTTCCAATTGCTGGTTGGCGATCTCAAGACAACACCCTGGTAAGCTTTTTCTGTTTCGACGTAGGTGATGCCAAAGCTAAAGCCCTGTTTGGTGTGGTAAATTCCTTCTACCTCTTCAAAAGGCTTCTTCTGAAGTACTTGGGTCAATCTATCCAGATCGCCCTGGTACATTGGATACTTCACTGTATTGGAATTCAAAGAATCAGGGGCTTGTCCGATTATTCCGATATGCCAGTCATTTAGGGGGATAACCAACTCATTAAGGAGCTCAAAGCATTCAAAAAAGGATGTACTTTTTTCCGCTTTTTCTAATGCAATGCTTAGTGCTTTCTCATAAGCGGCCTTATTCTTTTTATAAGAAGGTATTTTTTCAATATTTTCATTCATGAAAAGGAGATCAACTTTACAATCGCAAAGCCTATTTTGGGTAAGTCCCTGAATGGATAGCATACTGATTACAGCAAGTGAAAAAAGAAATTTTTTCTTCATGTTCAAAAGATTTTATGAAGTCCCCAAAGGTTTGTTCCGTGAATAATGACAAGCATGACTCATGTTTAAGTCTGATCTGAGCCAAAAATCTCTCTTTCTCGCCATCCAAAAGCATTTTCAGAAACACACTAGTTAGGTAAGTTATGGTTTCGTTTTTCCCGATACTTATGCTCTAAAAGGCCGGCGAAGGCCGATTTATCCTTACGTAATAATTCCATTTCCTCGCCATTTACAATGGAGGGGTGCACATCTCTGAGGTTATTATCGCTCCAGATGGCCAATTCCACAATTACCGGTGTCAGGGAAATGCCTTTTTCTGTTAAGGTATAAAGATTTGTTTTTTTATTATTTGGAAGTTTTGATTTTGTAATGATCCCCATCTCTTCCAACAGTTTCAGTTTTGAAGACAATATATTAGTTGCTATGGCTTCATCACTTTCTACGAAGTCCTTAAAAGTCCGCTTCTCCTCCATAAGCATCTGTTTGATAATGACCAACATCCACTTATCCCCCAAAATATCAAGGGCCGAGGTGATCGGGCAGTTGCAACGAAACTTATTCTTCATATTAAGAAATTGTTAATTATTACTTGCAAAACACAATTTATTTATAAATTGCTTGCATATTACAAGTAATTTTTAGATTTTTGCTTTCATAACAAAAGTAATAACTTTTCAAGTATGAGACAAATCTTTTCCATTCTAATTATTGCAAGCCTTATCGCTGCTTGTGATTCAACTCAAACTGCAAGTAATCAACAACCATTAAAAACGTCAAACATGAGTAAAAAAGAAACAGTGGGTACTTTTTTAGGTTCCGTACTGACACAAGACACCGCAACCATGCGCGAATTGGCCAATGCCGATTACATCCAGCACAATCCCTTTATTCCGACAGGACTGGAGCCGTTTATCCAAATGCTTCCGGTACTGAAGGAAAACGGAACAACTGCCGAGAACATCAGGATGTTCCAGGACGGGCAATACGTATTCATGCACAACATCTGGAGAAATGCCAAGCCATTTGGCGCTGACGAGATGGTATCTTTTGATATCATCCGCTTAGATGAGCAAGGAAAAGTAGCTGAACACTGGGATGCCATGACACCGTTGGTCAAAGAAACCGCCAGTGGCAGGACCCAAACGGATGGTCCTACTGCTATTGAAGATTTAGACAAGACAGAAGAGAACAAAGCGCTTGCAAAGGGGCTGGTAGAAGATGTGTTAATGGGTAAGAATCCCGGTAAAATAGGCGATTATATCAGCGCCGAGCAATATGACCAGCACAACCCCGACATTAAAGATGGGCTTAACGGTATTGTTGAAGCGGTAGAATACCTTACTTCCCAGAACAATATGTTTAAGTACAACAAAATCCATAAAGTGTTGGGTGAAGGAAACTTTGTACTTACCGTAAGCGAAGGGGAATGGAATAACAAGCAACAAGTCTTTTACGATCTGTTCCGGATCGCAAATGGTAAGATCGTAGAACACTGGGATGTCATCCAGGAAATTCCAACGGAAGGCTTAGCTAATAACAATGGCATGTTCGGGTTTTAAGTAAACCTTCGAAGGTGTCTCATAACACCTTCGGTGTTACGAGCCACCAAATTTTCTTCTTTGAGAGGCCTTTTTTTTCTATAAAATCTTCGATTTTATAGAAAAAATAGGCCGCTCA
>CAZHOV010000058.1:0-30693 GCA_964534315.1 uncultured Saprospiraceae bacterium | reverse complement strand
CAAAGAAGAAAGTTTGGTGTTTCGAAACACGAATAGTGTTTTGAAACACCCTCAAGCCACCTTCTTATTTATCTACAGCGTTTCTTTTAATCAGCTTAGAAGGAATAGCATTTTGCTCCTTTTCCTCCTTTGAATAGTCGCAGATTAATTCTGATGCGGAATTTTTTGCGTTGAAAGCTTCTATTATTCTTTACACGTTTGCGCTTACTCTTTTGTTTGATCACTTTTTTGGAAGTGTCGGCTGTAAAAGATTCTTCAACCGTAGTTTCGGGAGCTTTCTCATTTTTTCCTACGGCAGGAGCTTCAACAGTATTTTCTGACAAAATCTCAGGAGCTTCATTTTCCAGGGGAGTGACTTCCTGGATGTTGTTGTCTTTATCTGCTACTTCTGCTGGTTGAGAAGCACGATTCGGAGCGTTGGTCAGGACCACTTCTTGCAGTTGAGTGACCGGCTGTGGCTGCGTTGGCAACACTTCCATTGACTCCACAGGTTGAATCGCACGGTTTGGAGCATTAGTTGACACCTCCTGCACTTGAGTGACCGGCTTCGGCTCAGTAGATAAGGTTTCCATCGACTCTGTTGGTTTATCCGCCTCCGTAGTAATTCGGATAACCTGACCAATACCATATTCATCAATATCGAAATTATTCTCTAAAACATCGTAATCATCTACACCATCTTCTTTGACGACTACCGTGGTAGCGGCATTATTGGTGTCTTGGTAAGTCTTTTTCACCTGGGCGGTAACAACAACGGTCTGGGAAAGCGCAAATAACAGCGCAAAAGTTAATTTAAGGCACTTCATGGGATTTTCGTTTTTGTGCTTCCGAAGAAGCGATTTTAGCTAGCAAATAGTTTTGGATTGTAAAAATTAGTTACGTAAAGCTTATTAAAAAGTTTTCTTTATATTAAATAAAATTTAAATAAGTTTAATCTATTTGTTTTATATCCATACCAAATCCATATGAACAATAATCTCAAAAAAATAGCGCAATACTTAAATCCTTTTCTTTCAGATTGATTTTTTTTTCCTGAAAGATGTTTATTTTTTCTTTAATGAAATAGGCAAACCCTATGCCAAACTTTCTTCTTTCCATTGAGGAGTTATTCCAGCCAAGGGTAAAAAACAGGAGACATCCCGAATGTTTTCGAGATGTCTCATTAATCTTTTTTTGCTAAGATTGACGGGCTTGAAGTTAATGACTTCACTTTTACCCGCCTACACTATAATGGTATAGGCAAAACTTTATTTATTCACTTACATTAGACACTTTAATCACTTCATATAATTCTCCTCCAAAATAAATCTTGACCAAATAAAGTCCCCGGCTGTAATTTTCAAAAGAAACGACTTCATCTATAATACTGCCGTTTTTCAGCTGAATCGTATTTAACAGCACGCCTTCATAGGAATAGATTTCAATACGGGAAGATTGATTAACGCTGGAAGAGCTCTTGATAAAGAGTTGATTATTGTGTACCGGATTTGGAAATACCGAAAATTCGTTGTGCAGGATCACTTTTCTAGTTTCCGAGTAGTTGACCATGCCGCCAGTACTTTGAGCCCGGATGCGATAGTAGTTGCTTCCTACGGATGGGTTTTCATCCAGGAATTCATATTTATTCATGTACTGACCATTATTCTTAGAGGTCAAAATCTGAATATCCTTGAAATCCTTACCATTAGGAGATTTTTCAACAACATATGCAAATTGAGCCTGATCATCCATGACCACCCAGCTCAAAGCCACCTGACCATTATTAGTAGGTTGAAGTACCAGGTTATTGATCAATTGGCCACAATCATCCGGGTTATACGGTATTACCGTAATTACTACAATATTGGACTCGATTACAAACTCTTCACATCCTTGTCGACGGGCACATCTGATGAAATAAGTCGTTTGACTGAGTGGGCCAGGTGCATAAAATGGTGTATTAGACCCAGGAATAATATCCCAGGTACTCTGATTAAACGGCCCCGGAACAGTTGAGAACATCCATAAGTATTCGATATCGCCCAGACCACCGCCTGCAGGAATAACTTCTACCAGGGTATCCGGAACTAAGCCTGCGCAGATTGTTTGGTCGAAACCAATTTGACCACCATAGGTAAGATCAAGGCATAGCGGATAAATACCGGCATCAAAGGAGAAATCATCATCCTGCGTAGCTGTTACTACAAAAGGATCCGTCGCACCGCTTAAGGTATCGGCATCGCTATCTAATTCGTCATTACTTCCCTGATTTGGCGGGCTGAAGAACCATTCATTATTTGGAAGATCCAGCGGATTAAATACGATAACATACGTACCGGGCGTCACACATTCGAAGAGGTAATGGCCTCCATTTTCTGTCACTTCAGTATCGACAATAATATCATCTTGGTTACCGAATACACCGTCAGGTCCGGCAGTGGTCAGGAATACAGTGAATCCTGGAACGCCAAACTCATCATCTTGCTGGATACCATCTTTATTGCCATCATACCAAACATAGTCTCCGATATTGACACAAGGTCCGCAATCTTCGACCACAATGGGTGCTCCTGTGACGTCCAGGGAAGCGCAAATATCACCTCCGCCTTGTACCAATAGTCCATTTACATCAAAGCCGGTGGTAACGCCTGGGGTTACGATGCTAAGGTCAAGTGTATTCGGATCGTAAACAAGTGTATGTATGGTATAAAGACCTATTTCATTTACTGTAAATTCAGGCGAAGTATTTGTTTGTTCAATAACCAAACCTGTACCGCTGGTTAGAACATAGAGGACAGAATAACCAGATGGCACATTGGCATTTCCGTCCGGAGTGGCAGAGAGCAATGCAGCGCCATTATCCAGACAGACATTATCGGCATCTGCCGTAATAGTTCCGGCATCGGGGTCTTCAACAACAATTGGCGCTCCGGCAACATCAAGGGAAGCGCAGATATCACCTCCGCCTTGTACCAGCAAGCCATTCACATCAAAACCAGTCGTTGTACCAAAATCGATTATAGTTAGATCGAGTGTATTCGGATCATAAACAAGCGTATGAATGGTATACAAACCTCCGGAGTTCACGGTAAATATCGGAATAGGTTTGGCTTGCACGATGGTCAGACCAGTACCGGTGGTAAGTACATAAAACGTAGAATATCCTCCCGGCACATTCGGATTACCATCAGGCGTAGCACTAATAATGGCGCTACCATCAACCAGGCAGACATTAGAGGAAGTAGCGGTTAACGTTCCGGCATCCGGATCGTCAACTGTAAAATCGGCACCAGCTACATCCAGCGAAGCACAGATATCGCCTCCCCCCTGTATAAGTAATCCGTTCACATCAAAACCGGTTGTTACCCCTGGAGTGACGATGCTGAGATCAAGGGTATTCGGATCGTACACGAGGGTATGTATTTTATAGGTTCCTCCTGTGGTTACTGTAAATTCAGGATCTGTGTTGGTCGCTTCAATAACGAGTCCGGGGCCTGAAGTGAGCACGTAAATGACTTCATAACCTGTTGGAACGATGGCATCACCATTAGGTATAGCCACTAGTTGGGCAGATCCATCATCAAGGCACACGTCAGCGCCATCGGCAGTGAGGGTGCCGGCATCCGGATTACCGACAACTACCGGAGCTCCTGGAACGTCTAGCGAAGCGCAAATATCGCCTCCACCTTGAACAAGAAGCCCATTCACATCAAAACCAGTCGTTACACCAAAATCGATAATACTCAAATCAAGCGTTGTTGGATCGTAAACCAAGGTATGAATGGTATATAACCCACCTTCTGAAACAGTGAAGCTAGGATCTGGCCCTGCCTGCTCAATAATCAGGCCGGTACCGGACGTTAACACAAAAATGGTAGAATAACCTGCGGGGACATTGGCATTCCCGTCGGGAACCGCGCTGATCACTACGCTGCTATCCACCAAGCAAACACTAGAAGCCGTAGCGGTTAGGGTACCTGCATCCGGATCATCAACATTAAAATCGGCACCATCAACATCGAGCGAAGCACAAATATCACCTCCGCCTTGTACCAGTAATCCATTCACATCAAATCCGTTTGTTACACCTGGAGTTACTATAGATAGGTCGAGCGTAGTCGGATCATAAACCAGCGTATGTATTTTATATGTTCCTCCTTCTGTTACAAAAAATTCAGGATCGGTATTAACATCCAGGATAACGAGTCCAGGGCCTGAGGTGAGTACATAAATAATTTCGTAACCTGAAGGAACTACGGCATCGCCATTAGGTATAGCTACTAGTTGAGCAGAGCTATCGACGAGACACACCTCAGCCCCATCGGCGGTAAGGGTTCCCGCATCGGGGTTGGCTCCGGTGATAACAGCTGAGGCAATTGCTTCGCAATCGTTGGCATCGGTAACGGTCAGCACATAGGTGCCTGCGTCAAGATCGGTTATCGCGGCAGTAGTATCTCCAGTATCCCATTCATAAGAATAGGGAGGTGTTCCGCCGGATACTGTGGCTGTTATGGAGCCGAGATCTCCACTTTGACAATCAAAATCATTGACATCCAGATCAATAATAATGTCAGAGGGAGCACTGATAATAACGCTATCCAGGTTGGTACAACCATTTACATCGGTAACGGTTACAAAATATTGTCCGGGACAGAGCCCGGTAGCTTCAGCTGTGGTTTGCATATCAGGATCGGTCCAGATATATTCGAAGGGAGGCGTACCGGTCATGGCTCCAACATAGGCGGTTCCGTCGCACTCATCCGGACAGGTGGCGTCGGTGAAGGTAGACATCACCCAAAGTCCTTCCGGAGATAATTCAACAGTAACAGCAGCGACAACTGAGCAGCCGTTGGCATCTGTGATGGTTACATTATAGGTGCCAACAGATAAATTTTCGGCAACCCATGAGGTATCCATGTTGGGAGTATCCCAGGAGTAAGAATAGGGAGGTGTTCCGCCTTCAGGGAAGACAGCTGCAAATGCATCGGAGCTTCCCTCGCAGGTTTCAAAATTAGAGTTGGTGGTAAAGGTCAACGAATCGGAGACAAGAGTGATAGATCCAATGGCGATCGCCAGATCAATGTCGACAACGGTAACGGTGTAGGTTCCGGGGCCCAGATTCTCAACAGTGGCTGTTGTGTCACCAGTATTCCATTCATAGGTGTAGGGTTCCCAGCCTCCATCTGCAATAGCAGTCACAGAGCCATCGTCCGTTCCGAAACAAGACGGATTTTCTCCGATAACAGAAACGGTAAGCGGACCATTACTAGCTTGTAGAAAATTAAACAGCATAAAGGCGCAGCCTAAGAGGATTGCCTTAACTGAAGAAGAATTTGCATTAATGGGAAGTAGTTTTTTTCTCATAATACGGCTTTTGAATGTGTTTATTTATTTAGGTTATGTTTTGGTTGACAAATGAATCAAAGTATCCTCAAATTGATTGACTAAAAAATAATTAAAATTTTTAACTAATCAGTTTTATCTCTGGGAAAACGTTTTTAGACGGTCAACTTTTGGGAGTTCAAAGTTTTGTTCTTTCCGGCTAACTTTAGAATGGTCAGATATTTATATTTTACGTTATTTTCTATTAAAAGTTGTGAACAAGAAAGAAAATAAAATAAAATTCATTTTTGAGCCTTAAAAAGAAATTTTACGAGTTAAATTTACTACAAATAACGACAATTTTGGCTTATTTTTCAAATAATATATGGTACAAAAAAGGCATTTTATTCCTCCCACATCTGTTTGTGTACTTGTTTTTGGTCTTAACTTAGGGAATAAATGGAATAATTTTCAGTTCAACCTTTTTCACTAAAATAATCAACATATGCTCCGCAGGTTTAGGCAATTTTTTATCACCACACTGATCGGAGGCTTATTAGTAATTCTTCCGATTACCATTTTGATTCTGTTAATCAATCTTTTGTTCACGTTTGTTCAGGAGATTATTCAACCGATTTCCAATGTCATCGATTTTGGCAAACTTACCAATCAATGGATCATCAATCTGATCTCCTTTTCTATAATCATTGGCTTTTTATTTTTGGTGGGTTTGATTGTTCAGACCCAAATAGGCAAGCGATTATTTAATGCGATTGAAAAAAATTGGCTTAACAAACTTCCGTTTTACAGTACGATTAAGGAGACGGTGCAGCAATTTTCAGGACGATCGAAGACACCTTTTTCTCAGGTTGTGCTTGTCGATGTTTTTGGTTCAGACACAAGGATGACCGGTTTTATCACGGACGAGATACAGGATAATTATTATACGGTTTTTGTACCTACCGGACCCAATCCGACCAATGGATTTATATTTCATGTTCCGCCCGAACGAATAGAGTTTTTAGACGTTAAAACTGAGGAAGCTATGCGGTCGATCATTGCGGTAGGCTCGGGTTCTTCCAAATTTATTACACAAATTTAGTTTAATTTGCTGATTGAAGGTGTTGGGAAAAGGAATTAACCTTGGCTCCATTGACCGATCAACTAAACAACCGATCAACTATGAAGAAAATCCATATTAACATCCCCAAAACCGATCAAAAAAGAGTAGTTATTGTAGGAGGGGGATTTGCAGGGCTTTCACTGGCAAAGAGACTCGCCAACACTTCTTTCCAGGTAGTCCTTTTGGATAAAAATAATTTCCACCAGTTTCAGCCTCTATTTTATCAGGTAGCGATGTCAGGATTGGAGCCTAGTTCGATTGCCTTTCCACTGAGAAAGTTGTTCCAGAAGAAAAACAATGTTTTCATTAGAGTGGCAGAAGTTGAAGCTGTAGACTATGAGGAACAGGAAGTAATTACCTCTATTGGATCTTTGGAATACGATTATCTGGTATTAGCTCACGGTGCAAAAACCAACTTCTTCGGAAATGAAGCCGTCAGCAAGCAGGCTCTCCCAATGAAATCAGTATCCGAAGCTTTGTATTTAAGAAATGAAATCCTTATGGACTATGAAAAGGCGATCATAACAGAAGATTATGATCAGCGCCAGGGGTTGATTGATATTGTAATCGTCGGAGGCGGACCTACTGGCGTAGAAATAGCGGGAGCCCTTGCAGAAATGAAAAAGTTCATCCTTCCAAAAGATTATACCGAACTCAACGCTAAAGAGGTAGATATTTACCTGATCGAAGGGGCAGACCGCCTGCTTGGGTCCATGTCGGAAAAATCCTCTCAAAAAGCAGAGGATTTTTTGAGAGGGTTAGGGGTAATTGTAAAGAAAAACCTATTCGTTACTGACTACGATGGTAAATTTGTAGAATTACAAAATGGAGAAAAAATCAGATCCAACAAAGTGATCTGGGCAGCTGGTATTGTTTGCAATAAAATTGACGGATTACCTGAAGATATATATGTGAGTAACGAACGAATCCGGGTAAATGACTATTTGCAAGTGGATGGAGTACCAAATATTTTTGCTATAGGAGATATCGCCTATTTGGAGAGCGATCCGTTTCCAAAAGGCCACCCGCAAGTAGCTCAGACCGCTATCCAACAAGGAAAACACATGGCCGTTAATTTAAAAAGAGCGCTCAAAGATAAAGAATGGAAATCATTTGAATACATCGATAAGGGATCAATGGCCACTATAGGTCGAAATAAGGCGGTGGTAGACTTACCTAAATTTTCATTTGCAGGCTTCTTTGCATGGATTGTTTGGTTGTTCGTCCATTTATATGCGTTGATCGGAACCCGCAATAAAGTAGTGGTATTCTTCAATTGGGTGTGGAACTACTTTACTTATGATCAGGCTTTACGATTAATTATACGACCGAAAATTCCTGAAGGTGCTAGAAAAGAAGAAAAAAAGAAGGTATCCTAATCATTTATAGGATACCCTCAATCTTTATTTATAAAACTATTTGATGCTTTTTTAATTATTTGGCAGCTACTAAACTAACAGATAAATCGAATTCGTCGTAAATCGTCTTATCGCCTAGACCGTCAAAAAAGCTTCCTGAACCATAACGTACATTGAAATCTGAACGATCGATTTCCATGTCGCCTGTAGCTTTAACCATATTACCATCTTCCTTAACCATAGCGTTAAACTTGATCTCCTGGGTAATTTCTTTAATTGTTAAAGCACCAGTAATCTTGTACTCGCCCGGCTTTCCTCTTGAAACAACTTCTTTAATCTTAAAAGATGCAGTAGGATGCTTTTTAACACCAAAAAAGTCATCAGACTTTAAGTGTCCTTCCAGCTTACCCTTGTAATCGCCGGTTAAATCTGTAACGGTAATAGATGCCATATCAATAGTAAATTCTCCCCCAACTAACGCTCCGTCTTCGAAATCAAGACTTCCTTCCTTGATATTTACATAACCGGTATGCGAACCAGTCACCTTGTACCCTTTCCACTCCAACTTACTTTTTTCGGTATCTACCATTGCTTTCTCACTACCGTTAGGGGTAGTCGCTGCAATTAATCCGATTGCCAATGCTAATGTTAATAAAAATGAAAACTTTCTCATGATGGTCATTTTTTGGTGAATAAAGTAATTACAATAATTGTTTAAACATGAAATTCAGTAAAAAAATATTATGCTCTTAATTGATCAAGTAACTTATTCAAAAGCTCTGCCTCGGTAACAGACAAATTTTCCATTTGTTTAAATAGAGATTGCTCCATTACTTCCGAGGCCTCACCGATAATCTTTAAACCCTCTGAAGTAATTTTTACATCTACCCTTCTACGATCTTCAGGGCAAGCCTGACGATCAACATATCCTTTTTGCAGAAGCTTATCCACTAATCTGGACGCATTAGACATCTTATCGATCATCCGCTCTGTTAATACCTTAATTGAAGTACCCTCCGGATGAACGCCCCGAAGAATGCGCAGTATGTTAAATTGTTGCCAGGAAATATTAAAAGGCTTCAATGCCTCCGTCGTTAACGTACTAAGCCAGGATGCCGTAAATAAAATATTTATTTGAGCTTTCTGGTACTCACTCTCAAATTTTTTCTGCTGTATTTCCTGTTCTATCTTCATCATTGTTAAATACTACGTCACAAATTTAATGTATATACATCAAACGTACAAACACAAAACAAGTCATTAACAAAAAGTTAACGAAATGGTTTAAAAGGATTACCGAATCAAGGTGGTTTGCCCTTGCAGCGTTTCCCTAAAACCATCCTTGTAGACTGCTTCGATAAACCAGACATAGACGCCGGGAGGCGCAGTGTTGCTCCTGAATTCGCCGTTCCATCCAGTTGAAGGCTCATTGACCTCAAAATTTCCATTCTCAAAAACTAATTCTCCCCAACGGTCGAAAACCTTGAAAGATAGTATCGTAGTTCCCGATTTACCCTGAACAAACAATAAGTCATTATTATTATCCTGATTTGGAGTAAAACCGGTAGGTACATATACTCCTCTGTTTGTTTCCAAATTAATAAACAATTCGTCTTCAGCTTCGCATCCCCTTTCATCTTCAATAAAGACGGTAAAGTACTGATCAAAGGTGGGGGAAACCCAAAGCGAACTGCATTCTAGATCGATGCACCCGATGGAGTCAAACGGCTCCCAAGCATACGAGACTGCTCCGACGGTATTGCTGATGGTGGGCTCCAATAATACAGAATCTCCGAAAAGAATAGATAAATCTTCACCAAGATCTACTTCTACCGGTGGCGGAGTACCTACATAAGCAGAACCAGCATAATAGATACAACCATTGGCATCCTGGACATATAATCGCGTATAATTCCCTTCTTCCAGACCTATCTGTATAGAAGAACCATTATAATTTTCTCCGTCTATGCTGTATATGTAAGGTGGCGTTCCACCTTGAGGTTCGAAAATAATCTGTCCGTCATCATTACCAAAACAACTTACCTGAACACCTTGCAAGTCAGCAGTTAGGGGCTCGGAGGGCTGCCTTATGCTTTCTGAGCCAATGATGGTACAACCATTCGCATCGGTGATGGTCACGTCGTACGTACCTGCAGCAATATCGCCGATTGCCTGAGTAGTTTGTCCCCCTGACCAGGAATAATCATATGGAGGCGTTCCGCCTTC
The DNA here is from genome assembly GCA_964534315.1 of uncultured Saprospiraceae bacterium. Lineage (GTDB taxonomy): Bacteria > Bacteroidota > Bacteroidia > Chitinophagales > Saprospiraceae > CAZHOV01. Next base: position 20,685 of record CAZHOV010000058.1, on the reverse strand, counting down.
TGGTGTTACGGACATAGCACCGGTAGATCCTCCATAACAGAGCACGTCCGTTTTGGCGAATTTTTCAATCAATATGGCTGCGGGCTCCTGTATATTAGTCTGAGCAACGGCAAAACAGCCGTTTTCATCTGTGATCGTAACCGTATGAGAACCGGCAGACAATTGTTCAGCTACCTGTGTCGTCTGACTTCCGGCACTTGGGGACCAGAAATAGGAGTAATCCCCTACTCCACCTTCACCAAAGGCTTCAGCAGTTCCTTCATTGCCGCCAAAACATTCCACATCTGTGGTTTCAACAATAGAAGCAGCGATAGCTGGCGGATTATCGATAGTGATTTGCTCAACTGCCGAGCAGCCGGCATCGTTGGTGATTGTTACCGTGTAGGTGGTGCCACCCGTAAGGCTGGAAGCTTCCAGCCCTTCCTGGCCCGGATTCGTATTCCACTCATAGGAAAATTCGTTAAAAGGTGCTGCATCGCCGTCGTAAAAAACAGTTGAAATGGTGGAAGCACCATTATTTCCGTCATTACAAAGCGGAGGCGTCTGCGTCAGAGTTGCAGTGATCTCTCCATAAGCGATTACTTCTGCTGAATCTATAAAGGTGCAATTCTCACTATCGAATACCGTAACATAATAGGTTCCCTCAGAAAGGTCGGTAGCGGTAGCGGTCGTTTGATTATTATTCCATAAAAAGGTGTAGGGACCAGTACCTCCGGTTACTTCTACCGTAGCTGTACCATTGGAAGCGTTATGGCAGATTTGATCTACCGGAAGCACATTCGTAGTAACAGCTTCTGTAGGTTGGATAACCTGAATGGTAGATATCGTTTCCTGGCAACCGTTTGCGTCGGTTAGGGTGACATTATAATTGCCGGCCCCGATTTCCAATAAATCTTTCGTATCAGCAGTAAAACCATTGGGACCTGTCCAGCTAAAGCTGTAAGGGGTAACTCCCCCACTGATATCAAGCGTAACGCTCCCGTCTGTTCCTGCAAAACAATCTACGTTATCTACTTCAAAGCTCAATTCGATAGCTGTAGGTTCTGTAATTTCAACAGCCAATATTTCTTCACAACCATTTATATCTGTAACCGTAACCTCATAATCATCCGCAGGCAGATTCTGTAAATCTTGAGATTGAGCATTATTGGTCCAAAGGTAGGCATAAGGGCCTACTCCTCCTTCGACGGTCAAATCAATACTTCCTGTATTTTCACCCTCACAATTAACATTGACCGGATCAGAAGAAAGCACAAGCGCATCAGGTTGGACAACTGTAAAGTCTTGCATGACGATGCAACCATTGGCATCTGTTACTGTTACCGAGTAATCGCCGGCAAAGAGGTTGGTGGCGTCCGGTGTATTCCCGATGGCATTATCGTTCCATAAATAAGCATAAGGTGGGGTTCCGCCTATAATTTCTACGCTTATCGCTCCGGAATTTTCTTCAAAACAAGCCGCAGCAGTTGTGGAAGAAGAATCGATCAGTAATTCGGCTGGTTCTGTAATTTCGAATGTATCGGTAGCTACGCAATTCAAGCTATCCGAAATAGTTACGACATAGGTTCCTGCCGTAAAATTATTGATAGTATCTTCCGTTTGACCGCTATTCCAGGTAATGGAATAGGGTTCTACACCGCCTGTGCCGATAGCCACTGCTCCCCCGTCATCGCCACCAAAACAGCTGACATTTGTCAGGTCCCGGGCCTCTACAGAAAGGGCTTCGGACTCGGTAATGGCGATCGTTTCTTCCACTGTACAACCATTGGCATCGGTAACAACTACGGTGTAGTCATCAGCAAAGAGATTTGTTGAATTGGCGGTAGTATCTCCATTGCTCCATTGATAAGAATAGGGAGCCGTTCCGCCAATAGGCGTTACGTCTACGGAGCCAGAGCTATCGCCCTCGCATGAAACGTCCACCAGGACAAAATCCAAGAGAATGCCCTCCGGTTCTTCTACAACGAAGGTATCTATCTGTTCGCACCCATTGGCATCGGTTACTGTGACAAAGGAAGTATCGGCAGAGAGGTTTTGGACCATATTGCCATTGGCAGTGCCATCGCTCCAAGTGTAGGTATACGGAGCAGTTCCCCCTGTCGTTGTAGCCATAGCACTTCCATCATTGCCGCCATTACAACTGACATCCTGGATATCCGCTGGATCCACCTCCAGGGAAATCGCTTCCGGAGCATCCATAATAAATACGAGCGTATCCATACAACCATTGGCGTCAGTAGCCGAAATCTGGTAAGTATCTCGTTGGAGATCTATCCGGTCTGGAGGAGCTACGCCAAAATCATCCCAGAAAAATTCATAGCCGGGCGTTCCACCGGAAAGGTTTAAGGACAATTGCCCGTCAGCCGAATCAAAACAGCTTGGTTGCTGACTATCTGCCACTGTAAAGGATAGCGAGTCTGGTGCATTAACCGCAACACTGGCCGAATCAACACAGCCGTTGGCATCGGTAACAATAACAGAATAATCGCCAAAGACCAGATTAGTAGCTGTATCTGTGGATTGATTCTGTGTATCATTCCAAATATAAATGAAGTCCCCTGCCCCTCCCTGAGCTTCAATTATGGCAAGTCCGTCATCACTTCCAAAACAGCTAGTCATTTCAGCTGAAGTAATCAGGTCGATTGGAGCAAATTGGTATATCGTATCGGCTAGTACTACAGTACAGCCATTAGCATCAGCAATGGTCACCTGATAAATTCCGGCAGGAAGGTCCACCGCGGTGCTGGTTGTTTGGCTATCTGCCGCAATATCCCATTGATAGTCATAAGGAGGGATGCCTCCCATAGTCATAGTTGTCACAGAACCATCACTCCCGCCGAAGCAGGAAACGGAGTCAGGTACTGAAAAGGAAATCAGCGCATCATCTTCGGTTACGGAGAATACGGTCAATGAAGAACAGCCGTTAGCATCAATCACTTCGACAGAAACAGGTCCGGCAGAAAAGCCGGTAGCAACAGAATCGGTTGAACCGCCAAGCCAATTGAAGGTATATGGGCTAGTTCCTCCTTCCACCTCAACGGTTACAGTAGCATCGGAGCCACCATTACAGGTGACATTATTTATAATCACGGGCGTAAGCACAATAGAGTCTGGTGCGCCGATCGTCACTTCAATACTGGTAGGACAAAATACGCCATCCTGGATGTTTACTGTATAAGTTCCGGGAGGCAGGCTGTCAAAAAAGCCCACATTATTTGAGCCATAACCATCGATAGCATAACTGTAAGGTGGTAATGTTCCGGTAGCAGAAACTTGAACGGTTCCATCAGTAGAATTAAAACAGGAAGCATCGGTCGTATTATCAATAGCCGGAGTTGGAGGGGTGCAATCGGGGGTACAGCAGTCCACTAAAGCAATCTCACCACCGCAAGTGCCAACGCCTCTCACTTCGATTTCAAGACAGGTGCTCAGCGGTACACCTGTAATGGTGTAGGACAAGCTATCGCTTGCTGAAATCCAGGGTCCGCCATCTATACTAACTTCATAAGAAAAAGCGCCGGGCACAGAATCCCATTCTACCGTTATGGTATTATCGGTAATGGCACCGCAGTTCAGATTTGGTGCATCAGGTGCATCGATCACATTGATGGTGACCGTGTCGGTAACAGAGCAGCCATAGGAGTCGGAAGCGGTTAGAACATAAGTGGTTGTAGTATCCGGAAATGCTTGTGGGTCCGGACAATCATCACAGGATAACCCTTCGCTGGGTGTCCATTCATAGATAATATCGTAAACCGGCTCGAAGCAGATCGACCAGGATTGTATGGTACCGGTAAAGCCATTGGCATCATCTACAACCTGCAATCGCCAGGTTCCATTCGTTGGGTTTTCGCCGTCCCAAAGGTCCGACCAGACCCCTTCCGGCTGCCATTCTCCGGTAAAAGGGGTGGCAGAAGCAGGGGCAAAGGGTCCCGGAAAGTTAATCGGTGTCATTGCGTCGATCGTAAAACAAGTATTAAAGTAATGATTTCCATTCGCTCCGTTGTCAGTCGTCAATTCAATAAACTGCCCACCCGGAGATATCAGGAAAATATCCAGATCATCTACCCAGGTATGTAAAATGGTATCTAAACATACTCGTTTTATAACCCCATCCTGCAGGAAGGCAGGTTGTACACCGGCTACTAAAATATCTGCAAAAACCGGTGCATTAGTCGGACTAATAGGCAAATCAGGCCCATCATACACGAATGTAGGGGGCGGAGGTAAGCTATCCTCCACAGAGAGCGTACCGTCTAACGACATGGTATCTCCCTGGCAAATAGTGGTATCATTGCCCAAATCAGGAGCTTCGAGCAGATTATCCCGGATAAAGATCCAGAAGGTATCTCTATTACAGGGGTCGCGTTGCACATCGATCCCGATTGATTCCAGGGGCTCGTCAATAAAATCTTCAATAGCTATGATGGGGACCGATACAGAGGTGTCTCCCGCAGGTATGAATAAATCCAGCGGGATGGAATCGTAATCCACACCATTTATCGCATCGCCAATAATATTGTAATCAATAAAGAAGTCTGATTCCGGAGGCGTAGGCAAAGAGAAGGTCAACGTACCAGGCGAGCACCCTTCGGCAAGCGTACCATCCAGACTGACGGTTGATGCTTCAACCTCCAGCGAGCCCGTACCGAAACTCTTTGCTTCCAGGAAAACGGCAGAATCCCAGACGGTATCACCACGATCACAAATAGCCAGTTTGATGGTATATGTAGAGCAAGGTATTACAACTGCTTGTGCTGTAAAGACATCCAGGTAGCCGTCGTACTGCATGGTTAAACTACCACTGTTATCATTGTAATACATACCAAAGTCATAATCACAGCCTCCCGGAACATTGATTCCTGCATTATTTACATTATTAATGGTTACTGGAATATCAGTAAAGGTAAGTCCTGTTGGGTCGGCAGGATCCGGGACCAGGGCTATGTTTTCGGCATCATTGGAAAAGCCGCCATTGATACCAGGGCCGGAGATAAAAAACCCAAAGGCATCGTTAAAGCTGGAACAGGCGTATTCCGGATATTCTTCAGATGCAAAAACAAATCGAAATCTGAGGGTATCCGAAATAGGGACAAAGGTTATTTCGTATTTGGCAACGTCTAAAACATTAGCATTGGCAATTGCACTGAGGTCAACATCTGTAGTATTATTGCCGGGAAAGGACCCCGAGTTGCTACCCGAATTATTCGGGCCGGCGGCATCTATGACACTACCCGAAGACATAATAATTCCTCTATCAATACCAACATCAGTAGTCCCGTCGGTAAAGTAACCGACCTGCTGACCATCACCTTGAAAATCAATATCTATTACTTCAAGACCTTCTCCAAGAAAGATATTGGTAATAAGGTTTTCCGGAGTGAAGGGGGGCACGTTTGAAGGCGTTACACTTAATTGAGCAATTGATTGGAGGGGCAATAATAAGGCGATCAGTGTAAAAACTTTGGCTAAATAGCGTAGAAAACGATTCATGAATATTCAATTTAAATTATAATCCCGAAAATTGGCTTAAAAACTTTAGTGTAAACGAGTAAGTCACAGAAGACTACACAAATAAAAACAGATGGCTATTATTTAATTTCTTCAAAAATATCTAATTTTTTTGAAAAACTCTTGCTAGTATTTTGAAATACTGACAATTGAGTAAGGAGTAAGGCAAAAAATTCCTTGTGATCCAATCCAGAATTAGGAAATGATGTAAGACAGGATGACTCCTATTTAACTAGAAAAACTTTTATTTTGAAATACGAAAATTATTCTTGTAAAATAGTAAAATTAGGGAATAACTTTAAAATTAAACAGCTTTGAGGTAGTTATCCGCCAAATTTGTCATCAACAAACCAATCACGGACAAGCAATTATTGATCTTATTTAGCTAGGATCGTTATTTTTTCAGAAAAGGGAACAGCCCCAAACTTCCAAAAAATCCCTCTTTTCATCTAAAAGATTAAAGAGAATATCAATTCTAAGTTACCTTGTGGTATTAACAACAATGTATATACCAGCTTTAACAGACTGTAAAAATCATTTATAATGAACCAATTTTTCAAATTTTTATTTGCTTCTTGTTTTGGGGTTATTTTAGCGAGCCTGGTCCTATTTGGGATCGGAACACTCATCGTTACCCGCATAATTGCCAGTGCCGAGAAGCCAAGTCCGGTATCCCCCAACTCTGTTCTACACCTAACTTTTAATAAAACCCTTCCCGAACAGACGAACAACACGCCGATTGATTTTAACGAATTTTCTCAGGATGAGATCCTTGGTCTTCAGGACGTTTTAGAAGCCATTGAGGCTGCTGCCGAAGACGACAATATCAGAGGAGTGTTTCTTGATCTAGGTAGTATACCTTTCGGTCAAGCTACTGCAGCCGTGCTGCATGAGCAATTGGTTGAGTTTAAGGACAGCGACAAATTTATTATCGCCTATGGAGATAATTACACGCAGAGCGGTTATTACCTGGCTTCTGTAGCAGACAAGATAGTAGTACATCCGCTAGGAGGTGTGGATTTTAAGGGATTAGCTGCTTTTGTTCCGTTCTTCAAGAATATGTTTGACAAACTTGGAATTGAATGGCAGGTATTTTATGAGGGTGATTTTAAAGGGGCTTCCGAGCCTTATCGACTAACGAAATTGAGCGAAGAGAACAGACTGCAAATCAGCCAATTCATTAATCAAACCTACGATCAAATACTGGCAGACATTAGCGAAGCCCGAACTATTCCAATTGAAGAGCTCAAGGAAATCTCTTCCGAGCTTAAGATCAATAATCCTGAGGACGCCAAAATGTTTCGTCTGGTCGATGAAGTCGGGTACAAAGACCTCGTTTATGCTGACCTCCGTCAGCGGTTAGGTATTGACGAAGATGAAAAAATAAAAATGGCTTCCATTGACCAATACCACAAGGCCTATGATAAGGATAAGAAACGGTCCAAAAATAAGATTGCAGTGGTCTATGCAGAAGGAGCTATTGTGACGGGGAAAGGAGATGTTGGTCAGATTGGTGACCAAAAATACACCAAGATCATCCGAAATATTCGTAAAAAAGATGATGTAAAAGCCATTGTACTTCGGGTGAATTCTCCTGGTGGAAGTGCCCTGGCTTCAGAGAGTATTTGGCGCGAGCTGTCGCTGGCCAAAGAAGACGGTAAAAAGATCATCGTTTCTATGGGAGATCTAGCCGCTTCCGGGGGATACTACATTTCCTGTATCGGAGATTCCATACTCGCCGAAGACGTTACCCTAACCGGCTCTATCGGGGTGGTGGGTATGATCCCCAATGCACAGGAACTTATGAATGACAAATTGGGTATCACCTTTGACACAGTCAAAACAGGTAAGCATTCCGAAGGATTGAATACCGTTTATCCGATTTCTGACAAACACGCAAAGGCTATTAAATCCGAAATGGGGCGCATCTATGATATTTTCCTCAACCGGGTTGCCGAAGGCAGGGGGATGAGTTACGATGACGTAAAGAAGATTGCCGGCGGTAGAGTTTGGACAGGTATGAAAGCCATAGAAATTGGATTGGTAGACAAGATCGGCGGGCTTGACGAAGCTATTGATATTGCGGCCAATAGTGCCGGATTAGAAGATTACCGGACCATTGAATATCCAAGAATTAAAGATCCCTTTAACCAGCTTCTGGAAGAAATTATGGGAGAAAATAATGGGATGGTCAAACAACAATTGATTAAAGAAGAATTAGGCGAATATTATCCTTATTATAAGCACATGAAGGAAATGTCGGAAATGGAAGGGGTGCAAGCTCGGTTACCTTATTTTATAGAATTCAGGTAACCGCAAAACGGAGTCACCACCTAAATAATTGAATAAAGCAGGTAGGGAGAATTTCAATTTAGGCGTTTTAGAATTGTAGTTGTACCATTAGATTCTTAACCCAAAATTGAATATTATGAAAAAGTCAGGTTTTATTTTAGTTCTAATTTTTTCCGCTTTACTTATTCAATCCTGCCAGAAGGGTAATGAAATGGATCCTTATGAGGGCCAGGAAGCACCTGCTCTTCCACCTGCTGAAACCTTCATCATGAGCATGACTCCATTTATGGAGTTGGATGAAGGGATTACCGCTCCTGACCATGCAAATTCGAGAACCATCAATAACTGGGGGCACTCAGCGGCCAATATCATAGTATGGAATACGGTATTGACCGTAAATATGGCGGTTCCGGTTCTTTCCTTTTACGAATCATTCAATCACCAGCCTGTTTACCAAGGTCAAGGAGTCTGGCTTTGGGCCTATCAGGTTTCAGATAATACGGGCACTTATCAGGCTGAACTTTACGGAGAACTCCTTGCCAATGATGAAGTAAAATGGGATATGTATGCCTCTAAAGTTGGCGGATTTTCCCAGGTTCATTGGTACTCGGGTATCGTAGCTATTGATCGCTCTTATGCTACCTGGACATTAAACTATGATCCCAATGCACCCGAGCCTTTAATCAGTATCGATTATTTGAGCAATGATGGAAACGGCGTTGAATCTATCCGCTACACAAATATCATTCCCGGAGCCCCTGAAAATGGCGGTTACATTGAATACCGGACTGGAAATGTGGTTCCCGGCGAATATGATAGAGCCTATGATGTGTATAACAATGGCCTCGATAATCTTCTTGAAATCAATTGGGATAGCGTGCATAAAAACGGAAGAGTTAAAGATCCAAATCATTTTCAAGATGCAGAATGGCATTGCTGGGATAACCAGGTACAGGATATTGATTGTGATTGATAAATAGAAAGATCATTCGAGTCATCAAATTCATTTCTTTTAGTGGGGTATCTGAGAAAGAAAATCGCGATTTTCTTTCTCAGATACCCCACTAAAATTATTAAAAAGGACGAAATCTATTGAACTAAAATTATTCAGCAAAAACCGCTTTAGCATCTAGCGTTAAAGATGGAAATAGCCTAGAAGATAATTGACCTCCGGATAAGACTGGTTTATGGCCGATAAATTTACCGTTCTCATTCAACACATAAGGCATAATTACCTCTCTTTCCGGATCAATAATCCAATATTCTTTAACTCCTGCTTCCTCATAAACCTCATATTTGAGTTGCATTTCTTTTGGAGCATTCCCTGGTGAAAGAATTTCAATAATCAGGTCAGGTGCACCGTTACATCCCTGCTGATCTAATTTCTCGAGATCGCAAACAACACAAAGGTCAGGCTGGACAACCGTGAAGGTATTTTCTCCTTTAGGTACAGACAATCTGACATCAAAAGGAGCAACATAAAGTTTACAAGGCCTTCCCTTTAAATATTGGAACAAAGTGGAAGTCAAAAAAACAACGATTTCCTGATGACGTCTGTTTGGTGCAGGACTCATCTTAAACAACTTTCCCTTGATCAGTTCCACCCGCTCTTTGAATTTCCACGTAAGATAATCTGTGAACGTATAGATTTTATTCGGATCTAATTGGGAAAATTGAGTAATTGCCATTTTCTTATCTTTTCAATTGTGATAAACAATTTACAATAAAAAGGTGAAATGGACACAAAAAAGTGAATTGATTTTCATTAAACTCTACAAATCAATAGCCTCAACTTATCCATTCAACGCCTCTTTATAGACCCTCAAACAACGCTCCCTGGCAAACTTATGCTCTACGATCGGCTCCGGGTAGTCATCTGTACCATATTCGGGCACCCATTCTTTTACATATTTCAGATCCTTATCAAATTTTTTCAACTGGGATTCAGGGTTGAAAATACGAAAATAAGGAGCCGCATCAGTTCCACATCCTGCTGCCCACTGCCAGCCGCCATTATTGCTCGCCAACTCAAAATCCAATAGTTTGGCTGCAAAATAGGCTTCTCCCCATTGCCAATTAATTAGTAAGTGTTTGGTTAGAAAACTGGCAACTACCATACGCACCCGGTTGTGCATGTAGCCGGTCTGGTTGAGTTGTCGCATTCCGGCGTCAACCATTGGATAGCCCGTTTTACCTTCACACCAGGCGTTAAATTCTTCCTCATTATTGCGCCACTCTATATTTTTATACTTTTCGCGGAAAGGCTCATTGACGACTTTGGGAAAATTGGCCAGGATCATAGCGTAAAAGTCCCGCCAGATCAACTCATTCAAAAAGGTCTTATTCAACCGCTGTGCCTTGCGCGCTTTTTCCCGGATGCTGATGGTACCAAACCGGAAGTGAATACCCAAACGAGAAGTCCCTTCTACCGCCGGAAAATTTCTGTTTTTATCGTACTGCTTTATCACTCCTTGTTTTACCGTTTTGGAGGGAATATGAATATTGGTTGGCTCAAACCCCATTTCTTCTAATGTAATCCAATCAAAAGATAGATCACCTGCAAAATTAGATTGATGTTCTTCAGAAGGTACTGATTGAAAATAGTAAGAAACTTCGCCTGATCCCCCATTGCTGACCATTTCAGCATTCAACTTTTCCATCCATTTTTTACTGTAAGGCGTAAACACGACATACGGATCGCCATTATCTTTTACAACTTCCTGCTTTTCAAAGATCACATGATCTTTGTAGGTATGGAAATCAATATGATGCTCTTTTAGTAATCCTTCCACCTCTTGGTCTCTATTCTTGGCATAGGGCTCATAATCGCGGTTGGCGTAAACTACTCCAATCTCAAATTCTTCAACCAGTTCCTTCCAAATATCAATGGGCTTTCCGTATCTTACCATCAAATCACTACCCTCCTGTTGCAATCGTTCCTTAATATCTTTCATGGTATCATGGATAAACTCTACGCGGGCGTCCTGCTTATCCTCGAGTTTATCCAAAATATCCCGGTCAAAAATAAACAGCGGCACCACCGGATGCTCTCCTTTTAAAGCATGATACAAACCAACATTATCTTCTAATCGTAAGTCTCTTCGAAACCAAAAAAAGTTAACCATAAAAATGAAGTATGAAGTATGAAATATGAAGTATGAAATATGAAGTATGAAATATGAAATATGAAATATGAAGTATGAAATATGAAACATGAAATATGAAACATGAAATATGAAACATGAAACATGAAATATGAAGTATGAAGTATGTCTTTTGTCCCTTTATTAAATCAAAATCAAACTTGAATGTTTAAATAGGGGTCAGGTTTCTGAATATTTGGAGAAAACTTTTAAATTTGACGACTTAAGTAGTAAGGCAAAAAAATTGGTATAATAATTTTTTTAGGTTCAAATGAAAATTCCTTCATAATTTCCAAGTATTCGATTATTCAGTCAATTTCATTCGAACAAATTATTATACAAGCAATTTTGATTTGCCGCTTAATTATTTTCCACTATTTTCCCAAACAAAAATTAGTCATGAAACACCTATTGTTGTTCTGTTCTATACTTGTATTCTTTGTAGCTTGTACCGGTGGCGGAAATCTAAAAGAGGAAATTGCAACGCTGGAGCAGGAAGTATTGGAAGCTGCAGATGTTGAAAAAATGAAAACGTTAACGAAAAAGTATAAGACTTATCTTTCCAAAAATCCGGAAGACAGTTTAAATAATCCGGTATATTTAAAAAAACTTTCTGACCTGGAATTGAGGATCGGTAATGCAAAAGAGGCAGCCCTTGCTTTACAGCAAGCCATTAAGGATTACCCGGATTACCAGAATACCGACAAGAATATCATGGGGTTAGCAGCTATTTTAATGAATAATTTGAGAGAGATTGAGACGCCCGAGCAAATCAAAGAGATTGTAGCTAATACGTTTACCGACAATAATCAAATGAATGCTCGCTTAGTTGCATTGATAGAGGGGCAAAAATCGTTGATCTTTGATGAGCAATCGAACTCTTTCAACAAGCAAGCCACCATGAGTTATGTCAATTTGTGTGAATTATATGGAGCAGCGAATCCGGATAAAGAAGAGAGTCCGAATTATTTATTTCAGGCAGCTGAGATGTCGCGCACCCTTAATCAATATAATCGGGCCATTTCGATATACGATAAGATCTATGCTCAATTCCCCGATTTCGATAAAGCCCCTCAAGCTTTATTCCTGAAAGCGTTCACGCTAGACAATGATCTAAAGCAATACGACGAAGCTCGTTCGGTTTATGAGGACTTCCTGGCTAAACACCCTGAAGATCCCTTTGCCGACGATACGCAGTTTTTATTGGAAAAGCTTGGCAAGACCGATGATGAGATCATCAAAGACTTTGAACAATAGGGATATACTCTGAATAGCTCAACGTTAGGATAAATTGATGAATTTTTTATCAAATGGGTTGAGTGCAGTGCCTTTTACTCTGGCTTCCGCTTCTATTCGGTAGGTAGACGTTACCCCACGTAGCCACTTTGCCATTTTGACAACTCCTGAGGCCAGAAAGTTTTGATTTTCTAACTGATCCATATCCGATTTGTATAGTTCGAAGGGCAGTTTAAAGTCAATTTCTATGATTTCTTCTGCAGGTACTTCAATTTCTTGTTCCAGGCTGATCTCGCCCAATTGATACTCATCGATCAGTTTCTCTTTTCCCTTACCTCTCGTGTATTTCTCAATGAGTATTACCTTTATATAATTGACGGTTTGGTCATTTTGTGAATAGAACCGAATTTTTCCAACCACTGCACCCTCTTTCTCTTTAACCTCTTCGGGAAGGATTAATTCCAGTTTTACCCCTTCAATACCTAACCACCGTTTTACTTTTCCAAACATTAGATGTTATTAAAACAACAAAATTAATTAAGTAGTAAGGCAAAAAAATTGGAAGAATAATTTTGATTTTCCACTTACCCTCCTCAAGATACGAATAAGGAAGTTAAAATGGGTGTTTTTTCTATTAAACGTGATCAATACAAGATAAGCTATAACAATAGCAAAATCAACCATTCAACTTTATCCACTAGAGATTGCAATAAAAATTAGTAGACCATATTTTTATGCCAGCTTTGCTTCAAGGGAATTTGCCAGTTGGATTCAAAATCAGCTTTGGTATCGACGAGGTTATTAAAGACGATGGTTTCGTCTGAGATTTTTTCTCGCTTGTAGAGATCGGCAAATTCGTCTCTCGAAACGGTCTTTACCTCGTCCCGATCTTTGTAGGCAAAGGTCATCCGGTCAAATAGCGTCACCCCATATTTCATCTCCACTTCTTTAAGAAAATGGACGGACTTATCGATAGAGCAACCGCTTGCCCCTGCCTGGCTTTCGTCTACCATTAGCACAATAAACTGCTGTTGATATACCTTCCCGAAACTTTGTAATTTGCGATTATGACTCACCCACTGATCGACAAAGGACTCTAAATAACCATTCAACGCTTTGACTTCTTCCTCTGTGAAAGGCCGACTCGATTGGTAGATCCAGGTGCGGGTAGTATTGGGTAGTTGATCGTAATTTACCATGGTTCTTTATTTTAAAAGATTTCTTGCAGAACTATTGAATCCCGTTATTGATAATCAATTCAGCTAAATCATAGACCATTACATCATTTTCAGCATTTTTAGAAGTGATCCCATCCTGCATCATGGTCAAGCAAAACGGGCAATTGACAGCCAGAATTTCGGCTTTTGTTTCCAATACTTCTTCTGCGCGTTCTGCATTGATTCGTTTTTTACCGGGCTCATCTTCTTTCCACATTTGGGCGCCGCCGGCTCCACAGCATAGACCATTGGATTTGCAGCGCTTCATTTCTACAAGGTCGTTATCCAATTGTTCCAACACTGCTCTGGGAGCTTCGTACACTCCATTAACTCTGCCCAGGTAGCAAGAGTCGTGATAGGTAATCTTTTTTCCTTCAAACACCCCTCCCCCTTTAAGTTTTAAGCGTCCTTCATTGATGAGCTTTTGGAGGAATTGCGTATGATGGATCACTTCATAGTGGCCGCCAAGCTCAGGATACTCATTTTTAATGGTATTAAAACAGTGAGGGCAGGTCGTGACGATCTTTTTTATTTCATATCCGTCTAATATCTGGATATTCTGCAAAGCAGACATTTGAAAAAGAAATTCATTACCTGCTCTCCGGGCTGGATCTCCCGTACAACTCTCTTCATTCCCTAAAATAGCAAAATCGATCCCGATCTCATTCAGGATCTTAGCAAAGGCGACTGATACTTTTTGGGCTCTATCGTCGTAACTCCCTGCACAGCCTACCCAAAACAAGACTTCTGGTGTTTTACCTTCAGCAGCATATTCTGCCATTGTTGGAATTCGTAATTCTTTAGACATAACGCTCTTATTTAAGATGTATAAACTTTCCTGTTTTGATAATTTTATTCTGTTCATTTTCAACTCGGTACCAATATAGCTGACTACCGGTTAATTCGCTTGCTGAGACTTCCAGCACGGTAGCATTGATTTTTTTAGTTAACACCTTTTGGCCTATTTCATTATATATAGTCAAATCATAACCAGGTTTCAAATCCACTCCCGAGGATTCGAAAAATACGCTGGAAGTAGACGGATTCGGATAAACTCTTAAGTCTAGTTCATTAATGGCAACTTGGTCTACATTGGTCACAAACCAGGAGTCAAAAAGGGTTTGCAATGAGTCGATAGGTTCCACCCCAAAAGGCGTCTCCTTCACATTTAATTCAAGGTAATAAGTACCCAGGGTATCTCCCGGCTGAGCTACGCGGATAAAGGCAGACAAAGAAGAAACATCCTCATTCAAACAGCGGGTATCAGCACCAGGTACATTGGCCCCCTGCATAGCGGCCATAAGTTTTTCTGCTAGCGATCCTTCCGTACTTAAAAACCGGGCTTCCATACTGTCCAGGATTTCCTGCCCTAATAAAATATTACCCTGGATGGCGTAATTAGGTCCGGTAAGGTGGTTGGCATAAGGGTCATTATTGGACCCGGTATAGGCTACACTTCGGGGGTCGCCCGTAGCCGGATCTAAATCCACAATGCCGTATTGCCGGTATGTCGGATCAAACCCCTGAGAGAAACAAGCATCGTTGGCGAGTACATAATCCAGGGCTTCCTGAGGGCTATCGCCGGCTTCTAGTTGAGCAATTCCATTTTGTAGATTGACATTGGGAATACAAGCGTAGGCCTGAGAATTCATTCCCCCTCTCCCCGGGATCAGGTCATTGATAATGATCACGCCTCCGCAACCTCCACAGTCACCGTCGTCGATACAAGAGGCTCCAGCGGCTCCCACCTCTCCCGTTTCGGGGTCAACGGCCATGATGGAAAAAGTATCTTGAGCTATCAGGCCAATAGTTGCCAAGAAGATAAATAAGAATGTAGGTAGATGTTTTTTCATGATGTTGATTTTGATTATTTTTTGTTTTTTTTTAGTTGGGACGAGGACGTCCCAACTAGCACGTCCCAACTAGCAGCCGAGGTCCAAACTAACATTTCCCAACTAGCATTTCCTACAACTAGCAGCTAAGAGCAATTAATTGCCGTTTTGGGCTTCTTTGGCCCATTTGTCGCGGTCATCAGGTATTTGCCAGGCGGACCCGCTGTTTTCGATACTATTAAACATGGGCAGCCAATCCTGGGGACCGGCGGATTGCGTCAGTATTTCATATCTGCGTAATTTCAATATAGGCTCTAACGGATTGATCAATACCGGACAAGCTTCCACACAGGCGTTACAGGTCGTACAAGCGTGCAATTCCTCTGCGGTAATGTAATCGAACAGTGATTTGCCATCGTCATAATTTTCTTTCGAAACCGGTTTAGAAGGATCTTTGGCAACCTCGGAGTTATTCTTATCAATATGTTGAGCCACTTCTTCTGTGCGGTCCCGGATATCCATGAGAACTTTTCTTGGAGATAGCTTTTTACCTGTGATATTAGCCGGACAAACAGCAGTACACCGTCCGCATTCGGTACAGGAATAGGCATCCATAATATTTTTCCAACTCAGATTAAAGATGTCGTTAGAACCAAAGTCGGGCAACTCGGCATCCATAGGCATTTCTTCTCCGTTTCCGTCAGAAAGCCCCATCATCATTTTGACCTCATTCATAATTTCGGGCATATTTTCCATCTTTCCTCTTGAATCCAACTTAGCATAATAGGTATTCGGGAAAGCTAAGAGGATATGGAGGTGTTTGGAATAAGGCAAATACAGCAAAAACCCAAAAACGGTCAGAATGTGCATCCACCATCCAAAGCGCTCTATTCCCACAAGAGTTGATTCTGATAAACCTCCAAATAACATGGGGCCCAGCCAACCGCTCACTGCGAGAAATCCAGTATCGGGATAGTGCTCCGGATCAATCTTCTGGAGTACGACATCCGCTCCATTCATAGAGAAAATACCTACTAACAAAATGATTTCCAATAAAAGAATCAGATTACCGTCAAGAGTAGGCCAGCCTTTCATTTCGGGCTTAACGAAACGGGGTACTTTAAGCAGGTTTCTTCGCCATAAAAAGATTATAGTAGCTACAAAAGCACTCACAGACAATACCTCTATTAAGCTGATAATGAAGGTATAAAACCCGCCCAGTTTAGCTGCAAAAAAACGATGTACTCCAAAAATACCGTCAATAAAAATCTCGATTAACTCAATCTGAGTAAATAAGAAAGCTACGTAAATAAAAAGGTGGAAAATAGCAGGTATCCATCGCTTAAACATTTTTTGTTGCCCGAAAGCAATCAATAATACATTCTTCCACCGTTTCCCGGTATTGCCCGAGATCTCTTCGTCCTGCCCCAATAAGATATTCCTGCGGATGCGCAAGAATTGCCTGGTTGCTAACCCAATAACCAAGGCGGCTATAACAATAAAAATTATCG
The DNA here is from genome assembly GCA_964534315.1 of uncultured Saprospiraceae bacterium. Taxonomy (GTDB): domain Bacteria; phylum Bacteroidota; class Bacteroidia; order Chitinophagales; family Saprospiraceae; genus CAZHOV01. The sequence goes on along the minus strand of CAZHOV010000058.1, from coordinate 3,943 downwards.
ATTGTATCATATAACATTATCCTTTTCGTATTTTCAAATTCAATCCTAAACTAACCTTTTTATAGATTTTTTCCTAACTAAATCATTTGAACCTGGTATTTTCATTGCTCATTACTCATTACTCATTACTCATTATTGGCCAAGCTAATTAAAAATGCATATTCCATAGCGGTTTCTTTGTACCTTTTGAATCTGCCGGAGGCACCACCATGCCCGGCTCCCATGTTGGTGTGGAGTAAGAGCAAATGATCATCCGTTTTTAGCTCACGAAGTTTAGCGACCCACTTAGCCGGTTCCCAATATTGAACTTGGGAGTCGTGCAGACCGGTGGTTACGAGCAGGTTGGGATAGTCTTTGGCTTCTATATTGTCATAAGGTGAGTACGACTTAATGTAGTCATAATATTCCTTATCGTTTGGATTACCCCATTCATCATATTCGCCCGTTGTTAGCGGAATACTTTCGTCCAGCATCGTAGTCACCACATCTACAAAGGGGACGGCGGCAATGACACCTTTCCAGAGGTCGGGACGTTCATTGATTACTGCACCCATAAGCAAGCCTCCGGCACTTCCACCCAATGCGAATAACTTTTCTTTAGTTGTATAATTGGCTTCCAGTAAAAATTCGGCACAATCAATAAAGTCGGTGAATGTATTTTTCTTTTTGAGCAATTTTCCATTCTCATACCAAGCTCTTCCCATTTCTTCTCCGCCTCGAATGTGGGCAATTGCGAAGATAAATCCTCGATCCAACAGGCTTAACCTCGCCGAGTTAAAAGATGGGTTCATACTGGCCCCATAAGAGCCATACCCATAAAGCAACAAAGGATTGCTGCCGTCTTTTTTAACCCCTTTCTTGTAAGCCATAGAAATAGGCACCTTGGTTCCATCATTGGCAGTGGCATATAATCGCTCTGAAGCGTAATCAGAGGAAGAAAAATCACCCACCACTTCTTGCTGCTTGAGCAACGTCTTTTCTTTAGTGCGCATGTTGTAATCATAGGTAGAATTGGGCGTGATCATCGATTGGTATCCTATCCGTACCACTTCCGTATCGAAATCCAGATTCGTCGAAGTGTAGGCCATATGAGCTTCTTCGTCAAATTTGATGTAGTGCTCCTCTCCTTCCCATGGTTTGATCCGAATTTCGGTGATCCCCTTTATTCGTTCGGTCAATACTAAATAGTCGTCAAACAGATCGAAAGATTCCATAAGCACATCGCTCCGATGAGGGATCACTTCTTCCCAGGCATCTTTCGAGGTATTGCCCTCGGGAGTACGCATTAACCGGAAGTTTTCTGCTTTCCAATTTGTTTTGATATACCATTGATCGTTGAAATGAGATACTGAATATTCGAGTTTTTCATCTCTGTTTCTGGGTTCAAACATCTGGAATACACCTGTCGGGTTATTGGCATCCAGGTATCTGATCTCATTTGTCAGGGTTGCATACGAACCGATCAGGATATACTTTTCAGATTTGGTTTTATAGACATAGCTGACAAAAGTATCGTCGTCTTCCGTATAGATTAGCACATCATCCTTTACATCTGTTCCCAGTACGTGGCGATAGATTTGATAGGGACGCAGGGTGGTTTCATCTTTTTTAGCGTAAAAAATCGTCTTATTGTCATTGGCCCAAACAGCAGAACCGATGGTATTTTGGATAACGTCGGGCAGCAGTTCTCCCGTTTCCAAATTCTTAATGCGAAGCGTATACAGTCGCCGACTCAGCGTATCTTCGCCATATACCATTAGTTTATTGTCAGGACTCACCGATCGTCCTCCCACCTGATAGAATTCATAACCTTCAGCCAGCTGATTGACGTCCAGCAGTAACTCTTCTTCCCCTTCAAGGCTACCCTTTTTTCTGGAATAGATGGGATATTCTTTACCTTTTTCATATTTGGTCAGGTAGTAATAGCCATTGTCTTTATAAGGAACAGACTCATCATCCTTTTTTATGCGCCCCACAATTTCTTCATAGATCTTTTCTTGAAGCGGCTCAGTAGGTTGCATAATTTCCTCAGTATACTTATTTTCATTTTTCAAATACTGAATGACCTCTGGATTGTTACGGTCGTTCAGCCAATAGTAATTATCAATTCTGGTGTCCCCATGAATGGTCAATTCTTTTGGAATTTTTTTTACTTGTGGTGCAGGTATAGCATTTGCTTCTTTCATCTTGTAGGAATCATTTTTTTGTTGTTCAACATTGGTACAGCTAAATAGCGTAAGCACGGACAGTAATATAATTGCAAAGGGGGAAAGGAAGTTGTTCATTTTGGTCGTTTTAAAAAAATAATTAGATCAAAGTTATAATGAAGAATAAAGATAACTGTTCAATACTGATCTTAATAATGCTAATTTTGACTACTGTTAATGTTCAATCTCAGCAAAGGAGCAATTTAAGAAGGCAAATTGAAAAAATCATAAAATTTGACACAGAAATCTCTCCTCAAAAAACGCCCGTCATCTTAATGGGATTACAAATTGCCGATTCGAGTTATTTTTTTACGTTTCAAAACAAGGCAATAACAGACGCTTCCTTAGAGGATCAACAGGCCATAGCACCAATAGGGGGCTTTAGCAAGGTATTTACAACACTGCTCACCTCCATATTAGTGGAAGAGGATCTTTTTCAATGGGACGATCCGATAAATGCCTTTCTTTCACCTTATCATCAGAATCCTGCCATGCAAGAAGCCACGCTTCTTGATTTAGTTTCTCATAGATCCGGATTACCTAAATTACCTAACAATTTGGCCGTGACCAAATCTAACGCCGAGCATCCATTTCGAGACTATAATTCCGAACAATTGCTCAATTTTTATCATTCATTAACAAAAGAAGAATTGAAAGAAGGGTATCATTATTCGGAGACTGGATTTGCGCTTTTACAATGCATTATAGAAAAACAAACTGGTCAATCTTATGATAATTTGTTGAATGAAAAAGTACTTGCTCCTTTGGATATGACGAGTACTTTTACAAACTTAACAAATAATGAGCAAACTATTTTACCTGGAAATTCCTTCAGCGGTTTACCGGTAACCCCCGAAAGAAATTTGGTTTTTACCGGAGCTAATGGTTTATCTTCAACCGTAGAGGATCTGATCAGTTTTCTAAGTTTTTTTATTTCTGGGTCATCGGCTTCGTTGAAAGCCGATTTCGAAGAGCTGCGCCAACGAATCGCTCCAACGGGAAAGGTGAAAAATACTTTTATCGGAATGGGGTGGCACATTTACGGCCAGAAGAACTATTTTGATATTATTGCACATCCGGGTTATACAAAAGGATACCGGATTTTCGCGGGCTTCGTGAAAGAAACGCAAACGAGTGTAGTCATCATAGCCAATTCGCCCCATCTACTCGACGGATTGGGCTACAAGGTGCTTAAATTAATCAATAATAATTGGAAGCGATAATATAGACTTTATTAACTATCTATTTTACTGTTAACAAAATTTTTTTTTAATATTAAACTTTTTATATATCCTTGTTAAAATTTTGAATATGAGTAAGAAGAATAAGAAAAACAGGAAGGGAGTCGTATACTCAACCAATCCCGATTTTGAATATCAATATGAAAGCGGCGAGCAGGAAGAAACCCCAGAGCCGGAAAACCAACGATTACGGGTATTTATCGACCGAAAGAAAAGAAAAGGTAAGGAAGTCACTCTAATTACTGGTTTTGTTGGCAATGAAGACGATCTGAAGGATTTAGGTAAGTTTTTAAAAACTAAATGCGGGGTTGGGGGTTCTGCAAAAGACGGCGAGATACTAATACAAGGGAATAAGAGAGATAAGGTTGTAGAATTGCTGATGGAGGCGGGGTATAAACAGACAAAGAAATCTGGGGGGTGAAAGGTAACAGGGTATCGAGGTATCAGGGTATCGAGGTATCAGGGTATCGAAGTATCAGGGTATCGAGGTATCAG
>CAZHOV010000057.1:0-30734 GCA_964534315.1 uncultured Saprospiraceae bacterium | reverse complement strand
TGAAGATAAAATAACTCTTAAGCACTCCACCTTAAACGTTTCTTTCTCAACACTTCAACAAATTAACATACTTTAACAGTTACCTTTTTTGATCTCAGGGTACTCCTAAGTAGAAGCATTATTGTTTTTTACTATGATCAACTGGAGGCCCTTTCCATTTATTCGATTATTGATTCCCTTTCTTTTAGGAATAGGGTTATACCTTCTCCTTGGGGTTCCTTTGAGTATAAATGGAGGACTGTTGGCCATGGGGTGGATATTCTTATTAGTGATTCATCAATCAAAAGTGACGTATGGGTGGAGATGGTTATTTGGAGTGTTGTTAAATATTTTATTGTTGCTACTAGGGTATGAGCGGGCTAATCAGTTTCATGGGGCAGAAGCAAGAAATACGCTTTTTGTGCATCACCACTCTTCGACACACTTTACAGGCACAGTGGTGGGAGAACCTGTTTACAAAGATCGGCTCTCCAGGTATCAGTTAGCAATCAATGCCGGCAGAGATACACTGGGTAACTGGAAGCCTTCAGGAGGGTATGTTCTATTGACGATTTTTGAGTCGAAAGATAGTCTGGCGTTTAATTCCGGAGATCTTCTGGTTTTTAAAAACCAGTTGACTCCTGTAGCTCCTCCCGCCAATCCCAAAGCATTTGATTACCGCAGGTATTTGTTTTTCAAAAACATTCATTTTCAATGCATTTTGTCGGGAGAAAAAGTCCGATTATTAGCTTCCGGTAGCAAGCATTCGTTTTTATCTAACCTATCGATTTTCCGAAAAAGATTATTAAAAATATTAGAAAGCGCCCTTTCGGAAAAAGAGGAGCTTGCCGTAGCCAAAGCGCTGATTTTAGGAGATAAATCAGGGATTGAAACAGAGTTGAGAGATGCCTATGCCCAGACAGGAGCGATGCATGTACTAGCAGTCTCAGGGCTGCATGTTGGTCTCATTTTTCTCATCTTTAGGGGATTTTTTTCACATACAAAAAGGTTGCTTGCTTCCCTCAGGCACTTGGAACCCATAGTTTGCATTTTTGCCATTTGGTCCTTCGCATTACTAACCGGTGGTTCACCCTCTGTACTCAGAGCCTCTACTATGTTTTCCTTTGTAATTATAGGGATCTCAGTCAATCGCTCTTCGTCTATTTATAATACACTGGCAGCTTCCTGCTTTTGTCTTTTATGGATAAATCCTTTTTTAATCGGCCAGGTAGGTTTTCAATTGAGTTATTCGGCCATTGTCGGGATCGTTTACTTCCAGCCTAAACTATACAATTTATGGTTACCCGATTCTAGGATCCTTGATTCTCTGTGGCAGTTGATCACAGTATCCTTTGCAGCTCAGTTAACGACCTTTCCATTGTCGCTGTATTATTTTCATCAATTTCCGTTGTATTTTTGGTTATCAGGTATTATAGTTGTCCCGGCAGCAACGGTTATTCTATCAGGCGGATTGATTTTATTTGTTTTGACGAGTCTTTCTCCTTATCTGAGTACTTACGTGGCCATCCTTTTCGAAGGATTCCTATGGATAGTGAATCAACTCATTTATTGGATACAAGCCCTGCCCTCCGGATTGATCTCCGGAGTCTGGATAGCCTGGCCTACAACGGTGTTGGTGTACGTTTCGATAGGCTTCCTCATGACATCAATTGAGACCAACCGTTACTACTATAAATTTCTATGTCTACTTACCTTACTGATAGCCATATCCTGGACATCCGTCAATAAATGCATACAATTAAGTCGGCCTGAAATCGTGAGTTATGATATTCCGAGGCATCAATTAGTAGATTTCTTTTGGGGCCGGGAGGTAGTAAACTTCAGGAGTAATGACTTATCAAAAAAGAAAATACAATTTGCTGCAGAAAATTACCGAATGTACAAGGGTGTTCGAGACATCGATGCTATCCTGACAAGTCAAACAGCATTCCAAAATGATTTTCTAAAAAGAGAAGGGGAATGGCTTCAGTTTGGTAATACCTTATTTAAAATTGACACAACCGATTTTAAACTAACCGCTATGGGAAGGAAAGAGCGGGGGAATGAAACACGGGAATGAACCGTAGTGTAGATTTTGGTCAAATGGTGTAGGCAAGGTACTTCATCATTAGTCTAGACAACGCACTGAATCAACAACTAAATCTTAAAAAGCTATTTTGCGATTTTTTTTTCACAAAATCAAACCATGAAGCGCTATTCCTCAAAAGATTATTTCCATTTTACCCGTTCCGAGCGAAATGGCGTATTGGTATTATTGACCCTTATTTTGATCTCTTTATTTTTACCAGATATTTATGATGCTTTTAGAAAAGCGCCGGAGGTAGACTTCAGCTTGATCGAAGAAAAGTTGGAAAGGGAGCAATCGGAAAAGAAAGAGCAAAAAGTGGCTGAACCCTTTGATTTTGACATAAATGAAGTAGCGGTTGAAACGCTGGTTGAGTTAGGTTTATCCGAAAGAGTGGCTAAAACATTTGTCAATTTCAGAAATACCATAAAAGGATTTGAAACACTGGAGGATGTTCAAAAGGTATATGGCTTGAAAGAAGCCGACTATCGGCGGCTTTTGCCGTATATGCGATTGGAAGATAAACAAGATGCTGAAGAAAAATTTCTGAAAGAGCCTTCCGCTATTGCTCGGGAAGAAAAGCCAACCAAGCACTTATTTGCTTTCAACCCTAATACCATCCCTCTTGATAGTCTTAATCTGCTAATGATTCCAACACCAATTGCCCATACAATCAAAAACTATCGGTCCAAGGGGGGCACTTTTGAAACCAAAAAAGATTTACTAAAAATTTATGGAATGACCGGAGAACTCTTTGAAAACCTGGCCCCTTTTATCCAACTTCCGGAAAAACGAGCTGAAGTACCGCGACCGACTTCCTACAACGAAGAGATTTATGAACGAAAACTACCTCCCAAAATTGATATCAATAAAGCAACACCCGAAGAATGGCAACAACTAAATGGTATTGGGCCTGCCTATGCCCGGCGGATCGTTCGTTTTCGCGATAAGCTAGGAGGTTTTTACAATATCGAACAGGTGGGAGAAACCTATTACCTTCCCGACAGTACCTTTCAAAAAATCAAACCTTTTTTGATACACTCTCCTATTCCTAAAAAAATAAATATCAATAATTGTACTGAAGGAACACTGAAAAAACATCCTTATCTTTCTTATCGGCAGGCAGGGGCTATCATCGCATATCGCAACCACCATGGTCCTTTTCAGTCATTGGAGGACTTAGCGCAGATTCATGGATTACCAGAAGAGGTGAGGACAAAAATTTTACCCTACTTGGAATTATAGACTAGCTATTTATCGAACCAACGTAACATCTCCTTTAAAGATTTTTGTGGCACCGTCGATAAACTGCACTTCTACGTAATAGACATAGACGCCTGAGGGAAGCTCCTTACTCCTAAACCGACCATCCCACCAGGTGCTTGGATCTTCGGGATCGTAGTTGCTGCGGGAAAATACGAACGCTCCCCACCGGTCAAAAAGGCCAATTTCATTGACCTGAACAACATGATCCCCCGCAAATACACGAAAAAAATCATTGCTCCCGTCTCCATTAGGAGAAAAAGCTGTAGGAATATAAAGATGCCTCTCTTTTCTTACCGAGACCCGTTGCCAGTCCTCGGCCGAGCAACCATTCTGATCCTCAATTTCAATGCGAAGGGTCAACTCATTTTCAGGAAAAAAACTAAACGAAAGGCAATCACTACAAGGAACAACAACAGAAGGCTCCCAAAGAATTTCCTGAATTTGATCAAGAGGTACACTAATTTGGGCCTCGATTTGTGTTTCGTCTCCGTAGGTAACGACTCGACTATCCCCTAGCTCTACCCGCAATTCATCAGGTTGTTGAAGTAAAATAATGGTATCCCATTCGCACCCTCTTGCATCCTGAATAGTGATTGGAAATTGACCTGCTGGTAAATGAAAAAATTGGCCGTAAGTCTGAAAGGGATCATTTTCGAGAGCAAAGAGATAAGGAGGGAGCCCTCCTGATACTGAATCAATATAAATCAGCCCGTTATCATCGTCAAAACAGCGGGGGTTTTCAAAGGAGATGGAGCTGGTTTTGGGGTAGTCATCAATTTCGATAATCTGAGCAGACGCCTCATTGGTACAGCCATTTAGCGTATTTTGCACCAAAATAGTGTAGGTTCCGGGTTCGTCTACTAAGGGAGCCAATGAGTTTGCTCCCTGAACGATTCGACCATCATTGGTTATCCAATTGAACAGGATATAATTGTCTTGTGGTTGAACAGTAGCCTCCACCGTCACTTCTTCAACAACGCAATTTAGGTACTCTGGTTCTGCTATTTGGATTTCAGGTACCGATCTATCTTCTTCTACATTAACTACCTCAGTAGAACTACATCCATTTTGCTCATTAAAAATAACCAGTTCATACTGCCCCGGATCATTGACTTGTGGAGTTAGCGTCGAATCATATTGAACAGGCGTTTGTCCCGTCCATTCATAATTGAACGCTGGTCCGCTTGAAGAGCTGCTGGCATCGATGGTAAGGATCGAATCGACACAAGTCAAAGGCCGGGGCGGATTAATAAGGATAGTGGGAGCAATTTTATCTTCTTCAACACCTACTGATGTGGTGTCTTTACATCCGCTGACGGTTTCTGTAACAATCAATTGGACCAGGCCTCCATTTGTTACTTCGACAAAACTTTCGTCGCCAAGCAGTTGATATTCCTCATCAAACCATTGATAATCAACCCCTAACGGTAAAGAGGCATTCCCTGATAACGTCAATGTGGGTATATAGCAATCTACCAACAACCCTGTATCAGGGCTGATCACCGCCTCCGGCGGATCATAAAACGTAACCGGCGTGCCGATGGAAACCACCAGACAGCTATCATTGAGGTATATATTTCCGGTCGTATCCCCATAACCTGCAATGGCAGAAATGTAGTAAGTGCTACCATATTCCATAGCAGAAGGATCAAAGACAAATTGAGGAGTGGCATTTAGATTGAAAATAGTTCCCAGATCCTCCGTTGCTCCATCGTGCAGGGCGAAATAGAGCGTGTCATTATAATCCAGTATGACATCTTGAGGGATGGAAGTGCTAGCTGGTCCATCACCGCAAATAGTGAGCGGGTCAAGATTCATCGTACCGGTTTCAGATAAACAGGGGCAGTTATAATTACCTTCAAAAGTGAGGGGAGCGCAGCCTGAATTGTCGTCTATAGTAAAAGAAAAAGAACCTCCGTTGGGAATATCACTCGAGATAAAGTTAGTACCCAAAAGCAGTCCTGACGATCCAGTAATCTCATAATTGGAAGTGTCTCCACCAGCTATTTGCAATTCTACCCGGAAGGCCGTATTTAGGTTGGTGCAAACAAAATTGGTATCAATAATCTTGGGTACTTCGATAACGTTAACTATTGCTTCACCTGATGAAGTGCAGCCCAAAGGGTCAGTCACCTCCACTTGATATAAGCCCTGTGAGTCTACCTGAATGACTTGACTACTATCATTCGTAGACCATAAATATTCATAGCCTGGATTTCCCGCATCAAGAGAAACACTGGTACCTTCACAAATGGTGTAGCTCGCATCTAAAGGGATAACAGGAAGCGTTTGTACGCCGACCGTGATCGTATCCCAAACGGTGCAGCCTAGACTATCATAGGCCAGGAGATAATATTTTGTTTGTTGATCCGGAGCAACCACCCTTGAGACACTATCTGGTCCGTCGAGCCAGCCATATTTACATCCCGGGCAGTAGGTGTCTAGGGTATCCAGTTGAAGAGATGCGCCAAAGCAGATGGTGGTATCTGCGTTAATTTGCACCGAAAGATTGCAATCGGTTTTAATGATCCAAACATCATTAAAACCATAGTTAGCAGCTGTTTTGTCTTCGCCTACATCGGAGCTGGAATGGCCTGAAAGCAGGTAACTGCCATCTTTATTTTGGAATAGATGGACGAGGACATCGTTATCTGGTCCGCCAAAGGTTTTATCCCAGAATTTATTACCGAAGGGGTCTAGGTAGATCAACCAGAAGTCCCAGCCGCCCCGGCCGGGTTCCGACTTATCGAAGGAGGCATCAGAACCTGAAAACCCGCCTAATAAATAGTGCCCTACTGAATTTTGTTGGAGAGAATAGAGGTTTTCGAGCCCTTCCGTTCCGAAGGTCCGATCCCATTCGATATTGCCATCGGCATCTGTTTTGATGACCCAGAAGTCTACGATTCCACGGAGGAAATCAGTCTTATCGCCGCTAATCTCTGAGCGGGATCCTCCGCCAAGGATAAAACCGCCATCGAGTGTTTTTTGGAAGGAATTGATTTCGTCTTCATTGGTTCCTCCATAGCGTCGTTGCCACACTTCATTGCCATCGGCATCTAATTTGGCGAGAAAAAAATCGCGAACGCCGGTCAGAGGTAAAGTAATGTCGCCGCTGATGGTCGATTTCGAACCTCCGCCCAGATAATAGCCGCCATCACTGGCGAGTTGGATTTCATTCAACCGGTCGTTATCGTCCCCTCCGAAGGTCTTTTGCCACTCAATATTACCGATGGAATCCGTTTTGATGATCCACCAATCAAATAGCCCCCTTGAGGTATCTGTTTTTTCTCCACTTATGCCAGAGATGGAATTTCCTCCCATAATAAAGCCTCCATCCAAGGTTTGCTTAACGGTGAAGAGAATATCGGTAGAGTCGCCACCGTAGGTTTTATCCCATTCGATATTCCCTAACGAATCCGTTTTGATGATCCAGTAATCATCGCTTCCTCTGCAGGAATCAGATTTCTCACCCGAGATATCGGAGCGGGAGTGTCCACCCAAGATAAAGCCGCCATCATTTGTAAGGTCGGCGCTCCATAGGCGGTCTTCTTTATTGCCTCCGTATCGTCTATCCCATATTTTATTGGCCAGAGAGTCGGTTTTTAGCACCCAATAGTCGAAAATACCCCGATTAGGCTCAGAGACGTCATTACTCACCGGAGAGGATGTAAGCCCGGCCAGAAATAATCCCTGATCAGGCGTGCGAAGGACAAAATTGCATTCCTCCCATACGATTCCCCCGTATCCTCTATCGAAATTGATTTCGGGCTGGGCGATAGCCAGTAAGGGCAAGGCCATGCTTACAGCCAGCAACAAACGTTTAAAAGGATATTGACGACTCGATTGACGCATTCAGGTTATGAGTGTTAAGGAAATTTAGAAAGTATTGTATCACAAAACTATCGAAAACTTAGGTTCAGTCTTGTTTTTGTTTTGTAAGGGAGACTACAATAGAGTAACCTTTTTATTTATACAAGTAATACGCTAAAGTATGATTTGGGTTTAAACGAAAGCCAGATATTTTTGGCGGCGATGGAGAAAAATGGTGAAAACTGCTTTAATATATTGAAAAATTGTCAAATTTGTTGGCCTTTTGTACATTAAAGGTATTAATGTTGTACGATTATAATAAACCGTTGGTATGGAAAAAATAATTGCAATGCTCCAGGAAGCATTGGCACCTTTGGGGGAATATAGATATTACGTGGTAGGAGGTGTAGCGCTGTTGCTTTTGGTACTGATCATGATTGTCGTGGTCAAGCGATCATTACGAAAGAGGTGGATAAAAAAGCATGCTCCTGACCTTTGGATTCAGTCGTTTCAAATTGCTCCTTTGGGGCGAGATGCTTTTTTAAAGATCAAGAATACGGGAGAATTGGCCCAATTGAAGGATCTTCGGTTTTTAAAGCGCTATGATCTAAAAGCAAAAGAGAACTATAAAGATTATCCTTTAGAGAAAAATAAGGTCTATGGAGTATTTTTAGAGGCCGCTGGAAAAGATCGCATTGAAGACGATTTTGATGTCGAACTTTATTTTGAGGATAAAGTGGGAAATAGCTACAAGCAAGTCTTCAACATTGAAGAAAAGCAAGCCAGAAAGGCAAGGTTGTTGAAGCGGGGCTCAAAACGCCGCCAATTAGCGACCTCCACCTGATTTTTTAAACGAATTCATCTTCCTGGATGGTAGGATTCGAATCGATACGTTGATCTCTGCCGATCATCCAGTACAAAATCAAACCAATTAAAGGGACCAGCACCAATAATAGCGCCCAGGTGATCTTATCGCTGGAATGTTTAAATTCTGAGCGAACCAGATCAATAATGGAATAAATCCAAAAAACGAAGATACTTATACCGATTAAGAACATCATAATAGAGAATAAGAAAATGAATAATTTTGCCATGGTTGTAATATTACTTTTAAGTTTTGGCTTCATTAGAAGCAATTCGCCCGTCAGATGGAGTCCGTCTACATTTATTTAGGCTAATTATGCCCCACCTATAGGTGTGGCACACTTATAGATGTGCCACACCTAATATAGCCCCATCCACAACCGTATCACCACTTTTGTCGGCAAAGCAGGATGAAAAATCGACGGAAAAAGCACTTTTTTAGGGTGAGTAGTATACGGTGAACTGAAAACAGGAAGGGTCTGATAGGGAAACTTATCAGTTCTTTTCACCTCCAACTTCGATGGTTTTAGTTAGTTGATCTCCTTTATGGTATTTCAATTGAGCACGGTAAACCCCTTTGGGGATATTTTTTAAATCGACTTCAGAAGCGCCTTTGAATTTCTTTTTAAGTACCTTATTCCCATCTTGATCATACAGCTTCAACAACGCCTTTTTATCGGTATTCCTGACATCTACCATTAATTTTTCCCATTTTTCCATTTCCATCAGGTTAGCGGAGGGTGTTGCAATCTCCTGCGCCTTTGTTACCGAACTACCGTACAGCCATAGATACGCCCAGGGAAATTCCCTCGCCCAATACCACTCACTATGCGCACCATCCCAATGAAAGGTTTTCCATAATTCGGAAGGCTGAAAGCCTGCTCCTCTCAAGGTATAGTACATTTGATTGACCTTCTGCATCATACTCCCTCCTTCATTTACACCTCCTACAAAAAAGATCCGCATGTCGTATTTCTTTCCCTTTGCGGCAACGAAATCAAAAATATCATCGGAAAACCATAAAGAAGGAGAAAACACCGCCGCCTTACTGAATATTTGCTGATACTCTATAGCTCCATACAACGAAATTAATCCTCCCATAGAGCTTCCCATGATCCCGGTATGCTCCCTTTGGGGAAGCGTTCGGTAGGTCTCATCCATTTGTGGTTTCAACGTATTGATAATAAAAGACATATATTGTGCTCCTTCCCCTCCCCCGTACTCCGGATTTTCGAATGGTGCATATTCATCAATACGGTGAATGCCTCCATTCTCAATACCCACGACGATAATACCGTCATCTCCATTATCAAAAAGCCCGTTTAATGTTTCATCAACATTCCATTCACCTGAAAAGCTCGTAGACCGGTCGAAGACGTTTTGGGCATCGTGAACATACAAAACCGGATACCGTTTAGATGAATTTTTATAATCCGGAGGTAAGTACACCCAAATTCTTCGTTCCCTATTCAGCTGAGGGATGAAAAAGTTATTGGAAAGGACATAAACATTATCGGTAGCAGTGCTCTTTGCTTTACTGCCATCCAAATCCTCCCAGGATGCTATTGTTAATTCCTCCGTTTGTACCCCCCCAGAGTAATACACTTTACGATTGGGTAAGAACTGTCCTTCGCTATCGCCCTCCACCGCATCCCAGTTGCCCCGGGTAAACTTAAACTCTATTTCTCCGGGCCCCGCAGAAAGGGTAAGACTGTAGGTGCCATCACCATTATTGGTCAATTGCGTATTCGGATCATTAGCCTGCCAGTTATTAATATTTCCAGCTAAGAAGAGCGACTCTTTGGGCGGGGTGTTTAAGGGAACCTCAGTTATAGTTATGGTAAGCTGTGCAAATGTTACCAACCAAAAGAAACTCAGGCAAAAGAACAACAAAAGTTTTCGGTACATAAGGAATTGTTTTGCGGCAAAGGTAAATAGGAAGGATGAAGTAAAAAATGAAAATGGAGTTAAAAGGGAATTAAAGAAATAAAATTTAGGAAAAAGAAAATAGGAGGACTAAAAATAGTAGACGCTTACCGACTTAAGTAGTAAGGCGAATCACGGGCTAAACATTGATAGGGGACTAAGAGAAAGCCGCTTTTGCGGCGAAAAATCATAGCCTGTAGCGTAAGCTACAGGAAGAAATAGTAGATAGAACAAGAAGCTGCAGCGCAGCGAAAGAGAATAGTCAACGTATTTTTTCTTTCGCCCCTATGGGGCTTTAATGATTAAGCATGAATAAACCAGAGGCTTACGCCACTGGCTACGATATTTCGCTGCACTGCAGCTATATGCTGAAACTAATTTTAACCCGTCATTCGCATTATTACTTAAAATTTTGATTAGCTTTTAAGAATTTAACTGAATTAGCTAAATTTCAATTTTTATCCATTTAAAACTAGAGTCATTTTAATTATGAAAGCCCTCTTACCCTTTCTTTTCCTTTTGGTTTCCTTATTGGTAAATAGTCAAGAAAATTGCACCTGCTCAACAGAGCTGCAATATGTCATCAATTATTACGAACAGAACTTACCCGGATTTAGGGATAATGTAACTCCTAAAAACGAGGAAAATTACCGATCTTTTAAATCCACTCTTTTCGAAGAAGCAGCTAAGGTTACCAATGAAGTAGCTTGCTTCAAGCTCCTAACTTATTACGTTGAATCTTTTAAGGATAACCATTCGGGCATCCGGATGTCTGTTCCCAACATTGATGAAACAAATGAGGAGATCGTTAAGGAATTTTTGGAGAGCCCGCTTTATCAATCCCGAGAAACTTACGAACTCACCGAGCAAGACCTAAAACAATATCCGCTCGATGACATCCGGGGTATCTATGAGTTGGGCGATTCTACCTATATTATAGCTATCATTCCTCATAAAGGCCCGTTTAGGGATTATATCGGAGTTATCGTCGAATCAAAATCCAGGCTCTGGAAACGTGGGCAAGTCAAAATGGAAATTGGTATAAAGAAAGAAGGAGGCTATGAAGCCCTCATGTATCTAAGAAATCATTCTCTCCGGCATTATCCGAGGTTTTCACTGCATAATGGAATCTTGGGAGATAGCTGGTTTAAAACCTCTTTAGAAGACAAGAAGAATTTCGCAGTAAATAGTACGTTCTCGCTAGAACACCGTAAAATTAACGATAGCATAACGTATTTAAAAGTGCCCACGTTTTCAGGTAGCTACAACGCTAAATTAGATTCCTTTTACAAAGCGGTAGATTCTGCAGTTATTGCTCACCCTTATCTAATCATTGATGTGCGCAATAATGGCGGAGGCAGCGACCGCAATGCCATAAAGTTGATGGAGTATTTTTACTCACAGCCCATAAGAACCGACAAGGTTGATCACTACGTTACTGAAGATAATATCAATATGTGGGAAAGTTGGTATGAAAATGCCCGACAAGATACGGTCAACTTTGGAAAATGGCAGCTGAAATGGTTTAGAAAGACTATTAAAAAGCTGAAAAAAGCCAAACCCAATACCTTCTTAAACCGCTCTAAAGGCCGAAAGATCAAACGAAAAGTGAAGGAGCCTTGGCCAGAAAAAGTCGTGATCCTATATAATAAATATTGCGCCAGCTCTTGTGAGACGCTATTATTTTGGGCAAAGCAAAGCGAAGAGGCTATTCTTGCCGGAGAAAATTCGGGTGGATACGTCGGATATGGCGAAGTTGGTACCGTAACCACTCCTTGCTATGGTTTTGATCTCACTTGCACCATGACACGTTATCAGGATCAGCGCAATTACGAAGTAGTAGGTATTGAACCTGATTTTAAACTGGATCCCTCAAGAGACTGGATCTTGCAAGCAACAGAAATATTAATGAACAGGAATAGACAGGAATAGACTTAAATCTAAAATGCAAAAGCCTCGTCAAAATATATTTTGGGATCAAAATCAACATGCCTGGCTAGTCACTGGCTTCAAGGCTATTGAGTATATTTTAAAAAGTCCAAATTTTTCCGCCGCGGCCGCTTCCGATGCCAATACCACAGTACCAACAGGTCCGGATCCTTCAGCTTGCCGGCAACACGTTGCTTCTAGTCTAAAAAACCATCTGGTTTGGTGTGAAAAAAAAATGAAGAAGACTGCCGGAAATAACATTCAACTCGTTAAAAACCGAGCACAGTTTGATCTCCAATGCGACCTAATCACCCCCTGGTGCCATGAATTAGCTTTTCAATTAACGGGCACTTCTAACAGTAGCTTTATTGACCATGCCAAAGCCATTTTCCATATGGGTGAATCAGGACAACGAAAAAAGGGAGAAGATGCCACTCTGGCTATTGCGCTGGAGGTGTTGCCATTGATTGAGCAACGGCGGTTAGCCCCTACAGAAGACCTGATAAGCCTCCTGGCGCGCGGGAAGTATGCTCCTAGCTTACTCCTATCCCCGATCATTCAGTTGTTTGTTGGTCTAACCACTACTCTCCCTCTCTTGTTAGGAAATATATTCTATGAATTGTATGGTCACCAGGATCGATCGAGGATATTTCCATTAGAAAAAGAAAAGTTGGCCGAAATATTTCGCATTTGCGGTCCTGTGCAAGTGATCAATCGAGTAGCAACAGTTGCTACTGAAGTTGAAGGTAATCAGATTAAAAGAGGAGACCGGGTAAAGCTTTTTCTGGTTCAGGGTAATCGCGATGCAGGTCAATTCAGTAATCCGCTAGAATTAAATCTTCATCGGGAGGAAACAGATTTTTTGAGTTTCGGAAAGGGTATACATGCTTGTTTAGGGTATCCCTTAGTAGAGCTGACCTGCAAATATTTTATTGAATTTATATTAAAAAATTTTCCTAACTTATTGATTGATATCGATCGAGTTGAAGTCGGGGGAAGTAATACCATTCGAGGGATAACCGTTTTACCTGTTTCCATAAATTAATTCTTATGCGGATAAAGGAGAATGTTGCTTTAGAATTCAATGAATTTTCCAAGAATTACACCAATGACATGATTGGCTGTGTACCTCATTATCAAGCCTTAATCAATAGTCTTTCCACAAACCTTCCGGCAGAATTTAACCCGATGACCATATTGGATCTTGGTTGCGGCACGGGAAATGCAACAGCTACTCTCCTACCCTATTTTCCCAATGCTCAATATACCCTCTTGGATGCGTCGGATGAGATGATTGAATTATGTAAAAAACGGTTTGCCAATTTTAATTTACGGTACGTTACTTCTTACTTCAAGGATTATGCTTTTGCTCCTTCCACTATTGACCTTTTGGTTGCAGGGTTTAGCCTCCACCATTGCGATTCAAATGAAAAGAGAGCCATTTTTCAGTCCGTTTATTCTACCTTAAAATCTGGAGGGCTGTTTTCCATGACCGATTTGATGATCAACAAAGCCGCTCCTGCTCATGAAAAACACCTGGAAGATTGGAAGTTATTTGTAAACACGAATTATCCTGACGGGGAGAAATGGGAATGGCTGATGGAGCATTATGAAGCTTTTGATAAACCGGATAGTTTTGAAGATCAAAGTGCATGGTTAACCGAAGCCGGTTTTAATCATATTGAGATCCCCTTTCAACAAGATCATTGGATTCATGTACAAGCCTTTAAATAGACACTTTGTATATTTAGTATTCAAGTATTTGGTTTAATAGTGGTGAGAATTTATTTAAAGATTTTGAGGTAATAACATACCTTTCTCGCCTTCAAAAGACTTGTTCAGATACACCTTAGTTTTCCTTAGATGATACCATTTTTATATCAAAATAAAAAATAGTACCTTGAAGAGTTTATAATAAATACTAAGTGACTCTTTTCAACCATTTTACAAAACAAAACACGACCAAAATGAGTAGACTAATCATTGGTACACTTGTCGCAGCAGTTATTCTATTTATCTGGCAGTTTCTTTCCTGGGCATTGCTTAACGTCCATGGGCAAGAAATGCAATCCACCCCCAAGCAGGATACCATCCTTGCCGTATTGTCTCAGCATTTGGAAGAAGGAGATTATTTTCTTCCGCAACCGGCAAAGGGGGCTTCACAGGAGGAATATCAGCAATTTATGGAACAACAGGAAGGAAAACCCTGGGCTAAGGTCTCTTACCGGAAATCTTTCACCACGAATATGGGCATGAATATGGTCAGAGGTTTTGCCGTTGATTTGCTTTCCGCCTTTTTCCTGGTTTGGATCCTTTTAAAGATAGATAACTTAACCTTTTCTACAGCTTTTATAGCCTCTCTGGGTATTGGCTTTATCGGTTATTTTACCATTTCCTACCTCAATTCTGTCTGGTTTGAAGGCAGTACACTTGGATACCTGGTCGATACAGTGGCTCAATGGGGAATTGTAGGATTATGGCTGGGCTTTTGGTTAACCAGAAAATAAATAATATGTCCATTAATAGTGATCAGGAACTGGATGGGATGCGGGCTGTTAGTCAGGCTGTAGGCATTACCTTAAAGGAAATGCGTGAACATGTGCGCCCCGGCATGTCAGCAAGAGCATTAGATGAATATGGCGGAAAAATACTATCAAAAATGGGAGCCAAATCGGCTCCCAAATTGACTTATGGATTCCCTGGCTGGACCTGCGTTTCTGTCAATAACGAAGTGGCTCACGGAATCCCTAAAGAAGACAAAATTTTTAAAGAAGGAGATTTAGTCAATATCGATGTGTCTGCTGAGCTCAATGGCTATTGGTCGGATAACGGAGGCTCTTTTGTTTTGGGTGAAGATATCCACAATTATACCCCCCTCATCGAAACATCCAGAAATATTTTATCTGAAGCCCTCAGCAAAATAAAGGCAGGTGTTCGTATTGCACACATCGGCAAATTTATTCAAACTCAAGCTAAAGGAAAGGGATACCGGGTAATCAAAAACCTGGCCGGACATGGCGTAGGGCGTAGCCTTCACGAAGAACCTAAAGAGATACTTAACTGCTACGACCGGTCTAACCGGCAACGGTTCATAGCCAATACCACTATTGCGGTCGAAACATTTATCTCCACCAAATCTAATTACGCTGTAGCGCTCGAAGATAGTTGGACACTGGTGGGCAATAAAGGAGGGTTTGTTGCCCAACATGAACATACTATTTTAGTGACCAATGACAAACCTCTTATTCTAACCGCCTCTAATGAAATCTTTAATTAGGGGTGTCTGAAAGTGATTAAAAAGTCTTTTTGAACAGCTCAAGGATTTCCTTACTTTTGAGGAAATTACGAAAAATCTAATTGTATGTCTCCAATTGTCTGGAATCCCGATCCTGTCATCTTTACCTTATTCGATACGTTTTCACTTCGATACTATAGTCTGTTGTTTGCCTCCGGACTGCTACTGGGGTACATTGTGGTACGCCAATTCTATATTCAGGAAAACCGCTCGCTAAAGGATCTCGATAATCTGGCCTTTTATGTTTTTGTAGGCACCATTCTTGGGGCAAGATTAGGACACTGCCTCTTTTACGAGCCCGAATACTATTTAAGTCGTCCGCTGGAAATGATCCTGCCCATCCAGTTTGGAGAAGATGGGTTTAAATTTGTGGGCTACCAGGGCCTTGCCAGCCATGGAGGAGCGATAGGCGTGCTATTGGCGATCATCCTCTATGTTCGGAAATCAAAGGAGGACATCTGGCATATATTAGATAAAATGGCTGTTGCCGTGCCTCTCACAGGCACTTTTATCAGACTGGGAAACTTCTTTAATTCCGAAATTCTTGGCGTTCCGACGAATGGCAACTATGGCGTTATTTTCAAAAAAGTAGATATGGTGCCACGCCACCCGGCCCAGCTTTACGAAGCGCTAGCTTACATTCTTCTATTCGTCTTTCTGTTGATCTTATATAAAAGAAAGACCTTTCACGACAGGAAAGGATTTTTATTTGGATTATTTCTGACCCTACTCTTTACCGCCCGCTTGCTAATCGAATTTTTTAAAATCGACCAGGTCGATTTTGAGGCTAATATGACCATGAACATGGGACAGATCCTTAGCATACCCTTGATCTTAGGGGGTATTGCCATCATGATTTGGAAGCGGAAGAAGCAATGATTTCAATTTCCACCCATTTAGATGTGGGTGTATTGCTCTTTTTAGCTACCGATTCGATTGGCACCAATACATTGGCCTCCGGAAAATAGGTAGCTACGCACCTTTTAGGGATATCGTAGGGAACGATGATGAATCGTTGAGCAACCCTTTGTTCTCCTTTATAGGAACCAACTAAGTCGACGACCTGGCCCGCAGAAAATCCACTTTCTTCAATATCTTCTTCATTCATCATAACCACTCGGCGCTCATTGTAAATGCCGCGATAACGGTCATCCAATCCATAGATCGTCGTATTGTATTGATCGTGGCTTCTGACCGTCATCATGATAAATTTATTATCCCGGATACCGGTATCCGGCAATACATTGACGGTAAAAATAGCTTTTCCCGAAGGGGTATTAAATTGAGCTTTCCGGGCTCCGTTGGGCAGGTAGAAGCCTCCGGGTTCGCGAACTCGATCGTTGTAATTTTCAAACCCCGGTATCACCTTTTCAATAGCATCCCGGATATGATCATAATTACTGACCAGTTTATCCCAATCCACCTTACTATTTTCACCTAGAGTAGCTTTGGCCAGGCTGGCTACGATTCGCGGCTCACTCATCAAAAATTCAGAAGGAGGATCAAGCACCCCTTGTGAGGAGTGCACTACTCCCATAGAGTTCTCAACCGATACAAATTGCTGACCGGTAGGCTGAACATCTTTATCGGTCCGTCCCAGGCAGGGCAGGATCAGGGCTTGCTTGCCGTGGATCAGGTGGCTTCTATTCAGTTTGGTAGAGACATGGACAGTCAGATTGCAATTGCGAAGAGCCCGGCCAGTGTATTCAGTATCCGGAGTAGCCGACAAGAAGTTGCCCCCATTGCAAAGAAGACTTTTGCTTTCCCTTCATACATCGCTTTTATGGCATTGACTGTATCATAGCCATGATGGCGGGGTGGTTCGAAGCCAAAAGTTTTTTGCAGTTTGTCGAGGAATTCCGGTTTGGGTGCTTCCCAAATACCGACGGTACGGTCCCCTTGCACATTACTATGTCCTCTTACCGGGCAGGTACCTGCTCCCGGTTTGCCAATACTTCCTTTCATCAGCAGGAGGTTGATCACATCTTGGATAGTGGCGACCCCATTTTCGTGCTGCGTGAGGCCCATTGCCCAGCAGACGATTATTCTTTTCTTGAGTTTGATCATTTCCACCGCTTCCAGCACCTGTTCTTTAGGGATACCGGAAGCCTTCACCAACTCATCAAAATCATATTGCTTCAGATCTTCGACGAGAGCCGAGTATCCTTCCGTTTTGGAATGAATAAAATCCTGATCCAGTATTTGGCCGGGATGTTGTTCTTCTTCTTTAAGCAGTTGGATCATGATTGCTTTGAGCAAGGCCATGTCGCCATTTATGCTAACCTGTAGGAAAAGATCTGTCAGTTTTGTTCCGCCGGTAAGTACTTTCAAGGGACGTTGGGGGTTGATAAATTTTACCAGGCCAGCTTCGGGTAAGGGATTGACAGTAATGATCTTTCCGCCGTTTTCTTTGCATCGTTCCAAAGCGGAGAGCATGCGAGGATGGTTGGTGCCAGGATTTTGCCCCATGATGAGCAGTAGTTCGGCTTCGAAAATGTCGGTCAGGGTTACCGAGCCTTTACCAATGCCCACTGTAGCACTTAGTGCCTTACCGGAAGATTCGTGACACATATTTGAGCAGTCGGGCAAGTTATTCGTACCATACTCGCGTACGAACAGCTGATAGAGGAAGGCAGCTTCGTTGCTCGTTCGGCCGGAGGTGTAAAAAACGGCTTGATCGGGTGAACCCAGAGCATTGAGCTCATCTGCAATCAGTTGGAAGGCTTCCTTCCAGGAGATTGGTTGGTAGTGCGTTTCGCCTTCACGTAAAACCATAGGTTCGGTAAGTCTGCCTTTTTTTCCAATTTCAAAATCTGACCACTGAAGCATTTCGGCTATCGAATGCTGAGCAAAAAAGTCTCGTCCGATCCGGCTGCGTTGAGCTTCTTCAGAGATAGCTTTGATTCCGTTTTCGCAATATTCGCCGAGTTTGGAGCGCTCGTCATCAGGATCAGGCCAGGCACATCCCGGACAATCGATCCCTCCCTTTTGATTGAGCTTAAACATCGTTTTGATCGCTGTCTTGGGCGTAAGGTAGGAGGTACTGTGTTGTAAAGCTTTAAAAAGGCCAGGTATTCCTGCCGAGAACTTTTTGGGTTTCTTGATCTTGATCCCGGTAAATTTTTCTGGCGGTTGCGCGGATGAGTCGTTATCGACTACAATAATGGAATCGCCTTTTTTTTGTATCCTGTTTTTTGATTTATCCATACTTGCGGGAATTTTGGTAAACGTCTCAAGGACTTACACTAGAATAACACCGAAATTTGAAAATTTCTTTATCCTGAAAAAGTTATTTTCCAACTTTTCTCAAAATTAGCCTTTGAAAGGAGACCATCCTGAATGGCATAATAATATTTGTTTTTTATATTTTTAGATGGGGCTATTTCTAATTTTAATAAAAAAAACTAAAAAAAACCATACTAACTATGGTCAAAGCAGGACAAAAACGGAGTTTAAAGCAATTTCCGGCTTTCTAGTAAAGGTAAAATCTTTTGATTTTTTTCAAAAAGATTACGTCCTTTATTCCTATAATTACATAAATCGAAAGATTTTACATCTTTCGCCTAAACGCAAAACGGATGAAAAAAATATTTGTAGCAGCATCTGGCCAGCATATTGGTAAAACAACCTGTACCTTGGGATTGGTGGCCAGTATTAAAAAATTAGGGGTGAATGTGGGGTACTGTAAGCCAGTAGGTCAAAAGCACCTCACCATCAATGGTATGATCGCCGATAAAGATGCTGTTTTGTTTGGCAATGCCCTACAGTTTGAGGTAGAACCTAAAATACACAGCCCGGTGATCTTAGCTTCCGGCGTCACTTCTGACTTCATTGATAACCCTCAGGATTTTAATTTCGAAAAAGACTTGACATATGCCGCAGAAGAATTAGAAAAACGTCACGAAGCTATCGTGTTTGAAGGCACCGGGCATCCGGGTGTGGGCAGTATTATTGACTTTTCCAACGCCAAAGTAGCCAAGTTATTAGGAACCGACGTTATCCTGATCGTTGAGGGGGGTATTGGCCGGACAGTTGACCGCATCAACCTGAGTTTGGCGTTATTCAGGGAGCAGGGAGTACGCATCAAAGGAGTAATTATCAATAAAGTCCATCCGGATAAATACGACCGGGTCAAGAATTATCTCGAAAAGAAACTGAAAGAGATGAATATCCCTGTTTTGGGTTTTCTACCCTTTGACCGAACCCTTTCTTTTCCGATTTTATCGACCGTTCAGGATGTGCTTAATGCTAAAGTGATTATCAATGGTCATTTAGTTGATAATCAGGTTGAAGAGATACTGGCGGGGTCGCTTATTGAAATTGATGAATTTACCTATCTTCGAAATATGCTTTTGGTGGTGAATCAATCCAGATTTAAGGAAGCCCTTCGAAAGATCATTGACGGAACCAGGGAGCGCAATCTGGAGGGCTCCCCCCTCAGTGGAATTGTTATTACCAGGGATACTCGAAACAACGACTGGTATACGGAGTCTGTGCTTACTAATGACTATATTATCAACAACCAGATCCCTGTAATCTCTACTACTTTCGACACTTATGACAGTGTCGTTAAGATCAGCAGAATCGATGTTAAGATCAATACGCAAACCCCCTGGAAGGTGGAGCGAGCTATACAACTTATTCAGGAAAACATTGATATTGAGCAACTTTACAAATCGTTATAGGTGGTTAGTAGTTAGTGGTTAGTGGTTAGTGGTTAGTAGTTAGTAGTTGGTGGTTAGTAGTTCTGGGGAAGGTTGGTGCAGCGCACCAGCATCTTTGTAGCAAAAAAGAACAAAATCCTGCTGGTTGGTACGTGCCTGCTAGTTGGTACGTCCTCGTACCATCCTGCTGGTTGGTACGTCCTCGTACCAACCTCCGGCATTATCTCGAAACCACAGCCTGAGACACCCATATATGATAAAAATCATATGCGTTAATGACTTTCCTTTTCCAAAAAAGACAAGGCATTGAAGTAATTTAGGCTGGAGTAAAAGTTTAAATTTCATTCCTATGAAAAACCTATCATCCAACACTCAAGCCATTGTTATTTATGATTCCTATTTTGGCAACACCCAACAAATTGCCAAAGCAATCGGAAGGGGATTATCATCTGAAGCCGAGGTAAATGTTATTCACATCAAAGAAGCTTCACTGGATTTGCTGATCAATACCGACATATTGATTATTGGCTCTCCTACCAGAGGATTTCGTCCTTCTCCCGATGTAGTGGAATTTTTAAAACTCATTCCAAAAGGAAGCCTTCGGGAGGTCAAGCTCGGTGCTTTTGATACGCGCATAGATCTGGATACGATAAAGTCCCGGGTTTTCCGGTTTATCGTTGACAAAGGAGGGTATGCAGCCAAGGATATCGCCAAGAAATTGCTCAAAGCCGGTGGGGTTGAGCCTATCTTTACTGCCGGATTTTTGGTAACGGATAAAGAAGGCCCCCTTGTAGAAGGCGAACTGGAACGAGCAGAAAAATGGGCAAATGAATTTCTGGTGCCTGCCTCAAAACAAAAATTGATGGTTTAGAAAGTTTATTTGTTGAGGTGTTTAGAAAACGGTTTTACGGAACTGTAGAAGTAGTAAAGCCGCCACTGATTCAGCAGATGAAGCTTACTTCTTTGAATACGAATGTGAATGATCGAAAATTGTGATTTTTGGAGAAAAAGGGATATTTTTTCAGAAAATATTCCTTTTTCTTTGAAAGAAAAAAATCATGATCATCATTCCTCAGCGGTTGTTCTCGGATAAACGCGTGAAAATATTGATGCAGGATGGCAATACCTGTATCTTAAGCAAAGAAATTGATACCCCCGTTGTCAATAGGGAAGGTTATATATCCAATCATGTAATTTCTATTTTACTTTCCGGAGAGCAGCACCTGCGCACCTATGAAGAGCAACTCATCAAAGTCAAACCTAACGAGGTAGTCTTTATTCCAAGAGGCATGTATTATGTTTCAGATTTAATCCCTAAGGAGGGCAATTTTAGGTGTCTTTTATTCTATTTTGATGATCAAATCATTGAGGAATTTCTCTCTAATACGAAGGTTACCGCCTTTTCCAACCAATCCGTCCCTGATCATCTGAAATTTGGGGTCGTCCCCACCATTAATCAGTTTGCAACTTCTCTACTTACCATTTATCAGGACAACAATATCCGAAATAAACAATTTCTGGACCTGAAGATCCTCGAACTCCTTTACCTGTTAAATAATCAGGCATCCAACCAAAAATTCGCTGATTTTCTTTTTCGATTGACCTTACCCAAGAAGCGAAATATTAAACCATTTATGGAGCAAAACTTCCATAAGCCCCTCAAAGTTGAGGATTATGCCTACCTCACCGGACGCAGTATGAGCACCTTTCGACGTGACTTTAAAGCGCACTTCAACACGACTCCTCAGCAATGGATAAAAGATAAACGTATCGTAAAGGCCGTTAACCTTTTGACTGAAAAAGAGCTATCCGTAACCGAATTGGCCTACGAAGTGGGTTATGAAAATATCTCCTATTTCATCAAAGAGTTTAAAAAAAGGGTTGGCCAATCCCCTAAGCAGTATATTCTGGCCCTGCACCGGAATAACCTGAACTAGGGTGAAGGACGATGCCTTCACCCTAAAATGAAGGACGTTATCTCTTGTCCTCTGGTCCTAGGGGCCTCTGGTTTTATTGATAAAAAATTCGTAAATTAAAAGGTATTCGTGTTGCGGATTTTTTCACCAAAAAACACATGTTATGTCTTCCAATAATAGAATAAGCCGGGTACAGTACTTCTACACAACAGTCAAAGACCAACCCGGAGAAGCTTACCAAATCCTGAATCAACTAGCGGAATTAGGGGTCAATTTGATGGCTTTGAATGTCATTCCAACCGGTCCGCACAGTACACAGATGGCTATTTTTCCGGAAGATTCTAATCGGTTTCGCAATATTGCGGAAAAAGCGGGGTTTTCCATCATTGGTCCTTATTCGGCTATTCTGGTACAGGGCAATGACGAAGTTGGGGCTCTATCAGACGTGCACAAAAAACTCTATCAGGCGGGCGTCAATGTATATGCATCAAATGGCGTTTCAGATGGAAAAGGCGATTTTGGATATGTCATTTATGTTCGTCCGGAAGCGTTTGAAAAGGCTACGGAGGTATTGAGGATTTGATAGAAAATTGGGAAAATCGGAAAGTAGGAAATTGGGAAAATTGGAAAGTAGAAAAAATCAAAACCATTGGGAACCTGGTGTTCGGATAGCCAGCGGGATATACCCGCATTATATAGAATCCTCGACCAATTAGATTTTGATCAAGAAAACCTGGAAATCATTGCCGTCGATAGAAGTAAAACCTTGCCAGAAGCTGAATTGGAAGGAGTTACGCTTGAATATGTGCCTATGACGATCATCTATAAACAAAATGAAGAAGTGGGCCGCATTGTAGAGTTTCCGGAAACAACCCTGGAAGAAGATATGTTGGGAATGTTGAGCAATGAAACAGGTTGAATGAAAATAAAGGAATGAAAAACATCACTGAGGAAAAGATTTGATTCAAAATACTGCATTGGGACTTTCTCATTAGTCAATGAGTCATCCCAAGGAGGATCTTTTAATTTGACAAAGAATCTAATTTTTTAAACCATTTTGATCAGAACCGATATCCCCCACTGATTTAGATTAGAGTATGTCTGAAAAATGTAAGTACTAAATTGAATTCATCGCTTTAGATCTCCTCAACAATTACCACGATGGGCTTGTTCTTCACTCTAAAATCATTTAGGGCATGCTACCAAGGCTTTCTTTTTGCTTCTTCTTTATGTTTTGGTCGTTTATGACCATTGGCCAGGTTTTTAATGTTTATGCTCTTACCGATGCGAAAGGGCAAGGTCCATTATTAAGGGAAGAAACCTATGAAAATAACCAGTTGATATCCCTCACCCGTTTTGACCGGGATGGACAACCTAATTATACGATTCAAAAGAAGTACAATGACCAAGGTTGGCTTACCAAACAAATTCAAACCTTTCATGAGGAATATGAGTATGACCTAATTAAACAATATACTTACGATGAGAAGGGGAATAAAACCGGTGAGCTATTTGGCAATAACCGGACCGGTAAATGGGGTTCTTATCGGTACCATTACAATCCGTACGGCGCTATTGACACCGTTTATATTTACCAAAAAAACGGTGATCTGACCAACCTGCGGATTTTTGACTTTACTTATGATGCTCAAGGTGAGGTAATAGTCGAAAAACGATGGAATAAATCGCTGGTAACCGACTCGCTAATTCCAGAGGGTAGTATCTATTATGAATACCCGGGTGCCAACCGGATAAAGATAACGATTCGGAATGCAGAAGGTGAAATAGTTTTTATTGAAGATAAACAACTGACTACTTCTGGCCTTCCCAAACAAATCACCACCACTACACCCGGATATGCCACCATCAAAGAAGTGCATTTTTATGACAGTACCCGGCAAAAAATAAAAACAATAGAGTATGTAGGATCCAAATTATCTAAAACCACCACCTACCGGTATAATGAGTCGGGGATAAGGGTTGAGCAATGCTATTTATACCCGGATGGTACTTACGGCGGAACGCTATATAAAATGAAGTAAAAATGAAACACACCCACACGCTTTTATTCCTTTTTAGCATTCAGATCATTTTGGCTCAAGAACCAGATCGTCTGCCGTTTCCCTGGTGTAATGACACGACCCTTTTACTAATAGACGAGAGAGGGAATCAGTACCCGGCAACCGAAAAAGCGCTACCCTACCCTACTATTGAGCAACAAGAAAGCGTACTCACTTCTTTCAGGAAAAATGGAAAATATGGATTTAAGAACAGACAGGGTGAGGTGGTTATTGCAGCAGGATATGAGCAGGCAGGTAGATTTAAAGAAGGCTTTACCTGGGTGAAGCTCGATCACAAACGCTATTATTACCTAGATAAAAATGCTGATCCTCTTGTATATTATACCTTTGATCGGTGTTTTGATTTTCAGGATGGGCTTGGAAGGGTCTTCGACATCAATACCAATAAGGGGTACAATGGGTATGGATTTATAAATAAAAAGGGCGCAGTAGTCATCCCATTGATCTATGAGAAAGCATTTGATTTTATTGGAGGTTATGCGTTGGTCAAAGATGGGCAAGGTTGGTGGTTGATCGATAAAACGGGGGCAAAACTTCACGGCCCTAATGCAAATATGGTTTACCAAAACGATCGTTTTGCTTGTAAACAATAATGTGCTAACTTGGGATTAAAGCTACTAACAATGAATAATTCTAAAAAATGGTTGCTGTTCTTTTTACTGCTATCACTTGCAAATAGCAATCTGCTAACCGCTCAGACTACAACTCCTTACGGGGCTACCACCGACATTCATTCATTAAGCTCGGATATTGGGCGCACCTATCAGATTTTTGTCACCTTGCCTGCCGGTTATTCAGAAAAGGAAGCTTATCCCGTAGTCTATTACCTCGATGCCTGGTGGTTATCGGAGATCGTTCGCGGGGCTTATGCCTTACTCCACCTATCGGGCAAAGTAGAACCGCTAATACTAGTGGGAATTTCCAGTACCGGAGGTAAAGGCGATTGGCACCGGCAGCGCAATTACGACTATACGCCCAGTCCATACCAGAAGCCCGAGTCGGGTATTGTTTTTCAGGCTGGGACGGTGCCGATGGATGCTACCAATACGGGAGGCGGTCAGCAATTCACCACTTTTTTAAAAGAGCAGCTCTTCCTCTTTGTCGAAGGTCAATATGCCGTAGATACCGGCAATAGAGGGTTGATCGGGCATTCGTTCGGAGGTTTATTTGGTATGTTTGTTTTGGGGAATTCCCCCTCCTTATTTGACCATTATTTATTGATTTCCCCTTCGCTTTGGTGGAATCAGTCGGAGTTGCTGAAGGACTTTGACTTAGAGTCCTTGCGCCAGACCGATAGCCCTAACCACCTATTCCTGGCCATTGGGGAATACGAATTCGGGCTAATCAAGCGTCCGGCCCAGGAAGTCGATGCCCGTATTCAAGCAGCCCAAATTCCGGAATCCAGGTACCGGTATTGGAGTTATCCTTATGCCAATCACAATTCGGTTGTTCCCAGGGCAGTGTATGACGGGTTGGAGTGGTTGTATGGGGAGTGAGATGGAAGCGTTGAAATTTGGCTTTTGTTTAAATCACTGATTTCCAGTACTAGAAAGCCAAACTAAACGTTAAATAAGAGACTATAATCCCTCAATAATCCCCACCAATGAAAAAGTTATTTTGGACCGTTTTGTTTTTTGGTGTCTGCCAGTTTTTAGCAGCCCAAACGGTCAAAGACACCTTAATAGTAGGATATACTGAGGCTCCTCCTTTTATCATAGAAAAAGAAGCATCATTTGAGGGTCTTAATATCTGGCTTTGGAAACAGGTTGCAGCGGATCTGGAAATAGATTACAGGCTTAAAAAAATGAAATTTTCGGATATGCTTGAGGCCTTAAAACAAGGTACTATTGATGTAAGCATCAATCCATTGACCATAACCAGCGAACGAAGCAAAGAAATGGATTTCACTCATAGTTATTTTGCTTCTAATTCCACCATTGCCATCCAGAAGTCCACCTTTCTCCAAAATTTATTTCAATTTTTCCGATCCGTTATTAATCTAAATTTTCTAAGGGCCTTTTTCGTTTTAATGTTTATCGTCTTCTTATTTGGATTTATCACCTGGTATTTCGAAAAAAAGGTAAATCCCGAACAATTTCGACCTGGTTTGAAAGGGATTTGGGATGGGTTATGGTGGTCAGCAGTGACAATGACAACAGTGGGTTATGGGGATAAAGCTCCTAAAAGCAAGACCGGTAAAATGATCGCACTGATTTGGATGCTTACCGGGCTTTTGTTCATCTCAGGCCTCACCGCAAGTGTAGCCTCCATGTTGACCGTCAACCAGCTAAAATCCAATCCGGAAGGTTTTTATGAATTTAAAGAGCGATCCGTGGGGTGTATAAAATATTCAAGTACCAGTAAATTCTTAACGGAACACTTTTTTAAAGATATTCAATTGTATAAAGATATCCAATTAGGTTTGAAGGACCTGAGCGACCGGAAAATTGAAGCCTTCTTGTACGACGAACCCATTCTTAAATACAGAATTGCACAGAATGAAGCATTTGACAACTTAATCTTATTGCCCACCAAATTTGATCTTCAATTTTATGCCTTTGCCTTACCCAAAGATAAAATTGAATTGAGAGAATCTATTTCTCAAAGCATACTAGAACTAATAGAAAGCATGGAATGGGCCGTTATCCTTAATGAATACAACCTTTCGGAGATATAAAGCGATCACGCTATTCCAGCCCCTCGATCCAAGGGCCACCTGCTTTTACGATCAGCGCTCCGATTTTCTTTCCTTCTGCTTTTAATTGGGCCAGTTTATCATTTATAGATTGCCACTCAGCGGTTATGATCTCAACTGTCTTTTGGTGCGTAGGCGTGGGGCCATAAGTAGAAGTAGAAATTCCTCTGTTGAGGGCAAAAAGCCTGCTTCCGATCGTCGGCCTGCCTTTCTCACCGATTTCATTTTTTGCCGGATTGCCATTGAGTTGGGTGTCCAGGGCATCCAATTCTTGACGCAGCGTTGCTATCCGCTCCATCACTTCATGGCTTACAGATGACTTAGAAGCAGCCATCCATAATTTTTCACCCGCTTTTCGCGTATTTGAAAGCTGGAGGGATAGTTTATTAACATCTCTCGTTAGCTGCTCATACATTCGCCAGAATGCGACCACCTCGTCCATCGGAATGCCTTCCAGCGCAGGCTCGCCCAGCCTTTCCACAGCTACGTTTACCGGACCTGCCAGTTGACTAGTCTTCCCGTTTTCAAAGGCATGGAGGGTAGCCGTATAACTACCGGGAGCAGCTAAAAGGGCCGTAAGTTGTTCTTCCTTTTGATTCAGCTTAAGGATACCCGAGCCGCCTACCCTTAAGTTCCAGGCTACCCGGTTAAACCCTGCTTTATTACTAGCTTTCACCCGATTGATCACCCTTCCTTGCTGATCTTTAATTTCTACATAAACGAAAGGTTTTAATTCGCGGGCCTCTTTTCCAAGCGCTTCCCATCCTGGAAATGGAATATCAGTAGTGATTGATTCTTCGCGCTCCTGACGCACCTTTTCAAGGCTTTGGATTTCTTCTTTCAGATAGTAGGTAAATACAGCTCCAAAGTCTGGGTTAGGTGCCATAAATAATTGCGACCCCTGCGATCCTCTTTTATTTCCAAAAGATAGAATAGACTTTTCCATGTACCACCATGCTTTTCGCGGCTCAAATAAAGTGGCTGTTTCTTCCAATTGTTGTTTTTCCACTTTTCGAAGCGCCGAATAATCATCCAACACATAAAATCCTCTTCCAAAGGAAGCGGCTACCAAATCATTTTCACGTCTTTGAATCGCCAAATCCCGAAACGATATCGTAGGTATCCCACCATTCATTTCTGTCCAGCTGGCACCTCCATCTACCGTAAAATAAACGCCAAATTCCGTTCCGAGGAACATCAAATCCTTATTCACATGATCTTGTACAATGCGCCACACCAGGTTCTTATCGCCTAAACCATTCTCGATGCGTTTCCAGGTAGTCCCTTTATCTGTACTCTTGAGTAAATAAGGCTTATAGTCTCCTTCCTTGTGATTGTCTAAGGCAACATACAGTGTACTTTCATCAAACAAGTCTGCTTTGATGTCATTCACATAGCATCGGTCCGGTACACCCAGATCACTTACCTCGATTTTTGTCCAGGTTTTTCCTTCATCTGAGGTAACCTGAATAAGACCATCATCGGTACCGATAAAAATGACTTGCTCATTTTTAGGGGAAACGGCAATGGAAGTGATGGTATTATAGTTCGACATGGCACCAACATCCCAGGGGGAATCCCAGCTTTGCGTTCTTCCCATGATCGGCAGGGCGATCCGTTCCTCATTTCTGGTCAGATCTCCGGAAAGCGCCGTCCAGGAATCTCCCCTATCCGTAGACTTCCACAAGCGATGTGATCCGTGATAAATGGTAGTTGGCACATGAGGAGATACCAAAATCGGGGCATCCCAATTGTAGCGTTCAAAATCTTCATTAGGCCCTGGCTGAGGCATAATATCGATGACTTCTCCTGATTTCAGGTCAATACGCGACAAGGTGCCCTGCTGCCGCTGGCCATACATGATATCAGGGTTGCCAGGCTCTGTGGCAGGTTGATGTCCGTCCCAATTGAGCACCACTTTCCAATCAGCATTTCGGATACCGTGGTGATTGTCGGTTCGTGAAGGGCCGCCTTCCGTGCTATTGTCCTGCGTACCTCCATAGATATTGTAAAAAGGCGTAGCATCGTCTACCGCCACTTTGTAAAACTGGGTTAGCGGAAGGTTTTCCATATACCGCCAGGTTGCCCCTAAATCAAAACTTTCATAGAGCCCGCCGTCCGTTCCGACCAGCAGATAGTTGGGGTCTGAATGCTTGAAGGCCACCGCATGATTATCGCCATGCTTGGCCGTTTCGTCCATATTGGTGAAGGTTTTGCCTCCGTCTTCTGATTTCATGAGGCGGTTATTCATAAAGTAGAGCCTATCGAATTGATGAGGCGAGGCAAAAATTTCCTGGTAATAATGGGGTCCTGTGGCACCAGCTACCACATCCGACATTTTTGTCCAGCTACCGCCTCTGTTTTCCGATCTCCAGACGCCACCTTTCGTTCGGTTTAACTCAATAGCAGCATACAACACATCTGGGTTTTGGGGCGAGATTGCCAGGCCTGTTTTTCCCCATTTCCCTTTAGGTAGGCCGGTTTCCAATTGTCTCCAGGTGTCTCCTGCATCATCAGAAACGTACAATCGGGATTTTTCTCCACCCCCCATCCAGGCGGCAACGGTTCGGTGGTGCTCCCAGGTTACGGCGTATATTCGATCAGGATTTCTGGGGTCATAGACCATATCGGTCACTCCGGTATACAGATCGTCTCCGAGTGTTTTCTTCCATGTTTTTCCGCCATCCGTAGATTTGAAAAAGCCGCGGTCTCCTCCCGGGCTCCAGAGCGGGCCCTGGGAAGCCACCATGATGACATCAGAATTATCAGGATGAACGATGATCTTAGAGATATGCTCTGAATGGTGTAGCCCCATATTTTCCCACGAAGCCCCTCCATCCAGGCTACGATAAATTCCATCTCCAAATCCTGCATGCCTACCTCCTACATTTTCACCTGTTCCTACCCAAACAGTATAAGGATTGTTGGGGTCAAGGGTCACACACCCGATAGAATAGACGGGCTGATCATCAAAAATGGGTTGAAAGGTCGTTCCGGCATTGGTGGTTTTCCAAACGCCTCCGGATCCTACTGCTACATATCAAACATTTTCGTTGGTCGGGTCAATGGCCATATCTGCAATTCGACCAGACATAAAAGCGGGTCCGATACTTCTGAATTCAAGGCTGTCAAACAGTTTGGAGTCTATTGGTTTGACGTTAGGTGTTTTAGATCGCTTTTTCTGAGCATTCCCTTGTTGGGTTGCAAAAAGCAGGAACGATGCGAGTAGTAAGAGTGCAATTTTCTTCATAAGATGGTAGTTGTATCTATGATTTAGGTGCAAAATACTTAAATAAAGGTTTTTGCCCATATCTGAAAAGCAGAAAAGTTTTTTTGATTTAAAAATTTTGAAAAGTAGGAATGGAGCATCTCCAATAAGATGATGACTTAATGCGATATTGAGGGTTTGAATGGATGCGACAGTTTATCTTTTGATGATTAAGATTTTCCCGTCTGAGAAACCTCTCCCGCGCCCTTGCCCTGAAGGGTAGTCCACCCGCACCCAAAAAATGGTAGCGTTGGCCTTCCCTACCTTTCGCAGGCAGGCTTTTAGGAAAAAAGGCGCGCGTAGGCCAGAGAAATTAATTTTAAAATATTGATTATCAAATGTAAGTATCCAAAGTTTTGCACAGGCGGCAGGTGCGTGTTGGGAAATCCATTGTAAAAAGCTTAAGCTCCTCCGGAGCATTCATAATTCGGGGCTGTGTAAACACTACCAATCTCTTGCTCCCCTGGAGCAAATAAGGAATCGGGAACAAACAGATCATTTTCTCACTACTCTGGAGAGAGCTGGTAGCGGCCAACTGCGAAAAGACCTCCACGTTATGATTAGCATCGCGGGGCTGCTGCAGAAGCGAGTAAGCTTCAAAACATTCAAAAGATTGGTGCAGGGCACCAAAAATCTTTATAGCATAGGATAATTACCGAATGTTTTCCCACCACAGGTTTCATCGGATTTCGCGTGTCGCCTTTCCGTGGCGCTCGACTTGCAAGATAGCCAACTGGTGGATGCCAGCCGCGAGGATGGTGATTACTCCAGCGCTTCCCTGGGCGTAGGGCTGGCTAAGGCTCAGCAAGAAAGCCGCACGAAACCGGGCGATACAGGCTTGCTGATTTCAGTGACGGGCGGTATTCAGGTGGGTTGTACGTTATATTGGTTTTAGGGAAGGACTCCATTGGCCTTCCCCTGGACTTTATCTTTTCACGTACTGATTGTTCTGGTT
>CAZHOV010000056.1:0-30828 GCA_964534315.1 uncultured Saprospiraceae bacterium | reverse complement strand
GGCTTTTATCCCGAAATTGGGCTGAAAAAAGCTATCCTATCCCGAACTAACGTTAGCAGAATAATTGTAGCTGATCGCATGCTTTTTGAATAAAAATTCATAGGTTTTATATTGCCCTAAGGCTTCTGGAGGAGAAGCTAATAAAACGTCAAAAGGTAAGTAACCCAACACACCGTCGGGAATGATGATCAGCCGGGGAGGCAGTTTCAACTGAATAGGAGCAATCAGTTTCTCATGTAGGGCTAGTGCAGCCTCTACATATTGATTGCGCAAACTATCCTTTTGGGTGCTGGTTAGATTCAGATCAATTTCGGGACGATAAACGCCCTCCCGTATTTGCCTCACCCATTTTCCAAGTGGAATATCATTTTTTACTTGCTTGACAGCATAGTCGTTAGGAGTTATGGTGAAAATGAAAAGAGATCGGTTGCCCACTACATATTCGATGAGGGCTTGATCAGGTTCGAGCAGCTCCTGAATTGCTTCAACTGAAGAGGTGTATGGTTGGTATTGCAACTGATAATAATCCGGGTGGTTCGCTTTTAAGAACTCGTGCAGTTTTTCCTGGTCTCTTTTGTAAGTAAAGAGTTGGTTTTGGATTTCCCGCATTAAAGAATCGGTATCCGGCACCTCTTTTTGTTTGAGTTTAAACCGCTTCTTTTCTAAACGAACGATTGCCTTTTTCAGGTTACGATCTTTTTGCTGCAAGGAATCTGGTAGTCCCCGGTAAGCCGCTTTGAAGTCGTTTCGCACCTCAGAACGCAGGAGGGTGGTCTTACTTCTTTCGGCAAAGGAAAATGCCTCCGTTGAAGCGAAATTCTCCCAATGCATGGATGCTTCAAGGGCGGTTTCATAAGTTGAAAATATCTTTTGTTGATAATCAATCTTTGCCTTCCCTTCCTGAATGATGTTACCGAAATGATCATTTAGGGAAAGCATTAAAGACACCAATGCTTTTTGATCTGGAATAGTATCGGCCACAACAAATGGCCGGAGTTGGCAAAGATTATCCAATATCCAAAACAGGTTTGGATTAAAATCAAATCCCGAAATATTTTGTCCACCCCAGTCTAATCCAAAAGCATCAA
Source organism: uncultured Saprospiraceae bacterium (assembly GCA_964534315.1). Lineage (GTDB taxonomy): Bacteria > Bacteroidota > Bacteroidia > Chitinophagales > Saprospiraceae > CAZHOV01. Next base: position 29,740 of record CAZHOV010000056.1, on the reverse strand, counting down.
CAGCTTTGGCAAAGTAAGAAAAAGCCGTGGTCGTATCCTTCATTTCTTTATAGACCATCCCCATTTTACCATAAGTATCACTCACCTTAGGGTGTATGGGACCATTTAACTGTAAACAAATATCAAGGGTTTGATATCTAATGCCTGCTGAAAATATTGCTTTGCTTTTTTTAAATCTCCTAAAAGTTCAAAAGCAATTCCTACCAAATGGAATGTCCTTCCTACAGCCAGGGCATCTTCTCCCTTTTGCTGAATTTGGATATGTACCGCCTTCTGATAATAATCTAATGCCTTTTGGTGGTCTCCCCTCGTCAGGTAGATCCCTCCCAGATTGACATACGCAGTAGCCAAAGCCGGGGAAGAACCTCCGGAAGATTTCCGCTTTATTGCTAATTCTTTTTCAAAATAGGTTAATGCTTTAGTAAGGTCTCCTTTACGATGCCATATTTTACCTATGAAATTGTAAACCCGACCTATTTCCAGATGGTCTTCTCCTAACTGTTTTTTATAAATATGCAGCGCTTGCTGAAAAGTTGCTAAAGCGGTATCATAATCCCCCAGAACATAATAGTTTGCCGCCAAATTATAGGTGGCAAAAGCTACCTTTTCATGATCTTCTCCAAATACATTACTTAGTATATTGACGATTCGATGATGGAAGGGAGTAGCCTTTTCATATTGTTCTTGCTTCTCTTAAACCCGTGCAATGCCGTATAGTATTTTTGTAATTTCTTCATGCTCTTCTCCCAGTAATTCTTGCTGAAGCTCCAGGGCTTCGAAATACGCTTTATGCGCATCCGGATACTGCCGCTGCCGCTCATAAATCTCTCCCAGCTGATTCGTAATCGAAACAGTGAACGTATCTTTCTGGGGACCATAAGACGCGGCCATTTTCTGGTTTAAATTATAAGCCTTTTCGAAATCTCTGGCTTTGATCAACACCTGCACACTATCCAATAGCTCCTCTATCGGACCGGAACTCAATTGTTGGGCATACCCAAAATGAGTCGTGAGGAAAAGACAAAAAGGGGTCAAATACGTTTTCATGGATTGGAAATAAGGTAAATAGGTAAAAATAATCCGTAGGTAAAATAGGAAGAATCAGGGAGGTAGTCAAGTAACGCTGGAACGCCTTAACGCCGTAATGCCGTAACGCTCTAACGAAAAAAATAGTAATCTTGCGCCCCCAAAATTTCTAAGGCGCTACGGCGCCCCTCCTCCTGGTCACCAAATCCTGTTTTCCGAACTACCCAGTATATCAACCTTTTTTCTTCACAAAACTAAATGTACAATGACTTTTAGAGCTTTACTTGTTTTTTGCTTTTTAGGGGTAACCTTGGTATTAAATGCTCAGAATGATTTGATACGAATTCATTCGATCACCAATGATCGCCAGCCGAATGGGGAGTCGGGCTATACGCTTGACGGCGGAGCCATGATCGATCATTCCAGACCTAAATTACTCAACACGGCACTTTTTGGCCCTTCCGGAACGTACACAAAAAGTATCTCGATCACAGACGGTTATGGATTAGTAGCAGATCTGATCCCCATCACCTCGGCTACAGATATTGATCTATTTTACTTCGGTAGTTTCAACAAGCCTGATTTTACGGCCAACGAATTTCTACCGGAAGAGATCGATTCGCTCTACAAATGGTCCGTCAATGGTGGGGGAAATGATCATCTCCGGTTCTTCCAGCCTGCCTCCGGGGGGGCCTATTGACTTTAGAGTCTTAAATGCAAAGTGGGATTTTTCGATTGGTGCGATTTTGGGTCCGCCTAATCCTACTCAAAATATTCCTACGGCTCAAGGAGCTGATTTATTTAATGGTCCTTTTGGAGAAGTGGCTATGGTCGACCAGGGCGGTTTTGGTCAGGGTTATTTTGACACCCTTCCCAGCAATGCCATTGTTTTGGCTGAGAGTCAGGATAACCAACCGGTAATTATCTTGGATTGTACTACGCTGGACCTCATTTTAGCAGATGGTGACGTGCACAATTCACTGAGTGGTGTTTCTGAAGGAGCCGATCTACTCAACGCACAGGATACCTTCTGGGCCAACACCATTGCCTTTATGGACCAGCTGGAAGATCCACCTTTTATTGAAAATATGAGCAGTATGCTCAGCTTTGGTGAAGAGTATAATACCTACCAATGGAATAAAGATGGCAATGCTATTCCTGATGCAACAACAGAAACCTTTGAGCCTTCTGAAAATGGTAATTATAGTGTCACGGTAGAATTAGATGAAGGTTGCGTACTCACTTCACCCAATGTAGCGTTCATGCTTAGTAACGTCAAGGAGATTAAAGCGCTCACTAATCTGACTATCTTCCCCAACCCCGCTTCGGCTTTTGTCCAACTCAACCTGGAACTGGAACATTCGGTGATGTTAGCTATTGAATTGATCGATCTGCTCGGTCGCCCGGTTCAGGCTATTGCCCAACGGCAGCAGTTTGCTTCTTCGCCTTCAAAAACTCATCCGACGAATCGATATTGATCTCTACCCATATCGGCTTATGATCAGAAAGTTGATTCTTCCGCCAATAGTCTCTGAAGTACTTCCTGTATTTTACCTCAGCGTCTAAGGTGGAAGGGTCTTCTTTGCTTTCTTCCATTTCTTCTTTGTAGTGGATGTATTCTTCTTCTCCATAAACCATATCGTAGATCTCTATTACGCCTCCTCGGTTGGTAGGTTTTCCAGGTATTTCAAAGAATTTATCTTTTCTAAAATACATCCGGTCGTAGGTGGCAGGAGTAGTAAGAGCCGTATTGGTATTTAAACCGCTTAACAGGTTAGATTCATAGAAACAGTGCTCGTTGAATACTGTTACAATTTCTTCATTGTCATTGTAAAGGTTAAAATCGCCTAAGAGGATCAGATTTTTTGTCCATAGATTATCACTTTTGAGCTTGCTCTTTATCGCATCCATTAATATCTGTACCTCATGCAATCGGAACAATCTGCTTTGTTCGTCATTACCAGGTTGTAAATGAAGATTGATCAATGCAAAGGATTTCCATCCGGCTCTAAATCCGGTGATGTAAGGGGTGCGTTTGAGTTGCGTTACAGACTCTCCATCTTTAAATAAATCCTTCCAAAGCACCACTTCTCCTGCCAGTCCGCTAAAACCAACCCGACGGGTATCGTAGATGTAGACAAACCGTTCATCGTTTCCGGCATCGCCTTCTGTAATATCATTCATAATGTATTTCCAATTTTTTCCCAATAATTTCATGATCACATTCAGGTCGTGTAATCCCTTTTTCACTTCCTGTAAGGCGATGATGTCAAAGCTGGAAAGAATCTCCGCAATGTAGAAATAGGAATCTGGAATACGCTGCTTGAGAAAACCGAATTGTTTGATATTCCAGCTCGCCAGTAAAATGTTTTTGTTGGTCTGTTTCTTTTCCCGGATGGGTTTTAAATGCTTCCGCAGTTTCAGCAAATTATCGATCGTCCGTACTTTAGCATGATCTGTATAGTTCTGAAAAATTACAGAATACATTTGCTTTTTGGGGTCGCCGCTAGGTCTTAAGTCATTATACCAAGGCATCGTTTTAGTTTTTGGGTTAGATAATTTTTTTCAGGCGCACTACATCAAAGTATAAGCTAGGGGTTTATGGGATGCCGGGCAATGATAGAAGTCAACCAGACAACCGGAGGACAGGAGGACAAGACACTCAATAAAAAATTCAGTCTGAAGGACTGATACCTTATAAACCCAAACTAGGTGGCAGCGCCACTAGGACAGGAGGACCAGAGGTATGATGAGGTGCCGATTAAATACCATTTTTTCTGCTCGTTTGGACGAAGACGTCCATACCAGCCGTAGTTTAATTTAGATTTTTTCTAGCTATTTGTATCGTTTTCCTAATTTAAAAAGTATAGGTAAGTGAATAGTGGGTGCCGGAGGCACTTTGAAGTTAGGTTTGGACGTCATGGTCCAAACTAGCAAAGTAAGTGAAGAATGTTTTCATATTTCATATTTCATACTTCATATTTTTTATTTCATACTTTTTACTTTTTAAACCATCAACCAATGAGAGTACTCAAACTAATTCTACTTCTTTTGATAGCCATCTCTATCATCCAATGTAGCAAGGATGATCAGATCATTGAAAATACCGAGATTACGAATCTGGGCGACCCAACCAATGTGTCTTTTTTGATCAAAGTAGTCAATAAGCAAGGAAATTTATTAACGGATTACCAGCTTATTGATAATCATAATGGAACAACTCATACGCCTGATGAAAATGGATTGGTGCTTCTGGAAAACATCAATACTCCTTTTGATGGCCTGCCAATTGTACTAAAAAAGCAAGGGATGATGGATCTTGTCCGGATTTTAGAAGGGGCGACAGGAAGCCGGAAAACGGTAGAATTGACCATGTACCCTTTTGATATGCAATCCGAAATCGCTACCGGAAATAGTGGTACGATCAGTGGGGGAGGTACTTTAACCTTGCCTGCAACTTTGTTGAGGCCTGATGGTAGCACATACACCGGGAATGTATTAGTTCGAAGCCATTACTACGACCCAACCAGCTCTACCTTTCCTCAAGAAGTGCCGGGTGATATGACGGCAATAGGTCAAAATGGGGAACGATATACCCTACAGTCCTTTGGGATGTACAATATTGAACTGTTCGACAATGCCGGCAATGAATTGACTATTCCAGATGGTCAAACCGCCGGCATTGAATTTCCGATCCCTTCGAATCTCGCCAGTGATGCACCCAGTGAAATTCCTCTATGGAGCCTGGATGAAGCAACTGGAAAATGGATGGAAGAAGGTATCGCTACCAAAAATGGACTCCTATACCAGGCTGAAGTGTCCCATTTTTCCTGGTGGAATTGTGATATCCCTTTTACGCCTATTGAAGTTTGTATGAATTTAGTAGACCTTACTGAACTGCCAATTGCCAATCAAACGTATTTGGTGAGCTCTCCTGATTTAACTATACCCTACAGCTTTGGAGTGACCGACCAAGATGGAAAATTGTGTACAAGTGTTCCGGAAGGACTGCCAGTGGTTATCCGGATTTTTGTAGAAGGGCAATATTCCGATCCGGTCAGTTTAGGAAGTTTTATGGAATATACAGATCTTGGGACGGTATCGATGAATCTGGCTTTCTTCCACCTTACCGGCTCTGCAAAGGATTGTAGTGGGAATGCACTAAGCAATATTATTGTCCAGGCAAATATCAATGGTGTCAATGATTTTATGCTGACGGATAATTCTGGCCTTTTTGACTATCTCTTTTTTGAACAGGGAACCATAAAAACCAAACTTTTTAATACAGAACAAAATCGTACCAGTGAAGAAATAACCACAATGATTACAACTGACCAGTTAATTTATGATCTAGGTGATATCCCTCTATGTGATGACCTGAATCCAGATGACTTTACTTTTGTAACCTCTGATATTACCACCAATACCACCTGGCAAACAGGAACGGTTTATACCCTACTTGGAAAAATTGTTGTTGAACCCGGAGTTACCCTCACCATTGAACCCGGAGTAATTGTTAAGGCAGATGTTGGACAAGGAGGGAATGCTTCCTGGCTGGTAGTGGCCCGAGGAGCCAAGATTCTGGCAGAAGGGACCGCAAATAGCCCTATTATTTTTACTTCTATTACAGATGAAATTCAACCCGGTATGATCGTAAGTCCTAATTTAACGCCTGCGGATCGAGGATTATGGGGAGGTCTGGCTATACTGGGTAACGCTCGGATATCGGCATCAGATTCTAATGATGAAGATGTTTCAGAAGTTTCAGTAGAGGGGCTTCTGCCTTTCGATTTGAATGACATTTATGGAGGCATGGATAATGCTGATAATTCAGGGGTATTGCGCTATGTATCTATTCGGCACGCAGGAACCAACATTGGACTAGGCAACCAAATAGACGGATTACTTCTAGCTGGAGTTGGTTCGCAAACAGTGATCGACCAAGTGGAAGTGGTAGCAGGATTCGACGACGGGGTATCCTGGTATGGGGGAGCAGTCAATGTTTCGAACTTAGTCACCTGGAGTTGCGGTGATGATGGCATTGACACCGACCAGGCTTGGAGCGGAACCCTTGATAATTTTGCCGTTATTACACCTAATAGAACCTGTTTTGAGCTTGATGGCCCTGAAGGTAGCTACAATGCTACTCACACCATCCAAAATGGCTCGATTTTGGCTTCTAACGGTATGACTGTAAGTCAGGATTTAATCAATGTGGATACTAATTCCATGGTTAATCTCAAAAACCTTTACTTTACAAGTATCTTTTACAATTTTGATAACCTTCAAGGCCAGGTGGTAGAAGGAACGGATGGTAGTGCTCCGGAGGTTACCTTTGAGAATATTCTTTTAAATATTTCAGAAGGAACACTTGACCAATATTGCGAAGGAGGCATAGTACCTGCAGGTATTTCAACCGGCAATACACCACAAGCTGACGTTTCTGTTTTTAACTGGACCTGGACGGCCAACGCGGGTATGCTTGACGATTTATAAACTGTTATCTAGAAAAATCTAATTACTTTTTTGGGAAAACCAAAAACATACAAATCAGATGAATCTCTTGCCCAGGCCTGTGCCCGCTCTGATCAGCGGGCACAACGGGCTTTGTATGACCGGTACGTAAATGTTATGTATAACACCGCTTACCGCTATTGTTTCAACAAGGAGGTTGCAGAAGATATCCTGCAAATTACTTTTACTAAAGTTTTCCATTCCCTCAAAAAATACAATCCTCAAAAAGGTACCCTGAAAGCCTGGATACGACGCATTTGTATCAACACCGCAATAGATGTGCAAAAGAAAGAATCCAAATGGGAACCTTCGTGGGATAACGAATGGGAGGTTAAGGACGAGCAGCTTTTTTTAGATAAACTAGACGCTGAACACCTGCTATTGCTGATTTCTAGATTACCCGATGACCTGAGAACCATTTTTAACTTACATGAGATCGAAGGTTATTCCCATGAAGAAATCGCTGAAATGACCGGAATCAATGTCAATAGTTGTAGGGTGTATTTGTCAAGAGCAAAGAAACAATTGAGAAAGGCTATTGAGTTATTCGAAGCAGCTTAATTTATAGTTATGAGCAACCTAAGAGATAAATTAGATCATCAATCTCCACAAGACTTTAATCCAGAAGCCCTGTGGAATAAAATCGAACGTCCCAAGCGAAAGCGAAGATGGGGGTTTTTGATCGTCCTATTCCTACTGATAGGGGTTACGGTCACCGGCTTATGGCTAATGCCTAAATCTGGAGCCGACAATCAGGAACAGCCTGCTGCAGCAGTTCCTGAAGAAGGCAACGCTACCAATGAAAAGGCAATGCCGCGAATTCAAGATCAGGATTCATCGATTGACAAAAAGCCATTTTTGACCTTTCATACTAAAACACAAAAACTATCTGCTGAACAAGCCGATGCCAACTTGCCTAAAATCTATTACCAAAAAGGAGTTGATAAAACTGCTTCAATTCCTAAAAACACTCCCCAGGATGGAGATAAGAAGACCGAAGCAGCCGTGCAAGAGGAGAGCACCGCTGTTCCGGTATCTTCGATTTCAACAGAAGAAAAAGGTCTGCAAAGGTATTGGATAACAAAGCTCCCGGTTCATGTTCACTTATTGGAGGCTATGGATTCAAATACTAGTATTGACATCCCTAAAAAGCCGCTTTCACCTACCCCTCGAGAGGTATTCCTGAGAAACGAGTTTGAACTCACTGGCGGACTGGGTACCGATCATCATCTGTTTTCGGGCTCTGACTGCACGGGTCTGAACCGTGAAAAGGCCGATCTAAACCAGGTGCTGGGCTTAAAGTACCGATGGTTTCTTAAAGACCAACTTTTTCTTTTTGCCGATGCAAATCTGACGTTTCACCAGTCCCGACAGGAGCATGCTGTGGTAAGCGACCAACAAATCATCCGGACAGCCGAAACGATTCAACTGATGGAAACGATCACTACCTATCAGCTCTACAATCAGCACCAACGAATAAGTGTTGGCGTAGGCGTAGGCTACTTTTGGGAGCTGGGCAATTTTCAAATTGGGCCGTCTGCAAGTTTCGGGGTATCTACCTGGCTTGCTTCGGAGGCAGACTTTATTGACGAAAATGACCAGATTCAAGCACTGGAACCCTCTGGCGAGGCCCAGACTTCTTTTTTCGGCCAATTGAATATTCAGGTGCGAAAAGAGGTGGTAAAAAACACTTTTCTGGGCTTGCAAGTATCTGCACAAACTCCGATCGATCAATCTGCCAAGATGCAGGATTGTCAACATCTTATCATCCCAGTGGCTGGAGTGCTTAGCTTAGGCTATCAATTTTAAACTTGCTTATTTACACCTGATGTACTATCTTACCTAAAAAGGTATTTTATGGGTGTTCAAAAAACAGATTCCTATTCCATTCAGGCATATGTAGACCATGAAGAAGCTACTCCTTTAAAACATGAATATGAAAAGGGAGCTGTTATTCTCCATCCATCTGCCCTTTCGCCCAATTGACACCTTCCTCATAGTTTTTAAAAACCTTGAAAGGAACCGCATTATTTTGAATCGCAAAAATCAGTTTGAGGACATTGCGGATGAGGGGATTAGGGATGACATAAGCGATCCCCCGGCAGTAGGTGCTGATCAACTCGTCGTGTTCTTTCATCCATTTGCCCTGCTTTTGCTGGTACCCAATTCCGGGATTCACCGCTTTAGTAGCATCAAAAACGAGTGCGATGGGCTCTCTTTTATCATAATTGGCATAACACTCATCCAGGTATTCCTGAAAGGTTTCTTCCGTCGGCTTTTCGCCGGTGAAAGTGATCGTGATTAATGGAAATGTAGAGCGATCGAAAGTAGCGTAGTCAGCCATAAGATTTAGATTTGTCCTAAAATTTATCTCCTAAACCCCTGATATGAAAAATGGTTTAAACGAAGAAAGCTATTTAATATTGATCCTTAAAGCCTTTTTTACCTCCTCCGGAATTTGCTGCACTTTCTTGTATTGGTTGAGCATCAATACAAACGGGTACAATAACCCCAATTTGAGCACGAAATAGAATATTGGAGAAAAGTCGTTGAGAATAGTACCAATATTAATAAACTTCCTGCCCCGGAATTCCCCGAAACCTGGCACAAGACGATCCGGATAACCCAACAACATAAACTCTGCAGCTATAAGCACCAACCCAATCACTAATCCCGCAAGGATATGGAAACGCCTGTGCCAATCGACTAACCCAGCCAAAAAGAAAAATAGCCCGCCTACGATGATCGAAATAAGGGCATGAAAAAGGCTATCTGCCTGTAAAACCAAAACGGTACCTCCATAGATCAGCCCGATCAGCGTGTAGGCAACCCCCAGTGTCTTTAGTTTTTTTGAAGCGTCAACGAAGTCCTCGTAAATATAGCGGCTGTTACGGAGCCGGCGCTCCCGTTTTTTTTGATGCTCTGGTTTGTTTTCCATTTTTTCTGATTAAAGAATAAAGTTTGGTGGATCGGAACATTATAAGTTTTTTGAAACACTTTTTATAAACATTTTAATTACCTGAACTACCTCCTCTGTATACTTCAAATGCGGCGCATGCCCTCCACCTTCCACGATCAGTGATTGCCCATTTGTATGAGCTACAATCTGTTCAGCCTGTTTCATACTGCCAAATACATCTTCATCGCTTTGAATAGCGAGTACAGGGCAATTAATATGCTTCATATGGTTTAATAAATTCCAATCTACGAAATCTTCCGCAATCCAGGTTTGCCACCAGGCATCAAATAAAGTCTCGGCTTTACTACCGTGGTACTTCATCAGTTTTGGTAGGATGAATGCTTTATCCTGAAGCGTCTGGCGGATGCCCTTGAGCGTTTGTCCTTCAACTATTACGTGCGCTGCTATGGTAATAACCGCTGTGGTGGGGAAGCGGGAAGCGTAAAGCAAGGCAATAGATCCCCCATCGCTATGGCCGATTAAAATAGGGTTAGAAATTTGGAGCTTTTGCAGAACGGCAGGGAGCACCTCCAATGCTTCTTGGTGTAAATAGTCTTTTGTTCGCTTACGCTTCATCGGAGAAGACTGACCATGCCCTTGCCGCTCGATGAGCCAACCTTCCAGGCCGCATTGGGCGACAAGCTGCTCCGGAAAATCTTTCCATTGCGGGATGGAGCCCAGGGCATCGTGCAGAAATACCAGAGGTGAACCTTCCTCCAAAACAGGAGGGGCCAACCTTCGGCAACGGAGGATAACTCCTTCGATATCGATAAATTTATCTGTGGCTCGGGGCATTATCAAACGGTCTCCAATTGAAGCTCTTTGATACTCATCTCCCGCATATCAATCTTGCGCACCTTACCCGTGACCGTCATCGGAAATTCTTCGGTAAATTTGAAATAGCGCGGGATCTTAAAATGAGCAATTTTTCCTTTGCAGAATTCCTTCATCTCTTCCTCCGTAGCCGTTTCATCCTCGTGTAGTTTGATCCAGGCCATCACTTCTTCGCCGTACTTGGGATCGGGAACGCCAATGACTTGAGCTTCGGCTACTTTGGGGTGAGTGAACAGGAACTCTTCGATCTCTCGGGGATAGATATTCTCGCCGCCCCGGATGATCATATCTTTTATACGCCCGACAATTTTAATGTAGCCTTCTTCATCCATCGTGGCCAGGTCGCCGGAGTGTATCCATCGGGCATCGTCAATCGTCTCTTTGGTTTGTTTTTCATTATTCCAGTAGCCCAGCATGACGCTGTATCCGCGGGTACACAATTCTCCTTTTTCGCCTATTGGCGCTGTTTTACCCGTTTCCCAATCAACGATCTTGATTTCTAAGTGGGGAAGGATCTGCCCGACCGTACTCACTTGCTTTTCAATAGGTGTACCGAGCCTGGTTTGCGTGCTGACCGGACTGGTTTCAGTCATGCCATAAGCCACCTGTACATCTTTCATGTGCATAAGTGTCTTCACTTTTTTCATCACTTCGATGGGACAAGGGGCGCCGGCCATGATGCCTGTACGCAGGCTTTTCAAGCTAAATTCACGGAATTGGGGATGTTCCAGTTCTGCGATAAACATGGTGGGAACGCCGTAGAGGGCAGTAGCTTTTTCCTTCTCTACCGCTTCGAGTACTGCCAATGGGTCAAAGCCTTCGCTGGGATAGATCATGGTAGCTCCGTGCGTCATGCACCCGAGATTGCCGAGTACCATTCCAAAACAGTGGTATAAGGGTACCGGAATGATGAGTCTGTCCTTTTCGGAAAACTTCATATTCCGCGCAATGAAGTAAGCGTTGTTGAGGATATTGTGGTGGCTTAAGGTAGCTCCTTTGGGGTAGCCGGTAGTGCCGCTGGTATACTGAATATTGATCGGTTCATCAAATTGAAGGGTATCTTGCTGCCGGAGTAGGTCTGTATCGTTAACCTGCGGTCCCATACCCATGAAGGCTTTCCACGAAAGCATTCCTGCCGGAGGCGTTTCGTTGAGGACGATAATCGTTTTCAGGTGCGGGAGCTCTTCGGCGTTAAGGTGTCCGGGGCGGCTCGATTTCAATTCAGGAGCCAGCTCGTTGATCATCCCGACGTAGTTGGAGTACTTGAACTGATCGGCAAGGACGATCGTACTACATTCAGATTGATTAAGGGCATACTTCAACTCGTGTAGGCGGTAGGAAGGATTGACATTTACTAATACTGCACCCATTTTAGCCGTAGCAAATTGAAGAACGGTCCATTCGGCTCGATTGGGCGACCAGATACCAACGCGGTCTCCTTTTTGGACACCATGACTGATCAGGGCTTTGGCGCAGATATCTACCTGCTCTTTAAGCTCAGCATAGGTCCATCGGATATCTTGGTGGTGTACGACGAGGGCTTCGTTATCGGGAAAATTGGCGACGGTTTGATCGAATTGATCGCCTATCGTGATTCCCAGGAGTGGGACATCACTGGTTCCGGAAGTATAGCTTCTTTTGATCATGACTGTTGCGGGTTTATTTTATTTTTTAATGCAAACAGGCCGGTTTAGCGTATCAAAGGCTTCATTTGTTGGACGACCTGGTGAAATGGGACAAAAAACAGGTGGTGTAACAAATGAATGACTTGGTCCTATTTAGTTTGAAATGCTGCTATCCAGGGCCATATTTGTTATGATCAAATAACGAAAAAAAATTAGTACCATGAAAAATCTTTTGTTCTCTTCTTCGATGATTTTTATCACAATAATTAGTATTGCAACAGCTCAGGCCCAACAATATCGCTATGAAAACCTGTTGAACACTCCGGAGGTGTTGGAAATGAATAACCGGACAACTTACCCTTGCTCTAATAAGGCCACGATACCCTTTATTATGCCGGAAGATGCGGTTGGGGTATATTATGAGATTACAGTAGCTTCCGGGAAAGCTTCTCTAAAGCCTACAGCAGAATTGTTAGAAAAATTACAGTCTTCTGACCGGGAGGTGGCGCCGGATCAACTCGCTTATTTCCTCCAATCAGACCAGACGGAGAAATACCTCAACACTTATATCATTGAGGATTTTGAAAACATACAGAAGTTTAGAAATTGCCAGTATCGCAAGCCACCGTTGGCGGGAGGCGTACATCTTCCTTCTCATGCAGGGTACATTGAAAATGAAGGACTGGAGGAGTTGTTTATCGGGTTGGAGAATCCTTACGGAAGGAGAGGTAAATTGCAGGTAAAGGTGGAGATGGTAGCGGTGTATGAAGTAATTGAGGAATAAAAGAAAGGGGCACTTTTCAATTGAAAAGTGCCCCTTTCTTTTGTTCTTAGGAAGAATTAAGCCGTTTGAGTGGCTTCTTTAGCGCCTTTCTTTTTCTTGGGTTCTTCAATATATTTGTTGAAGTCGAGGTAAGTGCGCCAGTAATAGGTAGCAATTAAAACAACAGCAAAAAAGAAGACAAAAGGTAAATCGTTACTAGAGGCAGAACTGCCGGGCATATTAAATAACGCAAACAAAAGTAGAGGACAGGATATAAGTAAAATTAGGTTGATCCCCCATATTTTTCTTTTGTGATTTTTTAGAATATTCCCTTTCATCTTTTGGGAATAGTCGTGCATGATATTCCAGTCATCAAGTACAAAGAACAGGGCCCAATTGGCAATGGCGAAGAAGATCGATTCTTTTTGCATTTCCCCATTGAAATCTGCAGTTTCTTGACTTAAAAACTGAATCAGGAGAATGACAGAAACGGATTGAAAGAAGGCCAGTTGAGAGAAGTTTCTCAATTCTGTAAATAAGAATCTCGCTTTGGACTCAACGGTTTTGGCAAGCTTCTCATCCCATTCCGCTACCGTTAACTTTTTAAATTCCTTCTTTGAAAAAACATGTTGCCCTTCTAGATCTTCTCTAATGGTTTTAAGGATTCCCGAGATATTGTACAGTTTGAAAAGACTGGTAAATAATTTCACTGCAATAAGAATGATAGATACCTTCAGAACAAGCTTTGATTTATTTAATGCATCAAAACTTTCCACCTGAAGATCAACCAACAAAGCATCCAAAATAGAAAAACTGGCTCCGAAAGTTGCCAACATGGCAGAGAGGGCTACTGTAATTGCAAGGAGAATGGAGGTTCGGTTTCTTCCACCTCTTGTGAGTTTTAAGAACCCCATAATAAGTGTGATAGCACCAACAATTACTGTTAATGCAACGACAACTAAAAGCATTTGTTGACTCATGAAGTTGGCTTTTAATAATTGATAAATAAGTGAATCTTGTTGGGACTAGCTTTGTGTGTTCTTGTATTTGTTTGATAGGTAACGGGTTACCAATTGCACCTAAAAATAGGGAATAATTTTTATTTATTATGATCTTCCAGCTTTATTTCTCCCGCCTTTATCAAAGATCGCTTGGCTACTGCGGGGCCGATCAGTTCATGCACAATGGTAGCGCCCATGATGGTGGTCAATAATATTTCTGAGATTTCCTTAAAGGCATCTAGCTGGTAGACGCTCAATACTAAACCAATCACTACACCTGCCTGGGGTAATAGTCCTCCTGCAGTGTAGCGTTGAATCAAAGGGTCTGTTTTCACCATACGGGCTCCAAGCGCTGTTCCGGCATATTTCCCTGTTGTTCGTAATAAGACAAAAAGTATAATCAATACGGTTGCTTTGGGGATGGTCGAAATCTCCAGATGCATACCGCTGAGGAGGAAGAAAAACAGAAAGATCAAGTCTTCCGTATACCGTCTTAGAATTCTGAAAATAATCGTGCGTTGCCTGCACTTATTGGCGACAACCATCCCCATGGCCATTGAAGATAATAATTCGTCTACCATTGCAAAATTGGAAATACCTGCATTTAAGATGATAATCGAAAAAAGAATAACCACCCATTGTCCTTCTCCTTTAATTTCAAAGAATTTGGACATAGGGTCTATAATGAAGCCCAGTGCTACACCGATCAGTATAGCGCCTATCAGTTGGTAGGCAGAATTCAGAATCGGATGACCAAATAATCCGATCTGTTCTTCCCGGAAAATAAAGATCAGGGAGATGGTGATACTAAATAAGAGAATCCCCAGTACATCATCCAGAGCTACCACTCCCAGGATCGTATCGGTCACTTTACCTTTGGCATTGTATTCATGAATAACAGCGAGGGTAGCAGCCGGGGCGGTCGGGCTGGCCAGGGCTCCAAGCAATAACGCCAGTAAGATTAAATTGGCGGGATCAAATGGGAATAAAGCAGGGAAAATAAGGCTGAAAAGGTATACGCCAACCGCAATGATTACAAAAGGGACCAGGCTGGCCATAATGGTAATACTCAAGATCTCATTTTCATGGCGCCGGATCTTTGCCCATTTCAAAGTACCCCCCACCTCGAACGCAATAAAGGTGAGGCAAATCTCGAGTATAGGCTCCATGACTTTAATAACACTGTAGTCAATAAAGTTAATGGTATGAGGGCTCAGCACAATACCTGTTGCAATGTATCCGACAATCCGCGGCACTCCTACCTTGTCGAGCAACCAACCGGCAGAGTAGCCAACAACCATTAATAGTCCTATGGTGAGTAGTATATCCATTATTAATCTGGTATCCGCTTTCTAAATCAAAGGTCTTCACGTAGTCCGGTAGAGGCCGTCTAAAAAGTCTTTTAGACTCCCTCTAAGGGATTTTTTATAGTTTAGGAGATATTCTTTTTGAAAAAAGGGGTTAAGGTTTAATGTTAAAAAGTTTAGCTTTCATTATTTCTGCCCCCCTTGTCCTCCTGTCCTCTGATTTAAAATGGAAGATAAGAAATATTATCTAGTCCTTTATATCTGCAAAAGAAAAGGTAAAAGGTATTTTTCAATCCGTGTTTAGTTCCCCAGACAGGATTCCAGAAATCACCTCCGGCTTTTTGTACACCATAAAATGGCCGGCATCTTCCAGTATAATATCAGGTTGGTCAATTTTTTGGAGGGGGAAGGTGCGGTCTCTTCGTCCATGTACCTGGAAAATCTGCATGTGATCGGGTAGCTCAGGCGCTTTCCATTCGTACAATGCCCGGAGGGCCCATTTGAGATAGGTATTGGTTTGTTGTCCGACCATTGATCTGAATAGGGCCTGCTCCTCCGGTGTTTCGTATTCATGTCGTTTACCCCATAGCGGAAGGGTGGTCAGGGCAATCTCCTTGAAAAAGAACGTCTCTGCTCTCAGCGGTTTCATGGCTTTGAACCGAAAAGGAAGTTCATCTCGCGATTTGATACTACCTAGTAAGATAATTTTTTTGACCTTTTTTACAGCAGCAATTTCCTGGCACATGATGCCTCCCAGAGAGTGTCCGATCAGTACTACATCCTCTCTGTGGCCCGGTATTGGAGAAGCCATCCGCTTTGCATAACTCTGGATCGTCTCTTTTGGAATGGGTTCTATCCAGTTTAGATAATGAACGTTAAAGCCTTCCAGTTGGAGTTTTCTAAAAATGCGATGGTCAAGGCCGAGGCCGGGTATGAAATAGAGTTGCATCGTAACTTAATGGTTCATCAAATGAATATTGGCTTTTCATCGAGATCGAAAGTAAAGGTATGGGTCAGGACAACATTATCTTTTAACCAGTTAATATTATCTACAAAACTGTAAGCTTTTTCGTTCTATTAAGAGTGCCTTTTGAGCAGACGCTCTATTCTATGGGGATAAACTTCCAGTGCCTTTTCCAGGCAGTCCATGGCTTTTTTCAGATCTACCGTATTTAAAACATAGGCAATACGCACCTCATCTTCCCCCTTTCCAGGTGTTGCATAAAATGCTTTTCCCGGCGAGAGCATAACAGTTTCTCCCTCATATTCGAACGATTCCAGCATCCATTGACAAAAATGTTCGGCCAACTTCACCGGGAACCGGGCAAAACAATAAAAAGCACCTCCAGGCCGATAGCTTTCTACGCCTTCCATTTGCTGCAAACGATCGAACACCAACTGCCTTCGCCTATCGTATTCTGCATTAACCGCATTGATATAATCATCGTTCATATCGAGCAAGGCTTCTGCCAGAATTTGTCCCAGGCCAGGAGGGCTCAAACGCAATTTGGCGTAGCGCAGGGCCGCGTTAACTACCTTTTCGTTTTTAGAAACAATAGTTCCGATCCGGGCACCGCAGGCGCTGTAACGCTTAGAGATAGAATCGACTACGATCACATGGTCAGCAATATCATGCAAATTTAGAGCAGAGAAGAAATGATGATCGTCGTAGCAAAACTCACGATACACTTCATCAACAATCAAAAAAAGATCATGCTTTTTGACTAGTGTCGCCAGCACTTTCAAATCTTCTTCGGGATAAAAGCAACCGGTAGGATTGTTGGGGTTGTTGATCATGATCGCTCTCGTTCGGTCTGTGATGACTGCTTCAAAAGCTGCGGCCACCGGCAATGCAAACCCATCTTCGATATGGCAGGTAATAGGCCTTATTCCAACATCATACATTTGGGCAAAACCATTGTAATTCGCATAAAAGGGCTCCGGAATGATCACCTCTTCACCTTGATTGAGGCAGCTAAGCAAAACGAATTGAATAGCTTCAGATGCGCCTGTTGTGACCAATAGCTGCTCTGGGGTTATCTTGACCTCAAATTTTTTATAGTAGTCAACCAGTTTTTTGCGATAGGAAGCAATACCTGCTGCCGGGCTATATTCCAGGATTTTGAGTTTCGTCTCTTTCACCTGTTGAAGTGCTTGGGCAGGCGTTTCGATATCGGGCTGGCCAATGTTAAGGTGATAGACTTTCTTGCCTTGGGCAATGGCCTTTTGAGCATAAGGAACGAGTGCTCTAAAGGGAGATAAGGGCATGATTTGGGAGCGTTGGGAAATTGCTGGCATAGAAACACTGTTTAAACATGCTGATCAACCAAAATAGGATTGCCATCCGGGTCTACGACTACAAAGCTAGCAGGTCCGGAAGTGCTTTCATCTGCTTCGGAAGCAAAGGATACCCTGTTTTCCTTGAGCTGCTTTTGAAGCGCTCTGACATCTTCAAAGCTATCAAGCTTTTCAGCATTTTCATCCCACCCCGGATTGAACGTCAGAATGTTATTTTCAAACATCCCCTGGAAAAGGCCGATAATCGTTTTACCATTCTTCATAATAAGATAGTTTTTCTCTTCCTCTCCCCGGAAAACAGAAAATCCCAATTTTTCGTAAAAGGTTTTGGAAACTTTTAAGTCTTTTACTGCAAGACTAATTGAAAATACGCCTAAATCCATATTCTATATTTTTTATAATTATTCATAAATCTTATAGTATCCTTTAGAAATCAGAAAATAATTTCCATTCCCTAAAGGTACAAAATCATGGAAGCTTAAGGTGATTTTATCCCCTTGATTCATGATAAAATAATTATGGTCTGCTTTTTCCAACTGAGGGTGGTTCACCCCAAACCGCCGTACTTCCCCATCTTTGGTAATATTCTCTATTGTAGGTGTAGGCATAGGGGCAACTTCCAATAGATTCTCCATTAGATTCTCCATTGTATATTAATAAGGAGTTGGGATCCTTTTGACGAAAGGCAAACCGTTCAATACCAACGTCTACTTTTTCGATCTTACAGGAGGGGCCGTATACCCAATAACGCATAACGTATCTGATTTTTCGTCATGCTCGAATTTTCGTAGCTGATTGTACCACGACTTATCTGGGTCATCACCTCATTATGTTGGATTTACTGTGATCTAAGAGGTTTAATACTGCTATTCATGAACCAAATTTGGGGGTGCCAGGAGGCACCTGGCATTTGGTTTGGACAAAGACGTCCCAACCAGAATTTGGACGTCTTCGTACAAACCAGCAGAAATTATTTTGCCTTCTGGACATAATAGATCGCTTTGACCTCGTCAGCGCTCAACGTCCTGTCGGCAATACCCAGATCATCCAGGTGTCCTTGAAAGAAAAATTGCTCTTTCTGATCTCTCAGGCTTTTTCTTCCGATCAGCGTACCCATTGAATCTGCAGGGAGGTCTTTTTCAAATGTACTGTTGTAAGACTCAGCGGCTACAAATGCGCCATTGATATAGGCGGTGACTTGCGCTGCGCTCCGGGTAACGACCAGATGTGTCCATTCACCCTCTGGTATCTTAGCAGAGGTGTCTAGGTTGATGATTGCAAATCCCTCAGCAGGAGGATTCTCATCAAATCCCATCCTGTCTTTTGATAAGCTGAACTTGTGGTTTAAGCCTGTTCCGTTTGCTCCCTTTGGGTATTGCATAAACAGGTAGGTTCCTCTGTCTCTTTTATTAAATTTCACCCAGAAAGACAAAGAGTACGTATTGTCCTGCGCATCCAAAAGGCCTGGTAGCTCAATATAATTTGAAGAGCCACTAAAATAAAAAGCTTTTTCAGGCTGCCCAAACCGATCTGTAGAAGGGGTCGGATTTCCCATCACGGCTCCATTTCGTCCCTGCTCACCGGCATCGTCTGCATTCCCATCAAATTTATAATAACCAACAAATAAATTAAGAAGGGAGTCTTCGGAAATGACGTGCTTTTCTCCGGCAGGAGCAGTTGTATTGTCGTTAAGGCTAGTTGAGCCAGTTGAATCTTTGTCCGCTCCTGAATTCATTAGCATCACCCCCGCAATGGCAGCCACTATCACCACCACAGGAATGATAATCCACCATTTATTGAAGGTCTCTTTTCTAACAGTAGGAGCAGCACCCGTCCCGAATGCCATAGGGGGTTGTTGACCGATTTTTTCGGAGAGCCCCAGCAGGGCGAGGTTGATCTTGTTAATCTCCTGCCTCGCTTCTTGCTCGTTCATGACGCCCAGCATTTGATCTTCCTTTATTTTGGCATATCTGCTTCGTAAAAGGATCAATTCTTTATCTAGTGAAGACAGTTGTTCTTTATTCAGAAGTTCAAAAGCTTTTTCCGTCTTATTGGAGGCGATCAATTGCTTTACTTCATTAGCGAGCTCTTCCGGTTTTTTCATTTTGTCAACGTGTTGGTAGAATAATTAAGGAAAGTTACTAATATTATATTAATTATTAATAACAGGAAGCTATTCCGGGTTATGCTTTTTCGTCCAACTTCATATGCCTGGTTGATTATTGGGTGCGAGGACGCACCCGGAATTTGGGTTGGTACGAGGACGTACCAACCAGCAGGAACGCAGTTCCATCAAACTGACTTCCTGGTCATTATTGCGATCTGCAAATCCATACAGGCCATCCAGTAAATGATAACTAAAAGCACCTCTACCTCCCCCCCCACTGCTCCCCTTCAATGCTATATTCATCTGGCTGGCAAGACAAGATCTTGATCTCCTTGGCATAACTTTCTGCCAGGTTGGAGTTGGTCAATTTGCTACCTCCTATAGCACTACCAGATAGTTTCCCAGAGCGGCAAGCATCGGCAAGCATCGGCGATCATGGTCACCTTCGCCTTATTTTGAAGGGAAAGGGTGCTGATAACCGTTCGGAGTCCACCCAGAGAAAGGGTTCCTCCAGCCATATAGGCTCTGGCAGGAGCGTCCACACAAAGTAAATGCCCGGGTTCCCCTAAAAGCTTTGATTCTACATCCCCATGGCCACTGAAATAGATCAATACCTGATCTCCTTCCTGTACTTCATCTACCAACCAATAAAGCCCTGCCACCAGCTTTCCGGCTGTGGCATCTTCGTTAACCAATACTTTCAAATGATCTTGATCGAGGCTGCCTCCCGCCGGGGAGCGCAAGAAGGTGGTGAAGGCCTCTGCATCTCTGTGGGCATAGTTGAGGTCTGGGATGTCCTTGTCCTGGTAGTCGGAGATACCGATAACCAGGGCATAGGTGGAGGACTGTTCTTCCAAGGTTTGGGCAAGAAGGAAAACGGGAAATAAGAATAAAAGAAGAAAAATCCAGCTTCTCATAGTGTTTTCTTTTAAAGGTATTGTTTTTTTAGCTAAAATTTAAGTGTGTTTAAACCTCTTCTTGATTTGATTTTCTTGAGACTTGCATACAAAAAATGCAGAATAGGGTGTCTAAATTCCAGAAATCAGCCATACAAGGTTGGGAAAGGTGGATTTTAAATAATAGAATTATTGATAATTAGGAATTATATTCCTAATTATCAATAATTCTATTATTTTTGAGCCTTCTCATCCTAATTTCTTTTTTCAAATGATTGTAAATCGATCCATATCAGAAAAGGTCCTTCAATTAGCCTCAAAATTTCCTGTGCTCAGTATTACAGGGCCTCGACAATCGGGTAAGACGACATTGGTAAAAGCCTCATTTCCTGACTATACCTATGTTTCCTTAGAAAATCCAGATACCCGAATGGCTGCAAGAGAAGCCCCCAGATCGTTTCTGCGCCAAAGGAAAAAGGGGATGATCATCGATGAGGCTCAATATGTACCTGAAATCTTTTCTTATGTACAATTAGAAGCCGATGAAAACAACCGGCCTGGCCTGCTCTTTTTTAGGCATACAGTCTAAAGAAGACCTGCTTCATCACTTTGCCAGGGGAGCTCTCTTTGAAAATTTCATTATTGTGGCAACCCTCAAAACGCCCATCTCATTTATGCTGGGGAACAAAATTTCCAGCATGACAATGCACAAGTCCATAGCTGGAATCAATTACCTGAATTTTAAACTTTGGACAAGACGAAACTCTTTTTATCAAAGAAGGTAATAGTTTGTTTTTATTTAGGAGGATGGAACGCTGGTTTTTCTGCTGCAGTTTTTTGAAATACGATAAGCCCAAAGGCACCATGTTTACCAAAAAAGGCGGGGTACTTATTTTCGAGTGTTAGGAGCCAATTCAAAAATCGTTGGCTTCCTTTGCCTGTGGATAGATACAGCTTGATGAAATTCTCATGTAATGTCCTCAAAACCGTAAACGATACTTTACTGTTGACAGGTTTGATTTTTTTAAAATACCCCGGGCTATGTGAGTAAAAATAGAGTTTACTGGCTGTTTTTGCTTTTGTTGATTGGGGGATAAAGATCTTTTTCAGACGCTTCAGAAGCCTCACCAGTCGGCTTGGAAAAAGGGCGATGTTCATAAGAAGGCTATGCCACCCCCAATTATAGGATATTATCACCCGGTCTTTACCAGGTTGAGCTACTCTGATAAGTTCGTGAATGGCTTCTGCTTGTTTAGCTTTTGGGACATGGTAAAGGGTGTGTTGGGAAATGACCTTGGTACAACTCCCTTTTTTGAGTGGAATATTGGTGATGTCTCCTACGATGAAGATCACATTGTAGTCCTTAAGGTTTTGCTGGGCTTCTTTTAAAGCCTGGATGGAAATATCAATACAAATTCTCCATTTAAAGTGTTGGCTATACGCTTTATTATTTTCTTGGTAAACTGGGCCTGATGCAATATCCAGCAAGTATTCTCCTCCTTTTTCCAGAAAGCGGCCTAATCGTTTGGAGCAAACTTCCCGATATTCGCTGGCAACGGCTCTCTGGTCGATGAATAGTTTATTATCATGATACTTGCCATCGTCGCTTTTTTTCCAACCAAAACTATCGTAAAATGCTTTGACACTCAAGATGTCCTCATCAGAGGTTTCTTTTGTGTCGGAAACGCTGTATTCAGGCATCATACAAATAATCCCATCCATAATGGGATAGAAAATGGTCTTGGATTCGTTAAAAAATCCATGAGAGAGCTGGATGTCCGGAGTATTTTGGATTTTGGTATTGGCTTCCTGAAACGATTGGGAATAAATCAGGCTTTCTTTTGTGATCGGGCATTGGAGTATATCAGTGATTGCTTCAAACATAAGTCGGATCGTTTTATGGATCTTTTGAATATGTATTCTGGCTCAAAGGTACAATTTGATTTTTTAAATTCTAGTGCTTTTTTCCTCCCTCGCCCTTTACCCTTAAGGCCTGCCTGCTACAGGCAGGGAAATCCACCCACGCCTAGTTAAATAAGGGTTTTTTTGCATTCATACTACATAATTCAATCTCTAATCCAATAATCAAAAATAGTCTAGTGATCAGACGAACGTTAGTCGTCAGACCACATCAATCCAGTAGTTTTTTTAATCTTGGTAGCATGGTTTCATTTTTTTCCAGGTAGCGCTCCATATCTTGTAGTATCGTATCTAGTAAGGATATGGCATCATTGATATAAGGGCCTTTATTAAGCATTACGCACTCCGCTCTAAGGGAAGAGGTAGCATCGGTAATTTCTGACCGGGATGGCAAGCCTTTTTTAGCCAGGTTTTCCAATACCTGGGTGGCCCAAACTACGGGAATGTGGGCGGCGCTACAGATCGATAAAATTTCTTGCTGTACTTTTCCGATATTGTCCCAGCCGGTCTCTACTGCGAGGTCACCGCGGGCGATCATCACCCCAACGTATTTCACCTGCATGGCTGCCAGCAATATTTTGGTGAGGCTATCATAGGCGCGACGCGTTTCTATTTTCAGAATAATACTCAGCTTATCTTTTACCCCTAACCGCTCCATTTCTGACAGTAACTCCTCAACATCCTCTTTGGTATTGACAAACGAAAAATTGACTACATCGGCGTGTTTGGCAACAAATTCCAGGTCTTGTTTATCTTTTTCAGTCAGACCACTGAAGCCCATATCGGTAGTAGGAAAGTTCATTCCTTTTTCGGCTTTTAACTTTGAGCCGGTTTCTTTGGCACGGATAATTCGGACTTCGAAATATTCAGGATGCACCTGTTCAACAACTCCCCTGATTTTTCCGTCGTCAAAGAGAATTGGCTCCCCAATTTTTACCTGGCTAAACACCTCTTTTAGCTGACACGAGATATGGGCCTGACGAACCAGATTGCCATCTTCGTCATAAAGAGCAGGATTGCCGGGGATATCGGCTTTGTCAATCCGGACCAGATCATTCACCCGCAATAATAAATACTGCTGGATAGGCGGCAGCTCTCCTACCTCTACGTCTTCTATTCCCTCCCGGTCTACTTGAATCACCGTACCGGTACCGATGTAGGAAGTGTCATAACAATTGAGGATCACCTCTTCTTCCAGGCACTCCATTACTTTTAGTCGTCTGGTCTTATCCCTGGTATCTTTGATCGTCAACAAGTCGTCTACCTGCAATTTTTTCATCCATTCAAAAGGAACTGTAATCGAATGAGGATCGGTATCTTCAGTAATTTCTTTCACCAGATAGATCGTGGCCGGTTCAATGATCCGACCCGCATCATCTCTTCGAGGCGTAAATTTTCGGATTTTTGGCCCCGGGGTTATGGCTCCCGTTCGGATTTTTGGCCCTCCTAAATCCATCGCAATTTTTACACTTTTCCCTAAGGCTTTAGCTGCTTTGTGGACATGATTGATAATCTTTTCCCATGCCCCAGGATCATCGTGTGCGCAATTGACCCGTGCGCAATTCATCCCATTGGCAACCATATTATGGACCATCTGGTAGTCAAAAGCTGCCTCAGACGGCATGGTCACCATAATCCGGACGCGCCGCCCCTTAGAGCGATACCCGAGCAACTCCTTGGTGTGGTTTACTAACTGTCTTCGACTATTTTTGATGGATAATCCCGCTTTCGGAACAGTTTCTGGAATTTCTCCGATCAGGCTTTTTAGTATTTGTTGGTTATTTAAAATACTGGCCTTAATATGCCCCTGCGCATTGGCAAACCGCGACATACCCAAGTTGCGCAATTGCTTCTGGAGTTTTCGCAGATCGTGATTTCTAAAGGCAATATAATGCAACAAATTGCGGGCACTCTTTCGATAGGTAGGGTGTACACCATCGATAAGTTCTTGATATTTTTCCTCCTTCTTATCCAGATCTGCCAGCATTTCGTCCAGCAGAGCGATCAGCTCTTTGATTTTGTCGGGTTTTATTTTCATAAGTTTTGCTTTAGTTTCTCGGAACTGGGGGCGTTACCACCTAGTTATGGTTTATAGGGTATCTGTCCTTCAGACTGATCTGATCTTCTTTTCATCCTTCATCCTTAACTCTTAATTTTCAATTTTCCTCACCCGCGCCTTAAATTCCTAAAGGAGGCAACCCGCGCAGAGTTAACATTTTTCAACTTTCCAATAAGTTCCTTTCCGTTCATTTTTTTGGTTAATTCCTACTTTCCAAATTTCCTATTTTCTAATTTTCCTATTTTCCTACTTTCCTATTTTCCTATTTTCCAAATTTCCTATTTTCCTATTTTCCAAATTTCCTATTTTCCTATTTTCCAAATTTCCTATTTTCCTACTTTCCTACTTTCCTACTTTCCTATTTTCCAAATTTCCTATTTTCCTATTTTCCAAATTTCCTATTTTCTAATTTTCCTACTTTCCAAATTTCCTACTTTCCTACTTTCCTATTTTCCTATTTTCCAAATTTCCCTCCCACTGTCACACTTTCTTTTTCTTTCGGATACAAGTTGGTGAAAGGCCTTAAAACTAACAAATTCAATTACCGAAAAAAATTTATCGTTACGCTCCGGGAGCCTTAGCTTTCAACCGGTTCTTCCTTTCCTATCAGGTTCGGCCGTTTGTCAACTATCAATTCAATCCCAAACTATCCATTCAGGTACAGCCTGATTTCAGATACCAGGTACATGGGCAGTCTGATTTGTATGGGTTGAAGGGAAGGTCTCATTATTTTGGGTTGCAGATGGGGGTGAAAGTTAGGTTGTAGGAAAGTTTATAGTTAAATATAGTTCTTTCATACTAATATGCAAGTCCAGGCTTTTTAAGATAATCGTTTCATCAAGCCCTGAAAATCTGGCAATTTCCCAAATGGTAGGTTCTTTTTTGAAAAAGGTTTCGACGACTGGTTTGTTCTGGTCTATTAGAATATATTCTCTTAATGAAGGCAATTGCCTGTATTTATAAAATTTATCTCCTCGATCATAACTCTCCGTTGATGTTGACAAGACCTCGACGATTAGAACAGGATTGATAACGGCCTCTTTATCCTCTTTTGACACCTCCATCTCACCACAAATAACCATTGCATCCGGATACACAATTGAGTCTGTTTTTTCGATATGGATCCTAATCTCGCTTCCGAAGGCGTTGCAATTGGAGTTTTTAGGTGTTAAGCCCATTCTAATTTCAGTATAAATATTTCCACAAAGGATCCCATGGTTAATCGATCCTCCCGTCATAGCCAGGATAGTTCCTTGCTCATATTCGTGTTTGGTTTCTGATTTGTATTCCCATTCCAGGTATTGCTGGATAGTAGAATATTTTATAGACTGTACACCCATGGTTGTTTTTCTACTAAATTAACTAAAATTTTGTAAAAAAACGAGCACTAAAGCAACCACAAATAATATGGTAAAGATGACTTTATTATGCTTTGCTAACCACTCCGGCAGATAAATATCAAAGTTTTCTTTTTGTGAATCGGAGTATTTTCGGGCGATAACCGTTAAGGGACACATCCACTTGAAAGCAAGCAAGATCAATGCTTCCAGGAATACGAAACCAATAGCAACCCAGGTAAGCATATTGATCTCACCGGTGATACCGCAATATGATACGTAGAAAATGGCTGAAGCAAAAAATGCCCAGATGATAGTGTGCAAGATTTTAATCAGGATCAGCGTATCCGAAGCCATGATTAATCGCTATTACAACTTATTATGACTTCCATCGCAAAAAGCCCCATTGCTGCTATGCTTACAACCGCACCATGCTAGTTTTTTGGTTTCCTCAACCTTTTCCACAATAGGCGTGATATCTGATCCTTTATGCGAACCATCGCAGTAAGGTTGGTTTGAAGAGTGGCCGCAAGCACACCAGGCATAGGTACCAGGTTCTACGGTAATAACATACGGACTTTTTTGAGCTACTTTCTTTTCCATGGTCATTTGTATTTTAGATTTATAATGAATATCCTAACATTACTCGGCATTTCCAGAACGTCTTGCCTGCGATACTAAAAACTTATAGATGTACGCTTTCCAAAAATAACTCCCCGACATCACCAAAACGATCAGCAACAATGGATAGACCCCCACTTTGAACCTAGAATACCCAATGGTCACACTCAGCATGCAAACATAGCCCACCAAGCCAAAAAGCAATATCCTCAGTCGAATATCCAAACGCTTATCAAAAGGGAAGCGTAAAAAACAGATCAGCGTAATGATATTCCAAAGAAAAACACCAGCGTAGACTAACAGCAGCCCGATCGAAATGTTTTGGAAATAATTCCAAAGTCCAGCCAGGCCTCGTTTGTCTAATTCATTAAAAAAGCTCATTTTCTTTTGCGGCTTTATCCTGAAAAATTTGAGGATATCGTGGCGGCCGGGGTCCAGAAAAAAGGAACTCATGCCTCGAATATGTACATAGCTGTAAGTGGGAAAGTTTTGCAGCAAGACATTTTTACAAGTATCCATTAAGTATTCACTATGCTCCGCAAAATCTTCTTTTTGATCGGCTACTTTCCAGATATTGGCCACCGTACTATCTGCCGTTGGCCAATCGTATTTGGTACGGAGGAGTTGCCGCATATTGAAGTTGCAGATATTGATGGTTTGAATAGAAGAGAAGTGATTCCATCCGGTGACTTGTTCATTACGGGCATTCCACAGTTGCATGGCACCAAGTAAAAGGAAGGGCATCAGGAGAATGGGCCAGCGTCGATCCTGGAGGAAAAGCCAAATGGAAAAAAGTAAATTGGGTACCCAAAAATAGATCAATACCGGTTTGAGATAGAGGCCTACACATAAGATGAGGTTATAGAGCAGTAGCCAGCCCAGACGCTTTTCCTCTAAATATCGATATACTGAAAAAAAGCCCCAAAACAAGAAGCTCCCCAGCAGAAAATCAGTCATGACCATATTGACGAAGATCATATAGGTAGGAAATAGCAGTGCTCCAAGGACTAGAATGACATACCGTTCTTTTCCGATCCCCCAATTACGTACCAGTCGCTCAAGGGCGAAAATGGTAAGTAGGCTCAGGATGTTTTGGAGGATTAGAATGGCAAAATCAGAATTCCAGAACCATTTGCTAATAAGAATGAGCAATCCATAAAGGGGAGGGCGTAAGGTGTAGTATTTCGGGTCTGGATTTTCGCTCCAGTACCAGGAATAAATGACCCCTTCGTTTTGGATGTTTTCTGCCATAAGCAGGTATTCCTCTGAGTCGTCGGTGTAGATGTCTGCGAAGGAGAGGGCGCAGACGAGGTAGGCGAGGTGGATGATAAGAACAAGAGCGACAAATATTCGATGATGCATATGAAAAGGACTATGGAGCAATAAATCGATTAAGTTTTATCATACAATAATAAGCATCTTTTTCTTTTAATCTTTTACTCGTATTTTTGTAAAAAGAAAATCATGAAGAAAGTCCTTAAAATTTTTCTTTGGATTGTTGGCGTCCTACTTTTTCTGGTCATTGTTTTAACTATCTTCTTGCGCCTTCGTTTCGGCGGCGGACAAGAATACCCGGATATTTCAACTGCTCCGAAATATGATAAGTCTCAGCTCGAACGGGTCTATGCGCATGATGAACCGATCGGCAATGTAGCTGCGACCAAGGATACCAGTCAACCTACCCGCGTCTTTTTTACTGTTCATCCGGAAAGTCGTCCGGAAGTAAACAAACTGATGGAAATAAACAGAGATGAAGCCGCACCTTATCCGAGCCTGGAGGCCCAGAAGTTATTTGTCACACCGCTTGGGGTATTTACCGACCAGCAAAACCGGTTGTGGGTGATTGACCATGGCCAACATGGATTTATGGATGTAAAACTCACAGCTTTTGATCTGGCGACCGATCAAGTTACCCATGAGTATGTATTTCCCCAAACAGTAGCCAAGAGGTTTTCCTTTTTCAACGATTTGAGTGTTTCTCCCGACGGAAATTATATTGTGGTAGCTAATGTAGGTTTCTTTTCCCGAAAGCCCAGTCTGGCGGCATACAACCTAACCACCGGGGAGAGCAAGAATTTACTGGAAGGGCATCCTTCAGTAATGGATGAAGGTTATGTGCCGGTTACCCCTACCAAAAAAATGCGCTTTTTTGGTGGGATTGTGGACTTATTGACCGGAATTGACGGCATTGATTTCAGCAGAGACGGGAAATACATTTATTACGCTCCAATGGGGCATTCTTCCCTGTTCC
Source organism: uncultured Saprospiraceae bacterium (assembly GCA_964534315.1). Lineage (GTDB taxonomy): Bacteria > Bacteroidota > Bacteroidia > Chitinophagales > Saprospiraceae > CAZHOV01. The sequence continues at coordinate 1,222 of CAZHOV010000056.1, read as the reverse complement.
GCATTCCAACGGAAGTAGTATTTGATTTTTCCAAAACGGAAAAAGCAGTGGCAGGTGCCGTTGAATTAGTATCCAAAAAACCGCTAAGCGATGGTATTCGTACTGATTTTAGTGGCAATGTGTACATTACTGATATAGAAAATCAGGGAATATATGTGGTAACTCCGGGAGGAGTGGGCTTTACGCTCATTAAAGATGAACGGATACAATGGGCCGATGGATTATCGATGACCAATGGAGGTACCTTTTATCTGGCTGATAGTGATATCCCCAATCAAATGTTGCAGAGTAAGGCGCATATTAAGGAGCATGCACCCTATCATATTTATAGGTTTGAGGGGTATTGAATGGAATACTCTTTTGGGTATTTATGATGATGCTCCTGGTAAGGATAGTTATTGGTGTTGTCAGGATGATCAATACTTAATTGTTTATTAGCTCAATTTTTTTGTCTACTGCATCGATAAACTCATGTAGATACTCTGGCACCTGATCTTTGTTTCGATCGATCCACCAGCTATCTTCCTCTTCTCCTTTTGAATAGTTGATAAACAATCCTCCTTGGTCTGAGCAATCCGGACAACCAAAGGTTTCAAACCTTGAGATGAGTAATTGACTGGGGAAATAGTTTACCAAATCTTTAGCTACCTGGAATCTATCTTCTTCAAGTTCCATAAAATTAAAAGGCCCCAACCCTCCATAGACATCGGTAGTGTCCTCAAAGAGTTGATCAGAAGTTAATTTGAACGTTTCTATGCATTCCTCACCAAAGCACTCGCCATGGAAATGACCGAAAATGAGGTATTCAAAATCTGTAGAGGACGCAACAGGCCCAAAATCATCGTTAGTACAACCCGTAAATAGAAGAATGATTACAAACAGGTAAAATAAAGTAAGTTCTTTCATGATTAATTTTTTCTATGGAGTACGGAAAATTTGTCGTTGGGGTTGGTTGGAGGCTTAATCCTTGCTATAACTCCCAGCTTCCATATGCTTTGATCATCCGGTAAGGATATAATTCCGGCAAATTGCTCACAGCATCTAATGCTTTTATATATTCTGTGTCGGACCATGAGGTCCATACGAATAGCATTTGTTTTTTTGGACCGCATGATTGTCCGATCCTCCAGTATTGCCTCTTAAAAATACAACAATATTGGTCCAATAATTAATTACTGATCTTTCGCAAGCGAAAGATTTGTAAAATTGCAAAATATTATTA
>CAZHOV010000055.1:0-31514 GCA_964534315.1 uncultured Saprospiraceae bacterium | reverse complement strand
AATTCTTTGCCTGAAACTTAGGTTAGACCTGCTAACATTTAGTAAAATAGACCTTTTGAGGTATCCCGATCCCGCATTAAAGATAATGCGGGATCGGGATACCTCATATTTGTTATTGACGCTCTATCACTCCTTCCTTACCAACTCAATCTCGATCTTTGCTCCCCCCATCTGCTTTGAAATACCCCCCGACTTGACGATCATTCTCGGTTTTGCCGTACTGATCCAGTTAGTTTGAACGTTGGCATCTCCGTCCAATGGAGTAATCTCGACTTTAAAGGCTTCGAATGTACCTGCACCAACCGTTACTTCTTCTATACCCACGACTTCTAATTCAAATGTCTTTACCTTTTGAACCTGTACATCAAAGGTCCGGTAAGTGGCAGTGTAGCCTTCTTCCAAAGGCAGAGACATCAAAACCAGATCAATAGCTCCGCCGTCTCCATATACCGGCGCTTCCAAACCCACCTCAATAGGCTGTTCCTGCCCGCCAACCATGGCCGCTCCGGAAACTTTTTCCGGCATGTAATCCACTTCAAGGGTCACCGGCCCTTGTTTTAACTCCCGTTTTACAGGCAATAAGGACCCTTTTTGCAGCTCATAGTGATCCTGAGCGTCCCCCATTGGCATACTGATCTGCTCATCGATCACCCATCTGTCTGCTTGCTCTGAAACCGTTCGTTCATTGGTGGCCTCCAACTCGTTGGGTCCCATCTTTATCGTGATTTGATAAAAGTAAGTTGCCGGCTCAACGGGTAAGACCGGCTTGGGAAGTTCGCCTTTGATCTCCTCTTCACTTGCCAGCCGGGGCATTTCTACTGTTTCGACATCAACTGTAATCTCTTCCAGCCGCTTGGCCACCTCAGAAGTCATTTCTTTTTGATAGCGCCCGCCGATATGTTCAGCCAAAAACTTTTCAGTAGCAGCAAAAAAGGCAAAATTATTGATTGGCCTTCGAAATCCGTGTCCCTCATCAGGTACAACAATATACTCGACCGGTAACCCCAACTCGCGCATAGCAAAAACGATCTGGTCAGACTCCGCCTGCTTCACTCTTGGATCATTCGCTCCCTGCCCCACCAGCAATGGTTTTTTGATCTTGTCAGCTGAGAATAGAGGAGACTGCCGCTTGAGTTGCTCCATGCCTTCCTCAGTGGTTGGGTCCCCCATGCGTTCATTGAAAACTGTCCGGATAGACTCCCAATAAGGCGGGATGGACTCCAAAAGCGTGATCAAATTGGAAGGTCCTACAATGGAAACCCCGGCCGCATAAATATCAGGAGTAAAAGCCAGACCGGCCAATGTAGCATATCCGCCATAAGAACCTCCCATAATGGCTACTTTATCCGGATTAGCAATACCTTCCTCAACCAGATAATTATACCCGGCAGTCAAATCATCTTGCATCGCATTCCCCCATTCCTGATTTCCGGCATTCAAAAAAGCTTTTCCGTAACCTGTAGAGCTTCTGAAGTTGGGATCGAGCACTGCATAGCCTCTATTAGCAAAAAACTGAACGAAACTATTATAGCCCCAACTCGATCGAGCCCAAGGACCGCCATGAACAAAAATAATAGCCGGTAAATTCTTGGGCGCTACGCCCTTCGGCAGGGTCAAATAAGCCGGAATTTCAAGTCCATCCAATGATCGATAACGCACGGGCTTCATCTCCGACATGTGCTCCGTTGGAAAATCCGGACGCGGACGGTAAGCTTTTTCCAGTTTCCTGGTCTTGCGGTCGTAAAGATAAACCGTGCCCGGATCCACATCGCTGGAAGCGGAAAGGAGCCAGGTTTGCTCATCCCTGGTCGAAGAACCAAAGTTGACCATCACTTCTTCCAACTGCGTGCTGATCAACTCCATGTCCTCTTTGAAGGTAATGTCTTTGAAATAATATCTTGGCTTATCTCCGTTGTAAAACGTGTAGATAATATCCTTTTTCAATTTAGAAAATTTCACCCCTCCCAAATCTACCCGGCTGCGGGGATCCTTTTCTACAAAAGTAGTATTTCCCGTAGCCACTTCCAGCAATTGCAATTGCACCAGGTCCAGATCGTCCCCTTTATTGGTCCCGATATAAACTCGCTTACCGTCCTTATGAAATCCAATCGGATAGCAGGTTTCAAATACAGAACAGGTATAGCAAATGTCGGACTTTTTTTTATCGAGATTGATCAACTCCGTAGCTCCTTGATCATTGGTGCGGGTAGCCATCCTTAACTGGTCGTTCCAATCAAAAATGTAACCAGAAAGTTGTTGCTCATTTTTTCGGATTAAGGTGCGCTCCCCTGAGGAGATAGAGATTTGATACAGGTCGTGCCAGGCCGCCTCCCGGTCATTTAATCCGACATAGATCAGGTCAGGATCGCTTTCCGGCAAATTGTAGATCATGGCCCTGATCCCGTCAATAGGCGTAATATCGCGAGCTTTGGGGATCAGATTGTCAGGGCCCGGCTCTCGTCGTTCAAAAGGACTGACTGCGTAAACATGAAAATTCTCATCCCCCGCTTTATCCTGTACATATAAGACATGCTGGCTATCGTGGCTCCAAAAATAGGATAGGATGGGCCGCTTGGTATCGTCTGTAATCGGTACGGCCTCCCCGAAAGGAGCATCTACTTTTTTCAACCATATATTTTTTGTGCCTTTGTAAGGTTTAATAAAAGTCAGGTACTTTCCGTCAGGAGATAATTGACCTCCGGAAATTTCGGCATCGCCAAAGAAGAGTTGCCGGTCTAATAATGGGGGCAAGCCTTTTTCTTGCGAGGATTGAGCCATAGAAGGGTATGTGATCATAAAAATTAATAAAAAAGATACGCAGAATAGTAGTTTAAACATATGTATTTGCTTTAGTGATTGTTGAAAGTGAAATTAAGCAGTTCACCGCTTAATTTAACATCGAAAAAGAAAAGCCAGTTAGTTTTTTGGATAAACGCACGTGAAAAGTAGAACAATAAAGCCATATTTTGATTTTTTGGAGTTTAAAAAAAGAAATATATCTTACCCAAGGCCAATCTCCTAAACCAAAAAAATAAACAATTCAAAACATCTATGAGAAATCTACTTTTGCTGATTGTTCTTCAACTTCCTTTAATTGCCTGGAGCCAGGTCGTCAACATCGAAAAACTTCGAGAAGACATGGAAGCGAGCGGCTTTGATGCTGAACTAACAGGTACTTTCGGCCTCACTCGCAATAAAGCTGGGCAGACCCTCAATTTTGGCGGTCAGTTGCGGCTCGACTGGCTACAGCCCAAAAGCCAATGGTACTTGTTTGGAGGTTACAACCTTACACAGTTTAATAACATCGACGAACCTGGATCGGCTCCCAAGAACTTTACCAACAATGGTTTTGGTCACCTTCGGTATAATTACCAAGTAAACCCTATCATAACCTGGGAAGCTTTTTCGCAGGTCCAATACGACGAAATCCAGGAACTACAAATACGGGTATTGGCCGGTACCGGCCCCCGGTTTCAACTATTGGATCAGGATTCCTTCCGGCTTTACCTGGGAGCGATCGGCATGTATGAATATGAAGAATCGTTCGAGCAAGATATTTCCGAGATGGATTCGTTGGCCTTCCACCGCGACTTTCGGGCTTCTATTTACCTGGCCGGTGCTGTTAGCATAACGCCCTGGCTCAATTTGCGCCATATTACGTATTATCAACCTCTATTAGAAGACCTTGGCGACTACCGGATATCTTCAGAGACGAATTTTATGGTGCAAATCTCAAAAAACCTCAACCTCACCACCATGTTTAAATTCGTTTACGATGACGCCCCCCCGGAGACAGTTCCCAACCTGATGTACCGGCTTTCCAACGGGATAAATATTACGTTTTAGGTACTCGCTGTACCGTAGCAGCTCTGCGTAAATTCTATTGAAATTCGGGATTCGTTAAAAAAGATTCGTCGGTAAGGGATTTTAAAAAGGCGATAAGATCGGATTGCTCCTGAGCGGAAAGATTTAACGGCTTAATGAGGGGGCTTTTATTGTGATGGCCCGACCCACCAGCGTTGTAATGGTCGACCACGGCCTCCAGTGTGGAAAGACTACCATCATGCATATAAGGTGCTGTTTTTTCAATATTCCTGAGTGTCGGAATTCTGAATTTACCATCATCTTCAGGTAGCCCGGTCACTCGTTGGCGGCCATCATCCTCATAATCTTCATACAACCCATTATTTTCAAATTGGTTGTTGGTAAAATTAAAACCGGTGTGACAGTTTCCGCAGGACAACCGTTCGCTAAAAAACAAGTCTTTCCCTCTCACTTGTGCCGCTGACAGGGCACTTTCATTTCCTTGGTAAGTATATTGATCGTAAGGCGAGTTGCCGCTGATCAAAATACGCATAAAGGCACCTAACGCCCTTGTTATCGTGAACGGGTGCGCATCCCGGTCATAAGCTTTCAGGAACAAGACCGGATAATCGGGGTGGGCATTTAGACGCTCTGCTGCGACTAATGGATGCAGATCCATTTCGTTTTCGTCTTCGATCGGTACCAATGGCTGAAAATCCAGTTTAGGTACACCTCCATCTTTATTAATCAGAGTAAGATAAGCCACATTTCCCAATGTAGGAGAATTTCTTAGCCCTAGCCGGCCCTCTACACCGGGACTAATAGCTACATTATCGGCAAAGGCCAACGCTGGTTTGTGGCAAGAGGCACAGGAAAGAGAAGAATCTCTGGAAAGAATCGGGTCGTAAAACAACTTTTTCCCGAGTGCCACCCTGGCTTTTGTCAATTCATTATCATCCGGAAAATCAGGCATAGGGAAGCCATTAGGGAGGTACAGGTCATAGGGCTTCAAATCCATCGGAGAGACTCGTTCCCCATGACCTGTTTCACGCTGACAACCAACGGCCAGCAACGAAAATAGTATTAATATGAATAGCAGTTTTTTCGTCACTTGATCAAAAATGCTTTAGGATAGTTGGCGATCACCGCTTCGACCAATTCCGTTTCATCCTTGGCAGGATCGTCAGAAATGATTGTATGCGTTTCGTGTTCTACAGATAGGTCAATACCATCAAATAGCCCGGCGAAGTCGAATACAAACTCTACTGAATTTGCACCTTCAGCAAGTGTTACAGCTTTATCGTAGCTCAGATTGACCAGGTATTGATCTCTTCCAATATGATATTGTAAAACTGTTTCAAAAGTACCATCTCCATCGGTGTCGATCTGTCCATCGACTCTCAAAAAGCGATATCCAGCATTCCAGTTCCAGTGCATGCTCGGATCTTGCATTGCCAATGGATCATCATCCGGACGGCTGGTGAAATCATCTTCCGACTGACTGTTCTCTTCGGGAGCTACACCCACAAAAAATTCACCTCCGGTATAGTCGCCAGCTGTAAATTCACCAATACTGTAAGAGCCCGGTTCGGTAACGATAATGTATTTATCTTTCTGTTCGACCATATCACCTGCAGCATTTTCCATTTTGATACCGCCAATATAAAAGTAAGCTCTATCAAATTTAACATCTACGCCGTCAAGCGTATAGGTCTGTCCTGCCTGAAATGTTTCAGAGCCAACCCGATACTCAAAGTCGAAGTTTACATCAGAAACAGGAGTCGGTTGTGGGTCAGGATCTTCATCATCGTCGTTACATCCGATGGCAAACATCAAAGAGCCAAGAATTAAGAGTCCAAATAGTTTTACATTTTTCATGAAATAAATGATTATAGGTTGTGATAAAATAGATTTCGAAATATGGGGCATTTGTAAGTATCTCCCCTTTTTTAAAACACCTTTAGAAAAGGCAGCACATATTAGTTGATTGCATTCACCAAATTATCCGATAGCTCCAAAGCCTCTTCCATTTGGCTCAGGCTATGAATTTGCGGAGTACCTTGCAGATCATAAGCAGGCTTCCCCGTTGGCATCAAGAATTCTTTCAGATCAATTGTGATATCAACTTCGTTGGTATTTCCATTTCCAAATTCAAGCGGCATAGGCATTTCTTTTTGGCGGTAGGTGGTATCAGCACCAACATGGAGCGCCATTCCCGTATCGAACGTACCATCGCCGTCAAAGTCTATATTTCCTTCTGTTTTGTGGAAAATATAACTTTCCCATCCTACCCAATACTCACCGGTAGCAGCAAGCGGGTGATCGGAAGTAAAGTCAGCTGGCTCTTGCCCATTTAAGTCAGGAGGCAAGCCGATACCAAAACGGATCGCATCATAACTACCATCGGGGATACTATCGACCGTCACGACATAGCCTCTTTCAGCATCTTCCAGTCCATTCTGATCTTTTAGGGACCGGACATGAAAGATCTCTAACACTTCTGTCTCTCCGTCACCATTGATAAGCGTTACATTAGTCATAAAGAAACTAAACCGGGTAAAGATCATTTCATATCCCTCATCGTGGGTGTAGCTATCCTGAAAAGCAACAACAGGTTCATTTCCGTAACGGATCTTGAATACCAGATCCATAGTATTGACCGTATTCGGCGGTATAGGTGGGGTATCGTCAAATTCGCAAGCCTGAATTAGCGGAAAAAGTAGTAGTAAAAGAAAATAATGGTATGGTTTCATAAAAAAGTTTTATTAGAATAAACCTAAAAGTAAATTATTGTTTGATGATTTTTTTTCCAGTTACGCCTTTTGTCGTGAATATGCTTAAAAAGTAGGTCCCTGAAGGTAGAAAATCGACCAACAACGCTTCGCGATTGCTAAGGAGAGGGTAGGCATACACTTTACGCCCGGAGGCATCTATAATTTCAACCATTTCAGGGGTATAAATATTGCTTAGACAATGGATCTCCAGCTTATTTTTGACCGGATTCGGACAAATCACGACCGTTTCTTCCCAGGGTGCGGTAAGGGCGGTAGACGGATTAAAAACGATCTGATTACCGGCAGAGATTAACCAGATATCCGGATCAAAGTCCAGGTCGTAAACGTTGCCCTCCAGCGCTACCTCGAACTCCTGGCCGCTAAATTGATGGTCAAACGTGATGACGGTATCTACATCCGGCCCTTTAAAACGAATGGGAATAGGCATTTCAAAAAAGTCTACCGAACTGTGAGAAGTGGTTTGCTCAACATTCAATTTCACCATATCATTTTCTTTCCACCAGGTCACTTTGTAGGAAGGATAGCCTTGACCTTCGTACCAATCACTCATAAACTCGGTGAGGTCCATGCCGCTTTGCGCTTCCAGATACGCCACCAGATCCGGTGTTTTGGCATAGCCAAAAGCCAAGTCCGGGTCATTGAGATAATTTTGTATCGCCTGGAAAAAATCAGCATCGCCCATTTTCCACCGCAACATATGCAAGAGCATGGCCCCTTTAGAGTAGGACAACCGGCCGCTAAAGATATTGCCGAGACTAGTTGTATCCGTTACTTTTACCGAGCCGCCGGGGGCAGAGGTGATATTCTCTACTCTATCTTCCAGCCAGCCTTTCCAGCTTTGTTGTCCGAGGCCAAAATTGTAGGTCAGGCCTTCAGAATAGGTGGCAAACCCTTCATTGAGCCAGATATCTTCCCACGAGCCGCAAGTGATCTTATCACCAAACCACTGATGCGCCAGTTCATGAGCCTGCAATCCGAATGAAAAGCCGCCCATAAAACTCATGGTTTGGTGCTCCATTCCCCCGCCAAAGCCGCATTGTGCATGTCCGTATTTTTCATCGGCAAAAGGATAGAGTTCATAGATATCGTTGAACAACTCCATGATTTCTACCGTCGCCCCTGTTTTCGATTGGGCATTATTCAGATTTTCAGGATAAACATAATTGAGCACTTCGATGGGATCACCATTGGGAACAGTCACAAAATCGGAGTACTGCGCATAATTGGTTACTGCTACAGCAATCAGGTAAGCCGGAATCGGATAACGATGTTTCCAGTGATAGGACGTATACCCGTTCATTTCCGTTTCACTCACCAGCACCCCGTTACTGGCAGCCCGATAGGCCGAGGGGGTGGTAACGATAATATCTACGGAATCTGCTTTATCAATCAGGTCTTGCTTGCAGGGCCACCAGTCTTTGGAGCCATAGGGCTCTGAAAGCGTCCAGATAATTGGTTGACCATTGTGCGAACTTTTTACAAAAGACCCAAATCCGGTCGCATCGGGTTGACCTTCATAATCGATCGAAACTGAATCTAACGTATTGGCAGGCAGCGGCACCGGAAAATCAATGCGAAGAGAATTATTTCCCAGCACCTCATAATTGACAGGCTGGCCGTTATAAGTTACTTCATTGACGGTCAAATTACTGGCAAAATCGAAGTAAATTTCTTGAAAATCAGCAACTTTTGGCTCAAAATAGGTAGTCACTAAACCGGAGATGTATAATTCATTGGGATCGATATCCCATGCTAACCGGTGGTAAACCAATTCGTAATTTCCGGTGAATACAGAGGAACGAAAGGAGGCAATGGCCTCAGCATGGGCTTGCTCCCGGGCAGCGAGAGCATCCATATCTTTGCACTCCTCCTGGCTCCATGCTAGTAATGGTATAAAAAGGAAAAAAAAAGTAACATTTGGCATCATGCGAATCATAAAAAAATAAGTTTGTATTTTCAGTAAATAGCCAGGATATACCTAAATAGAGAGGGAATGTTCTTTGTAATAAAAAACATTTTTTAAGATATAAGATCTCCTACAAAAGATCTATGACATTTATCACTGAAGATTCGAATTGACCCGGGGAAGACATTCTATTGCAATACGAACAAGCAACCTGTATCAAATAAGTTGGGTTGACCCGGTAATTTTATTGGAAAGATAGTACCTTTGCAGCAAGATGAATGGCTGATAACCTATTCTCTATGAAATTAACCAAGAACGAAGAAGACTACTTAAAAGCTTTATTTCACCTTACTGTTGAGAATGACAACAATAAGGCCGGCACTAACCAACTGGCCGACAAGTTGGGGGTATCGCCGGCATCGGTCAATAGCATGCTAAAAAGACTTCGAAAAAAGGAATTGGTGGCCTATGAAAAATACGGTAAGCTGGAAATGACCCAAAAGGGAGAAAAGATCGCTGTCAAGCTAATCAGGAAACACCGCCTGTGGGAAACCTTTTTATATAAATATATGAACTTCACCTGGGATGAGGTGCATGAAGTGGCAGAACAACTCGAACACATACAGTCTCCAAAATTGATAGAAGAGTTAGATAAATTCATGGGGCATCCTGGCAAAGATCCGCATGGAGCCATCATTCCCGATGCGGAAGGAAGCTACGAAATCCCCGAAAAAACGACTCTCTCAACACTCCAAGAAGGCAATTACTGCAAATTAGTATCTGTTAAGGATAGTTCTGTTGAATTTTTGAAATATGTCTCCAAAATTGGTCTTGAGCTGAGTAGCGAAATAAAAGTAGAGGAAATCCAGCCGTTTGACGGTTCTATTTTTATCGCTTATGATGGAAAAAAAACCTGGGTATCTAAAAAATTTGCAGAGAACATCTTTATTGAAAAAATTGTTAAATAAATTATGAAAAAGATAGCACAAACATCCTTATTTATATTGTTCCTCATGTTGCTTATTTCGGCAGGTGTTACGGCTTGTCTTTCGACGCAATCGGAATCTTCGAAGACCTTAGAAGAAGCTAAAAAAGTCCACCTGAATGCATTAGAAGTCGAAAAGAAGGTGTCCAGCACACTCAAGCAGCTTGTTCAACGCAAGAACAGTATCAATGTCCAGGGCCGTGCCCTTACCGAGGAAGAAAAAGCGTTCGTCGAAAAGGTTGAAAAACTGGAAACTGATCTAGCCTACTGGCGCGAAAATCTTATTGAAGTTCCCGGCCTGGAGCACGATCACAGCCATGACCATGACGGCCATCACCACCACCATAATGCTCCCGATCCTCAACTCACCGACCAGGAAATCCTGGACGCCCAGAATGTGTTTCTGGAGTCGATCAAAGAAATGGAGAAACGGGGTAACGAGATGATGACGACCTGAGGACAAGAGGACAAGAAGACCAGAGGACAAGAGCACTAGGGGGGAGACTTAGCGAGGCGTTCTTTATTTAATCCTGTCAATTGGCATTAAAAAAATGACTATCAATTACTTATAACTAAAGAGACTGGTCAATATGAACTATCCCATAAAGTAGAATTTCACTTTCCACTTTCTACTCAAAAAAGTTATGGCTTTACCCCGATCGCTTTTTTAAGGACTGCTGCCGAGTGTTCGAATTGCTGGCGTTCGGTTTCGCTCATTCTGAGTTCGAGTACTTCTTCGACTCCATTTTCAGAGATGAGGGTTGGTATGGATAGGGCGACACCTTCGAGGCCGTAAGGTCCATCCATGACCGAGGAAATATTGACCAGGCGCCGTTCTCCGCGAAGGATCCATTTTAACAAGGTGGCCGTGACCAGGCCTATGGCGTGGTTGGTAGCTCCTTTCCGTTTGATAATTTCGTAGGCTGCACGTCTGACCGTTTCCGCTATTTCTTGTTCATATTCGGGTTTCCAGGTTTTCCAGTTGCGCAATTGGATCCCCCCGAGCGTAGCCCTTGACCACAGCACAACTTCCGAATCGCCGTGTTCTCCGATCACGTGGGCATGAATACTACGCGGATCGACACTAACTTTTTTTCCAACATAGTTTCGCAACCTGGAGGTGTCCAACATGGTACCTGTTCCGATTACCCGTTCTTTGGGCAAGCCGGTAAACTGATGGTAGTAATAGGTGAGTACATCAACCGGATTGGCCACTACGATCAATATTCCTTCAAATCTTTTTAACTTTGATGAAATCTCTTCAGCAATTTTTATATTCTCCTTGAGCAGATCCAGCCGGCTTTCTCCGGGCGCTCCGCCCCGCCCTGCTGTGATGATAATTGCTTTACAATGCTCCATTTCCTCGATGGAAGTAGCGCGTACATTGGCTGCTGCAAAAAAAGAAGAGCCATGATTGAGGTCCATTGCTTCCCCCTCTGCGATCCCTTCCCGGATGTCGTGAAGCAATAATTCCCGACAAAGTCCTCGCTGTAACGTGGAGATCGCTACGCTCGAGCCTACCCATCCCATTCCGATAATACCTATTGAATGTGTTGCCATAATTTTTTTAAGTTTATTTTTATAAGATAAACCATTTTCTTTGATTTGCGTTTACTGATTAATTTTTATATTTTTGCAACTGTGTTGCATTTAATAGTAAATAAATTATGAATAATCGTTTTTTCGGCTTGAATTTAGATTTCTTAGGCTTTTCCGCTTCGCTCATTTGCGCAATTCACTGCGCATTGTTACCGTTGATTCTTTCTTTAGGGGCGTTGAGCGGGTTGTCGTGGTTGGGAAGTCATGCTTTTGATATTGTCTTTATCATTATAAGTGTTATTATTGCCAGCTGGTCGCTATTTAGCAGTTATCTCAATCATCACCGGAAAACCAATGCGTTATGGGTTGTTTTGCTGGGCTTCATGGTGATCATTGCCAGCAGAATGGTCGGACATGAGGCTTCTCATATTTTGATGGGAGCCGGAGGGTTCATCATAGCGCTTGCCCACTATGTCAATTGGAGGATGCTTACCAATTGCAATGCTTGTAACGTAGCCCCGGCAGATTAGAAGATTGCTGAACACTTTTAAGGAAAATACTTACCTTTACTAATCGATTTATAGACAAACAGTTCATTTACTTCGATTTACTTACCTCTCCTTTTCAATTTTTCTTTTATTTTCACCGGAAAGATTATCTGTTTATCATTTTAATTGCAAACGACCAGGTGATCTTTAAGAAACTAATATCATTCCAACTTATTAAACTTTAAATCTATATGAAAAATCTATTGCTTGCGGGAATGTTTCTATTCCTTTCTTTTACACTTGCTGCTCAGAATATTTACAATACCGATGTTGAAGTCAGTCGCTTTGACTTTGGCCAGATGTGGACCTTTGAGCACGCCCCCAAAGACTATTTAAAGAATACTTATAATTTTAATGCCGGAGAAGAATGGTTTGATAAAACCCGGATCTCTGCTGTACAGTTCGCCAATTTTTGCTCTGCTTCCTTTATTTCTCCTGAAGGTTTGATCCTGACTAATCATCACTGCTCCAGAGGGGAAGTAGGCCAGGTGATGCAAGAAGGAGAAAATTTTGATGAAGAAGGTTTTTATGCAGCAACCAGAAGTGAAGAGCGCAGAGTGGAGGGGCTTTATGTTAGACAATTAAGAATGATTGCGGATATAACCGATTTTGTTGAGGATTTCACCAAAAAGGCGGAAACAGATGAGGAGCGCATGGGCTTGCGTCAGGAAGCTTTCAGCGCTGCTAAAGAAAAATACCGCGATATGGACGGCTGGAAGGGATTGGAATTAGAAGTGGCTACCTATTACAATGGCGGAAAATTCTCTCTTTACGGACACAAGCGCTACGATGATATTCGACTTGTCCTGATTCCTGAACTTCAAATTGGATACTTCGGAGGAGATGCCGATAACTTTACCTACCCCCGATACAATTTAGATTTTACCCTATGGAGAGCCTATGAAGACGGTAAGCCTGTCAACTCGTCCGAATTTTATTTTCCCGTCAATGCTGAAGGACCAGCTGAAGGTGAATTGATCTTTGCCGTGGGTTATCCCGGTTCAACGGAACGCTACCGCACCATGGCCCAACTGGAGTACGACCGCGATTACCGCTACAAAGTACTGGTGAAGTGGTTGAGAGACAGAATCCAGATCTGGCAGGAAAAATACGATGCCAATCCGGATCCCAATTTACTAGAACAAATCTTCAACTTTTCTAATGGAGAAAAATCCTTTGCAGGTACGCTAGCAGGGCTGAACGATCCCACCTTGATGGGTAAAAAATACAAACTGGAACAGGAAATAAAGGCAAAATCACCCATGGTGAAGAATGGAGAAGACCCTTGGGAAGAAATGGCTGAAATATATACGCAGCTCAGTCCCTACAATCCGGAGCAAACGCTCCTCTCTCCTTCTCCATTCAATGGTCAGATCATAGGGCTGGCGCATCAGGTATACGGCTATGTTCAAGGCCGAGCGGGAGGCTCAACAACGGAGGAACTCGCCGGCAAACTCAACCAGATCAAAGAGACCGCTTCAGCGCTGGAAGATCCGGAGCAAATGAAGTATTTTAAAGCAGTACTAAATGAATTAAAGCTGTTTCAGGACTCGGGCGACACCTATGTCGATATCATTTTGGACGGTCGCTCTCCTGATGTAGCCGCAGAAGAGATTGTCGGAAAAACGAAGTTTACCAAAGAAAAGAAACTGGAAAAAATCCTTACCGGAAAGCAGGAAAAGCTCATGGATTCCAAAGATCCGTTCATTCAATTCAGCATGACCGCAATTCCGGAATTCAGAGAAGCAGTGATGGCTATCCAGGCTAAATCAGGTACGATACAGGTACTTCAGGGTAAAATCTCCAAGTCTATTTTCGATATTTATGGAATCTCTATTCCTCCGGATGCCTCTTCTACCCTTCGTCTGTCTGACGGTGTTGCCAAAGATTATGAGTATAACGGTACCAAAGCTCCGGTAAACACCACTTTCTTCGGCTTGTATGATCGTTACTATTCACATGACAAGACAGGCTACTGGGCGTTACCTGAAAAATGGCTAAATCCTCCAATGGAAATGCTCAATGAACCGCTCAATTTCGTTTCCACCTGCGACATTACCGGCGGAAGCTCGGGTAGCCCGATCATTAATACAAAAGGCGAATTGATCGGCCTTGCTTTCGATGGCAACATCGAATCACTACCTGGCAATTTTATCTTCGATAAGGAAGTCAACCGTACGGTCGGCGTCCATGCGGGAGGACTAGTTGCCGGCCTTAAGTATATTTATAAGGCGGATAGGATACTTAAGGAAATGAGTAAATAAATTATGAAATATGAAATATGAAGTATGAAATATGAAGTATGAAAATTCATACTTCATATTTCATACTTCATACTAATATCTACCTTTTCTGTAAAGCCCTGGAAATCAAAAGCCTTAACGTATTCCATTAGTGACGTAGTCACGAGAATTTCATTTGGTTTGCCCCACCATTAAAATGGCGGGTTGACAATTGTGTTCTTGCCAGGTAGCTTTCATTTTGGGCCAAGCTTTAGCCGGTGATAGCCTTCATACTTTATACTTTATCCTTTATACTTCATACTTCATACTTTATACTTCATACTTTATCCTTCATCCTTCATACTTCATACTTTATCCTTCATACTTCATCCTTCATACTTCATCCTTCATCCTTCATACTTTATACTTCATACTTCATACTTCATACTTCATCCTTCATACTTTATACTTCATACTTCATACTTCATACTTCATACTTCATACTTTATACTTTATACTTTATACTTTATACTTTATACTTTATACTTTATACTTTATACCTCATACTTCATACTTTATCCTTCATACTTCATCCTTCATACTTAATACTTCATACTTCATACTTTATACTTTATACTTTATACCTCATACTTCATACTTCATACTTCATACTTAATACTTCATACTTAATATGTCGTCGTCATATTCTCATCAACGCAGATAATAAAATCGGCGCGATTAAGGTATTCCGCTGATAATTTTGACACATCGGCCTGCAAGACGGTAGTGATCGTCTTATAAGTTAGCTCCTCTTTTCCTTTTTTCAAATACCATAATATTCCTTCATAATTATCAGAATGGTAGGCGCCGTTGTAGTGGATAAAGGTGCTTCCTTCTTTAACGTTTTCCAGAATAAAATGGGCCATTGTGGCATCTTTGATAGCTTGGGCCTTTGGAAAATTCTCTCCTCCGTGGCCGCCCATCGCCATTTCCAGCATGGCTTTATAGCCCGGTAGTTCGGGGTCATAGGCGATAGGAAGGGGGGCAATCCAGGCCTTTTCTTCAGCCGGCAGGGTTTCCAGTGCTTCGAATCCTTCATAAAAGACCTGACTGGCATATCTTCTTGGGATATTGGTGCCTATGAAAGGAACCTTGTTGGATTTCGCGATCTCGACCAACGGGGCATAGTCCGTTTTGTAGTTGGGCCATAGGCGCGCCATAGAATCTAACTCACCATAATTGATCTCGCCAGCGAGGTATAGATCCAGTTCATCCTGATTATCCGCTTCGATCATTTCTGCTCCAAGAACAAGATCTTTTTCACCAGCCAGATCATTTGTCACCTCATATTGCAACCAATGAGTGATCGGGTTGTTATGCAATTCTCCAAAGAGGATCACATCGGCATCCTGGAGTCCTTTCATCATCTTCTTGTAAGATACCTTTTTGCCTTTAGCATTATATAGTATAAAAGGTTCTTTGGATTGACCAAAACTCAAAAAAACCAGCGCGCAAAAAAGAACAGAGCAATACAGTTTTTTCATCTTATTTAAATTCTTTTTAAATTCAAAAAATAGATTTTTGTGTGATAAATATCCTATCATTTGACGGTGTTTTTCCTTAACTTTAAGAAATTACATCAGTGAATAGGGATTTAAAAACAAACATGATAAGAGTTATTATTGTTAACAGCAAAAAAAATAAAATATGGATTTAAATCAAAAAATAGAAAAAGTAAAACAGGCGGTAAATTTAGGAATTGGAGGAGAGAACAGAGGAAACATTGCGTTGATGCTTTCCCAACTGCTGGCTGATGAGCATGTCCTGTATATTAAATTGCGCAATTACCATTGGAATATCAAAGGCATGCACTTTGTATCACTCCATGCTTTTTTTGAGGAGCAGTATACGGTCATTGCTGAGCAGATTGATCAGATTGCCGAACGGATCAGAAGCGTTGGTTTTTTCACACCGGGCTCTATGGAAGATTTCAGGGGCTTGGCAAGACTGCATGAGACCAATCATCTCAATGGCGATGAAACGCAAATGCTAAAAAATATCCTGGCCGATCACGAAGCGATCGTTCAAACGCTAAGAAGCGATCTCGAAGATGCCGCAGATAAGTACAACGATGCCGGTACGAGTGACTTCCTCACTGCACTAATGGAAGAACATGAGAAAATGGCCTGGATGGTGCGTTCCCATCTAAGCTAGGAAGAAATTGGTATATTTAGAGGGCTGTATGTTCTAAAAAAATCTTTGACTTTTTAGAACATACAGCCCTTAAAAAGAAAGAATTGTTGGTGGATTGACCCTCTCCTTACTGTACTATCAGTTTCTTTCGAATAAATTGATTACCCTCCAACTGTACTTTTACGATATACATTCCTGCAGCTAGTGGGCTTACGTCGAGACGAACAGATTGACCTCCCCTAACCTCTTCTTCATAGCGGATCAATTTCCCTTGGATATCAAAAATGGAAACTGACTCCATTGTCAATTCCTCGCTTTGAATATCGATGGTGTATTTGGTTGGATTTGGAAAGAGGACGACCCTGGGGGCATCAACCCGCACCTCATCTGTGGATACGATGAGTGAACAATCCGAATAAGGCGCATCTGTCTCGAGGCAGGCATCAAAGAAAGCTTGTACCTGATCTACATTGCCATACATAGCGGCCACATTTTCAAGCGGGTCGTTGGCTTGAGGAGACTGGTGAAAGGTATATGCGGCAATTAACTCATTTACGGCACCGGGATTTAATTGAAATGGACCAGATGAGATCAGTGTTCTTCTGTCTCCGGGGCTGTTTCCTGCGGTCACTTCAGAATTTCCGGTCGGGTCATTTGGATCACCGGGGTAATAGATCCCGTTATTGGGGGCAGGTACTCCGTTTGGAAGGGAACCTGAGAGTAACCGATAGTATTCTATCCCTTCTAGTGAGCCCCCTGGGGGAACGGCCATATATTTAGTTAAGGCCAGTTGGGCGCCATTTTCATTAATCGGCCCCCTTAGCAGATCTACTGACATGGCTGGAGCGTTGGTTCCATAGCCTCCTTCATCATCCGCATCTCCGTTATATCCAAAAATCAGATTTCTAAGTGTGTCAGCGCCAAAAAAGTCATCGTTTGAATTTCCGATATCAAAGTCGTTAAAGATCCCAAAAAACGTTGAATCAATCGACTCTGTAGCTCTGTTGATCACTTTTAGCTTCGTAAAAATGGTGTTATTTACAGCAATGTCCTCTGCGCAGTTGAAACCAAAAACAGAACCATGGACCTCAACATTCATTCCAGCCAATTGCGACTGTGTATGAAGCACCTTGTCATGGAAGGCAAACCAAATCATCTCAGTGGGCACCACGGTAGTATTCTCACAATTTCTCACCGCCAACATCGGATAATCGCCCACAGAAGGATCATAGACTGAGTCTGCATTTCGATCAAAAAAATCTGCATAGCCAATGTCGTTTTCCGGGAGCGTTAATCCTCCGTTAAACATACTGAAAAAAGGGTTCCCTCTGGCAGGCCAGGCATAAACAGCCGGATTAGGATCATCAATTTGACCATTATCATTGAAGTCATCCAAATGATCCATGACGTCGGCATAAGTAACCCTCCAGATACCATTGAATTCGATGGGTTCCAGATCGTCTGGATTAAGAACACCCGGTGTAAAATCAGCTTTCTGATCGGTATTGTACAGCTGAATAGCCCCAATTAAATTATTGCCAGGATCTAAACCGGCCATCCAAAGACCTGATGCCTTAAGGGTACTGACTTCGGGCTCCCCCGGAGTAAATGGCGCAATAAACTGCCCCTCCGAAAAATCCCAGAAAAAGGCACCATTAGAATTGACGACCACCTTCACCCGGTTTGGGTTAAGAGTAATACTTTCTGCATTAATCTGACCATTTAAAAGGCCCGGAACAAGTAGGTAAAAAGCCAGGCAAGAACTAATAAGTAAACGCATACACTAGTAATTTTAATGAATAATAGTTTTAATCTTCATTCATTAAAATAGTATATAAATCCTGCACTGGCAAAATCAATAATTCAGATAAGTCAGATTTCTGAAAGTTAATCCGGAAATATAGTTCGAGGCTTAATTACTTTATTCTTTTTCGCTTTTTACTTTGATTTAAGGTGTTTTGTGCTAAGGTTAAGTTAAAAAGTAAAAAAAGTGGGCAAAATAAAATATACTTCAGTTTCATTATGGTAGATTTATAACAACGAAGACTACTCAATAAATTAAATCAAAGACAAAAGCACTTGATAATTATTGCTAAAATGGCGGAATTCCTAATTTTGGGGTTTCATTAAGATATGCTCAACAACGGAAAAAAAATAGGCTGGTTAAGTGCGGCATCCATCGTGGTGGCTAATATGGTGGGTACTGGGGTGTTTACCAGTTTGGGATTTCAGCTGGAGGACATTCAGAACACCTGGAGTATTGTTTTGCTTTGGTCCTTTGGAGGATTGTTCTCTATACTGGGCGCTTTTAGCTATGCGGAATTAGGAACCAAGCTACCCAAATCAGGTGGCGAGTACCATTTTTTGTCGGAGACCATCCATCCTTTTGTAGGATATCTTTCCGGTTGGGTTTCGTTAACAGTAGGGTTTTCTGCTCCGGTAGCGCTGGCAGCTATGGCCATGGGGTCTTATGTCGCCAAATTTATGTGGCTTTCACCTACTTTAATAGGAGCGATCACCGTAGTTATTATTTCCGCCATCCACTCCATTAATATCCGTCAAAGCAGCCGTTTTCAGAATGTATTCACTGCATTGAAACTCTTGTTAATTGCCGGAATTGTTTTATTGGGATTGATCCATACGCCTTCGGCCAATAGTATTAATCTGGACGCCGGTTGGAAAGTGGAAATATTCCTTCCCGCCTATGCAGTAGCCTTTGTTTATGTTACCTATTCGTACTCGGGTTGGAATGCCGCTGCTTATATTATTGAAGAGATTAAAGTTCCCCGGATCAACCTTCCCAAAGCGCTGATCGGAGGGACTCTGGTAGTTAGTATTTTATTCATTCTACTACAGGTAGCTTTTTTAAATCAGGCTCCTATTCATGCTTTAAAGGGAAAAGTAGAGATCGGTCAAATTGTAGCCGAATATATGTTTGGACCGGAGGGTGGAAAACTGATCAGCCTGATCATCGCCCTGTTATTGATCAGCAGCATCAGTGCTATGATCTGGGTAGGGCCGAGGGTGACCCGGGCCATGGCAAGCGATTATCCCCTATGGCAGTTTTTATCTAAAGACAATAAAAATGGGATTCCGGTAAGTGCCATCTGGTTTCAGTCCATTATCAGTTTGCTCCTGATCATTACAGGTTCTTTTGAATTAGTACTGCTATACAGCGGTTTTATTCTCCAGATCTTCACGATGCTCACTATTGCCGGTGTGTTTATTCTCCGAATGAAAAAAATAGGTATAGCAGGATACAATAGTCCCGGCTATCCCTACTTCCAGATCCTATACCTCCTATTGAGTATCTGGATTATTTCTTTCCTTCTGTACGACAAACCCGAAGAGAGCCTGCTGGGGCTGCTCAATCTTCTACTAGGTGCATTGACTTTTTTATTAAATAAGGCCAAGATAAGGGCCGGGTAGGATTTGATGTGTCAGATTCAGGGGTTTTAGGGTTGGAATAAATTGTTATTTTTGTGGGAATTAAAAAATCACATCAAATGAAATATTTCATCACAGCATTTTTGTTTTTGATCATTCTGGCCGCTTGTAGTGAAACGGCAAAAGAGGGTACACCAAAAGAAGAGAATCAGCTAGATAGCTTGGTTGGCGTTAATGCATCATCTGATGAAATCCCTTTCGATTCCCTGATCAGAGCTTTTGAGGAGCCAGACCGGGATTCGTGGTCAAAGCCGGGTATTGTGATGGCCTATATGGGCAATTTAAAAAATCTGTCTATTGTAGAATTGGGAAGCGGAACGGGCTACTTTGCCATCAAATTTATCGAAAAGGGTGCTTTTGTTACCGCCTGCGATTCAGATCAACGGTTTATTGATTATCTGGAGGATCGTAAAGAACGGTTAGGATATAACGATGACCAGCTTTCTCCTCGCCTCGTCCCTGACAACCATCCTCAGGTACTCCCCAAGGAGGCTGATATAATCTTTTTAGCCAATCGATACCACGAGATCGAAAAGCGTCCGGAATATTTCAAGCTGGTCAAATTGGGTCTAAAAGAAACGGGAAAACTGGTGATCGTAGACTTTAAAAAAGAAGAAACGCCGCACGGACCTCCTCTAGATCAGCGTGTTGAGCTCCAGGAAGTACAGAAGGAATTACGGGAAGCTGGTTTTAAATCATTTAAATATAATGATAAATACCTGCCGGAACAGTATATTTTGATTGCGACTTAGACAAGAGGTTCAGACGAGGACGTCTGAACCAGCCAGACGAGGACGTCTGAACCAGCCAGACGAGGACGTCTGAATCAGCATCACCAAACAGCTTTTTCTTCAGGACTTCAAATTCGGGAGTGATGCGAATGAAGGCGAGGGCGTCGACTTCTTTGATGCGGTCTTTACCTTTGAGGTCATTATCCAGCGCGAGGTGGAGGTGTTCGAACGCCTTGTCTTTCTCTTCTTCTAGGGAGTAAGCGCAAGCCAGGTAGAAATGTAACTCAGGATCATCAGGGTGGATAACCAATCCTTTATTTAGTTCGCGGATCGCTTCGTCCAATTCAAACCCCTGAAGTTTATCATGTCCGTTTTGCTTAAAGCGCAGCAGTGTTCGATCGAGTGTTTTTTGAGTATTATTTTCTTCTTCAATGGTATAAGTTCCATCCGTTTTTTGCCGATTGATATACACTTTTTGAAGGGCACCTTCCCGGTATATCGCGCATTCAAATTCTCCTTTCATTAAATTTCGTGAATAAATGTCTACCTCAAAATCAATGTCTTTGTACCGGAAAGTATGCACCGTTGAAAAGCTGGTCACATTTCTTTTCTCACTAACGATCTCCTCATTCGCATAGACTTTCTCTTTGCCCGTAAGCATAGACAACCACACCCGTATAATGATATCATCTTCCTGGTGGACAAACCACAACCCGTTTGTATAGCTAAATTGAGAAGCTAAAGGTAATTTACTCATGGATTAAAAAAGTTTTTCCAAGAAAATTGCTTTTTCCAAAGTACTCATTATTAATTATTCATTGCACATTGCTCATTGCACATTGCAAATTCCAAATTCCTCAATGCACATTGCACATTGCTCATTGCCCCCCTACCACCCCCATGTTCCCGCTCCTCCTTTGAAGGGGCCGACGATATCTTTGGTGATCCACCCTCCGTAGAAGTCTCCTTCCTGGGCTTGAACAAGCTCCCCGTCGATATAGGCGGCATCTAATTTACTGGGATAAAACGCCAGGTAATCCTGGATTTGCTCAAACCGCCCGGTTGGAGATGGGTAACTCCATCCGATCAAGGGGATGACATTACAATCATTGATATAGTCCCAATAAGTAGCAGCTCCTTTCCATTCGCAGAAAGTAGTTCGACCTTTATGTGGACGAAGCAAAGTCATATTGATATCCTCGGGTGGCAGGTAATATACCGGCGGGTGGCTGGTTTCCAAAACCCGGAAAGCCTTAGTAGTTTGCACGAGCAGCTCTCCGTCCATCTCTATACGTATCGTCTTAGAAGAAGCTTCTAACTTCGGTGGTCTCGGATAATCCCAGACACTTTCCTGTCCGGGTTTAGGAGGTATGCGTTTTCTCATAAACTATCTAATCTTTGGGCGTCTGCTTTTGCCGCCACGTTGCATCATGCCGCGGTTTTTACCTCCCTGACGGAGGTGTTTCATTTGCCCGCGGTTATTGAGCGCTTTTTCAAACTGTTTGATCTGATCTTTTAGGTTGGGGTCAGTCACTTTCGACTTTTTGGCAGTTCGGAAATAAATTTGTGCCTGGTTCCATTTCCCTTTGGCAGCCTGAATATTGGCAAGTTGGAGAGCTACCATTGCTCGTTCATCATCGGATTGTAGGCCTAGCTCTTCTGCTGCTTTGAGGTGTACTTCAGCCTTATCATTATCTTTTAGATTGAGGGCGATCGTTCCCTTGATCACGTTGTAATAAGCGCGATTGGGTTTGAACAAAAATTTGGGGTTCATCGTCAGATCCAATCTTTTTTCCGCATCCACAAATTGAAGTTTTTCCATCAATTGGGCAGCCGATTGTACGGTTCCCAAAAGGATATAGCCCAGCAGCAAGATAATGCCTACGAGTAACAGCGGAAGGGCATACCAGAAGCTGACCGTTAATGAAAGGACGACCCCGCCAATAAGAAATAGGGCAATCAGAGCAAATCTTAAATAAATATTGATCAAAAACATAATCAGATTTTTTTAATTATAAACTTGTACCAGCCTTGACAGCGACTCTAATGCCCGCTCCCGCCGGTTTCCGACAAAGGGATTCGATTGATCCCAGACGTAGCCGGCTAAGACGGAGCAAATCTGCCGCTTGATCGAATGCGCTTGGTCAATCGGGCTATTTTCATCGGAGGTAAAAAAGAAAATATCCTGCAATCGACCGTCATACCACATATTGACATACGTTCGGAAGGTATTGATTCCCTGCCGCATATATTCCGTATATTCTTTTTCCCAGTCGACGTGTTCTCCTCTAAGTTGCCTAGCGACCAGCTTGGCCGCTTGAAGCCCTGACTCAGTGGCGAATGTAACGCCTGAAGAAAAAACGGGGTCTAAGAATTCGGAACTGTTGCCAGTTAAAACAAAACCATCGCCATAAAGTTGTTTGGCGGCGGCGGCATAAGCTTCAATTATCTTTGGTTCTACTATAAATTGGGCATTTTCAAAGCGGTCGGCAATTTGCGGAATGTAGGCGATCATTTGTCGAATGCGCTTTTTGAGATCCACCTCTTTCTCATAAGGAAGAAAATGAGAGGGATTTCCAACAAAACCAACCGAAGTAATCCCATCGGAAAAGGGAATAACCCAGATCCACAACTCCCGTGCATGAATATAAAAGGTGATCACTTTTCCACTGGCACCCGGAGGCCTTTTTTCATCTTGAAAGTGAGCAAAGAAAGCTTTGCGTACTTCCATATCCGAGGCCTCTTCCAACCCGAAAAGGCGAGGTATGACCCGGCCCCAACCACTTGCATCGATAATAAATTTAGCGTTGATCTGTCGCTCTCGTCCTTGGGGATCCGTAACAGTAGTCGTGGATCGACCGTTTTGGATATCAATCGCTTTAACAGCAGTATTGAAGTGTAACGGAACCCCGCGGGCTACTAATTCATCGGCCAGAACTTTATCAAAGTGGCTTCGAGGTACCTGCCAGGTCCATGTCTTCCCTTGGGTATATTGCTCAGAAAAGTCGAATAGGCAGCTTTTATCTCCCCGGATAAACCGGGCGCCGTGCTTAGTTTGGTAGCCTTGTTTATTCAAAGCATCCAAAAAACCCACTTCTTCGAAGTGTTCCATACATTTGGGCAGTAGACTTTCCCCAATCACAAACCGCGGAAACTCCGTTTTTTCTACTACCTGGACATCTACGCCTTCCTGCTGAAGCTTAGCAGCAGCGACAGTACCAGAAGGACCTGCACCGATTACCAGCACATCTGTTTGATCGTAATTTGTCATGGAAGCTTTGATTTATTACGGTTATCTATTAAACTCACAGGTTTTCTTGCCATGGCCGGAAACTTTTGTTTCATTAACTCCTCGCGCTCAATGAAAGCAATATGCGGAGTCACCCTCAAGGTCGATTTAAATTGCTGTTGAATATAGGACAAAATCTCCTCTTGAGGAAATTTTGTTGCAATATCTATAGTTATTTCATCAGTTCCAAGCGGGTTGGTATTCAATTTTATAATATAATCATCGATTTGTTCAATACCATTCAAAACGTTCGTGATAGCCGGAGGGTAAAGGGTCGTCCCTTTGAATTTGATCATTTGTTTTTTACGTCCAATTACGGGACCCAACCTAAGGGCATGACGCCCGCAGGCGCAAGATGACCGGTGCATATGGCAGATATCGCCAGTCTTAAAACGCAATAAAGGCATGGCTTCCACACCCAAAGTAGTAATAGTCACCTCTCCAGGCTCACCGGCTTTTACTGGTTCGTTATTTTCATCCAATAGTTCTACGATGATCAAATCGGGAATAAGATGGCCCCCTACCCCTTCGGTACATTCCGTAAAGGCTGTACTCATTTCAGTAGAGGCATAGGTAGAATAAAGTTTTACATCCCAATATTCTTTAATTTTCCTCCCGAGCGTATTGAGAGAAAAGTCTTGTCTCCGAAAAGGTTCTCCAATACAAATGATCTTTTCGACTGATGATCCCTTATAATCTATATTATTTTGAATAGCATAATCGATCAGTTTAACGATAAAAGAAGGAACGGCGATCAACGCATTGGGCTGAACCCGCCGGATGGTATCCCATTGGAAGGCCGGGCTTCCCGGCCCTACCCGGACCATTCCGGCCCCGAGCTTCTGGATGCCCAGAAAATAGGCCAACCCTGCCATAAACCGTTTATCTAAAGTCACCATCAACTGGTAAACGTCATTGCGGGAGCCATCGGCACAGAGGAAGGACAGAAATTCATTGTACGCCAACCGTTGCAGATCTCGAGTGGTTGTTGCGAAAGTTACCGGATTACCCAAGGTCCCGGAGGTGGTAATAAAATCGGCAATTTTTTCGCGGGGTACACACCAGAATTCCTCGTTATATCGCTGCAGATCTTCTTTGGTGGTCACCGGAATAGCGGCCAGATCTTCCAGCCGCCTCACTTTCTCCGGAGCAATCCCGTGCGCTTCAAATAGCCGTTGATAAAACGGGGAACTATTGTGCAAGTAAGTCATCGTCTCTTGCAGTCGTTCCTCCTGAAATCGCTTGATCTGCTCAGCAGGTTGAAAAGCCAGTTGCGGGTTTTCTAAAAACATAGACCGGTTTTATGTAGATTCGGTAAAGATAAGAAAAGAGAATGGTAAACTGTTCACTGTTCACTGTTCACTGTTCACTGTTTAAATTTCCTAATTCAAACCATTTTCACCAACTTTACCTTTTTATACCTGTTTTTCAATTATCACTGAGCAAATCGACCTGTTTTAATGTCCAGTTTCTTTGTATCTCTTTACGATTATTTTAAAACGAAGCGTTGGCTGCTGGCGGTATCATGCCTTCTCTTTGCGGGGCTGGCGGCTAGTTTGATCTTTCGGTTAGAGCTGACAGAGGATATAACGGATATTATGCCGGCAGAGGCTTCTACGGCTTCCCTTTTTGATTTTTTACAAGAAACGGAATTCTCAGAAAGGCTCGTAGTACACCTTTCCACTAA
The DNA here is from genome assembly GCA_964534315.1 of uncultured Saprospiraceae bacterium. Taxonomy (GTDB): domain Bacteria; phylum Bacteroidota; class Bacteroidia; order Chitinophagales; family Saprospiraceae; genus CAZHOV01. The sequence continues at coordinate 6,368 of CAZHOV010000055.1, read as the reverse complement.
AGATACCACTGGTGATGCTGACCGGTTGATTCAATTGTGTAATACCGCTGTTGACAGTCTGCGGAGGGCGCTTGACGCTACCTTGGTCGGAGAACTCGTCTATCAGATTGATGAAAGCCAGTTTTTGGAACTTTTTGATATTTTTTATCAGCACCTTCCTCTCTTTCTGGAGGAAAAAGACTATACACAACTTGATACGATTACTGCTCCCGAAGAAATCCCCAGTCGCATTCGCGGGTTGTATAAGGTGTTAATGTCTCCGGCCGGTTTTGCGGTAAAGAAATCGGCACTCCGCGACCCGCTCAACATCACCAGCCTGGCATTGGAAAAACTGACTTCTTTTCAGCTAGATGATAATTTTGAGCTACACCAGGGATATATTATGACCAAAGACCGGCAACATTTGCTGTTTTTTGTGATGCCTGCCCAATCGGTTCAGGAGACCTGGGCCAATCAGCAGCTTGTCCAAATACTCGATCAACAATTGAAGGGGCTTACCGGTCAAGAACCTTTCGAAGGATTGCAGGCTGAGTATTTTGGAGCAGTAGCGGTAGCCGTAGGCAATGCCTATCGCATCCGTTGGGATGTTACCCTGACCGTGGGCATTGCATTGTTCGTCTTATTTTTATTTGTCAGCTATTTTTATCAGCGCCTTACTTCCTTTTTCCTGATTGCCCTCCCCGTTCTTTTTGGAGGGCTTGCAGCCATTGCCCTGCTTTCAGTGGTACGCGGTAAAGTTTCCCTTATCGCCGTAGGAGTTGGTTCGGTATTGTTGGGCATTGCTCTGGATTATGCCCTGCATGTTTTTACGCATTATCGGAGTAAAGGAACAGTAGCCAGAACGATCAAAGACCTTACTGTACCTATTTTCCTTAGTGCTTTAACAACAGCTACTGCTTTTTTATGTCTGTTCTTCGTCCGTTCTGAAGCCTTACACGACCTCGGTTTATTTGCAGCTTTTAGCGTAGTGGCTACGGCCTTTTTCGCTTTATTTTTACTCCCCCACTTTCTTAAAAAATCATCTACGGGTGCCCAAAAAAGAACCACCTTTTTGGACCGGTTTGCCGCTTATCCTTTGCAAAAGAATCGGTGGATGTTGGGGGCTATTTTGGTTATTACGATCCTTACCTTTGCTAAGGGCTTTAAAGTTCATTTTGAAGACGACCTGAACACGTTAAATTATATGTCGCCTGAGCTAAAACAAGCCGAAGCCAGCCTGCAAAATCTGACCAGTCTCACCCAGCGCGGCGTTTACATGCTTTCCAGAGGCGCTACCATTGATGAGGCACTGCAAAAAAACGAAGCTGTTCTTCCTCTGCTCGATTCATTGAGCGATCAAGGACTCATTACTAACTACACAGGCGTGACGCCGATATTATCATCCCGTAAAAAACAACAAGAAAAAATTGATCGATGGAATGCCTTCTGGAATGATGCTCGCATTTCCAGAGTAGAAAAACAATTGAAAGCAGAAGCTGCCAAACTGAAGTTTAAATCCGATACCTTTCAGCCCTTCTTTGAGCTGCTGAGAAAAGAGTTTACGTACACTCCTCCTGACACTTTTCAGACCCTTTCCAATCTGTTCTTAAGAGATTTTATGAGTAAAAAGCAAGACCAGGTTGCTTTAATTTCTATACTACGCCTGGAACAGGATAAGAAATCGATGGTCTACAAAGCTTTTGAAGATAACGATACGGTGGATGTACTGGATAAAGAAATGCTGATCGGAACATTCGTAGAGGTATTAAAAGAGGATTTTGATAAGCTGGTTTTGATTTCCTTACTACTCGTTTTTATTTTATTGAATATTAATTACGGAAGGCCCGAACTTGCCATTATAGCCTTTATCCCTATTGCCCTAAGTTGGCTGTGGACACTCGGTCTCATGAATTGGTTTGGGCTAAGTTTCAATATTGTCAATATCATTATCGTGACTTTTATTTTCGGGTTGGGTATTGATTACAGCATCTTTGTCATGCAGGGCTTGATGCAAAAGTATAAATATGGAGAACAAAACCTTCCTTCCTACAAAACTTCTATTCTATTATCCCTGATAACAACTATGACAGGTATTGGAGTTTTGATTTTTGCTCAGCATCCAGCTTTGAAATCGATTGCTGCCCTTTCGGTCATTGGCGTTCCCTCCGTTTGTCTGTTGGCTTTCACCCTGGAGCCCTTGTTATTTAATTGGCTGGTCTATAAAAAAGGAAAACTCCGGCCTTTCCCGCTGACCTTTGTCAATATGTTTGCCACACTTTTTATTTATTTTTTGTTGGTTGCCGGATGTATAATAATAAGCATGGTAGCGATCCTCCTGGAATTGCTAATTTTCATTCCCCGAACTAGGCGCAAGCATTGGCTAACGTGGATGATTCAGCAACTTTCGCACTTTTACATTTTTTCAGCTTTTCCGGTTCACCGGCAATACCTCAACCCGACGGGAGAAGACTTTTCAAAACCGGCGGTAGTCATTAGTAATCATCAATCGTTGATTGACACGCCTATGATGTTTGGGTTACATCCGAAGGTGATCATTTTGACGAATAAGTGGGTCTATAATTTTCCATTATTTCATTTAGTTTGTCGCCTGGCAGATTATTTTCCTAAAAATATGGGAATGGAAAAGATGATGCCCGCCCTTGAAAAGAAGGCAGCAGATAACTACAAGATTGCCGTATTTCCGGAAGGTAGTCGCTCCCTAACCGAGCAGGTTAACCGCTTTCACAAAGGGGCTTTTTATATGGCTGAACAACTGGAGCTCGATATCGTCCCGATTTACATCCATGGTACGGGAGCGTTTTTACATAAAACGAGTTTTTGGGGCAAACGCAATGACCTTATGCTTGAAGTTGGCGAACGCATTGCTGCCCATGATACAACTTACGGCCGTGTTTATTCGGAGCGAACAAAGGCTATTAGTAAGCAATTTAAGGCACATTATGCGAAAGTGGTACAACGGCATAAAACCGCCAAGTACTTTCGGCGCCGGTTAATGGAAAATTATATTTATAAAGGGACGATCACGGAGTGGTATATTTTTGTTAAAATACGGTTGGAGGACTATTACCAGATTTTTGATGAGTTGGTACCCGCAGAGGGGCAAATCACCGATATTGGTTGTGGTTATGGAATGATGGACTATATGTTAATGTATTTATCAGAAGGAAGAAATATATTGGGGATTGATTACGATGAAGAGAAGGTTAAGTTAGCTCAACATTGCAGAGATAAAAACGACCGTATTCATTTTGAGGCAGCGGATATTGCCCAATATGATCTTCCTGAAAGTGATGCCTTTATCATGGCAGATGTGCTGCACTATTTGCTTCCGGAGGAGCAATACCAATTGCTGGACCGGTGCGTAGAAAAGCTACATCCGGGCGGGTGCATCATCATTCGCGATGGCGACCGCGATAAGCAGAAGCGTCACGTTGGCACCCGGATCACGGAGATTATTTCCACCAATTCGGGTTTTAATAAAACCAGAAATCCCCTCTATTTTATTTCAGGTACTGAGCTAGAAGCCTGGTCCAGAAAAAACAATTTGAGTATGGAGCGTGTTGATCTGACAAAATTCACCTCGAATATTATTTTTGTGATTCGAAAAAACCAATAAACGAATTCAGATTCATGGAGAAGTATGACATTATCATCATTGGTAGTGGACTTGGCGGACTTGCCTGTGCTTACATTCTGGCAAAGGAAGGATATAAAGTTTGTGTATTGGAGAAAAACAGGCAATTTGGAGGCAACCTCCAGATATTTGTCCGGGACCGGGTTATTTTTGATACTGGGGTACACTATCTAGGCGGATTAGATGAGGGGCAAAACCTGTATCAATATTTTAAGTATTTCAATATTATAGATAAGCTCAAGCTCAAGCGGATGGATGAGGATGGCTTTGACCGGATCCTCTTTAGGGGCGACCCAAAGGAATACCGACATGCCATGACCTATGAGCGATTTATTGAAACCCTTGTTGAAGATTTTCCGAAAGAACGCCAGGCGCTGGAGCAATACTGTAACAAATTACAGGAGATATGCCGGAGCTTTCCGCTATATAATGTAGAGGCCAAAGTTGATCAGGACATCAATATGGCTTACGTCAACAAAAGTGCAAAGGAATTTATCGAATCCTGTACGGATAATTACACCTTACAAAACATCCTGGCCGGATCAAATGCGCTATATGCAGGATATCCTGACAAATCGCCGCTGTATGCGCATGCCCTGGTCTCCAACACCTATATTGAGAGTTCCTGGAAATGTGTGGATGGAGGGTCTCAGATTGCCCGGCATATGGTGAGAAACATCAAAGACTTGGGAGGAGAGTTGTATAATTATACCAAAGTAGACCGCCTGGTGGCTGAAAATGGCCGGATAAAGGCGGCTCTCACGGATGATGGCCGGGTGTTTGAAGCCGACAGTTTTATATCCAACACCCATCCTTCTCAAACGTTAGATATGGTGCAGGAAGGGTTGATCCGAAAGATCTACCGAAAACGGATCAAGGCGTTACCCAATTCGATTTCCGTGTTTACGGTCCATATCGTTTTTAAAGAAAAGGCCTTTCCTTATCTCAATTATAATTATTACTGTCATGCTTCCGGTGATGCCTGGGGATCAATTTATTACAGGCAGGAAGAGTGGCCCGAAGGGTATGCTTTTTTCATTCCGGCCAGTTCGAAGAGTGACACCTATGCCGAGGGTATGAACGTGATGGCTTATATGCGCTTTGAAGAAGTAGCCAAGTGGCAAGACACCTTTAATACCATCCCCAAGAACAAAGCAGATCGCGGAGCCGAATACGAAGCTTTCAAGCATGAAAAAGCGGAAAAGTTAATTGATGCGCTCGAAGAGCAATTTCCGGATATTCGCTCCAAGATAAAATCTTACCACACTTCTTCCCCGCTTTCTTTCAGAGATTATATCGGCACGTCCGACGGCTCTTTGTACGGCATCCGGAAAGATTACAACGACCCGCTCAAGACTTTCATCTCTCCCAGAACAAAGGTGCCTAACCTGTTTCTTACCGGTCAGAATCTCAACATGCATGGCATCTTGGGGGTTACGGTGAGTTCTATCGTTACCTGCGCCCATTTTTTAGAAGTCAAGGAGTTGATTGGGAAGATCAGGAAGGCGTGAGGGACCGGAGGACCGGGGGGAAGACTTAGCGATAAAATAGAATTTCACTTTCCAATTTCCCAATTTCCTACTTTCCTCTTTTCCCAATTTCCCAATTTCCTACTTTCCCAATTTCCCCTTCAACCAGCATAAAGAAGAAAAAAACTATTTTGGATAGTAACAATTCTTGCTTATTACCATATAAGTACAGACATTGCCAATTGGTGATTGAATTTTAAATGATTAATTTTGTACTTATTACCAAAACTAAAACCACACAAAATGAAAAAAGTTATTTTTGTTTTTGCACTGCTGTTTACTGCGTTGGTCGGGTCTCAAGACTTGAAGGCTCAGGCTTTTGAGGAAGGTACCAATGTGATCAATCTTGGAATTGGGGTAGGTGGGTATTACTCCTTTGGCTTTATTTATCCCGGATTTAGTGCTTCCTGGGAAATTGGGGTTATTCCGACGGGTGATTTCGGAGTCGTTGGCTTCGGAGCCTTTGCAGGGGTACGCTATGCCCAGGGAGATGCAGGAGGAATTTTCACTACGGGTATTAAAAGACGTTCGTTTACTGTTGGTGGGGCTCCCAGAGCGACTTATCACTTTACGATTATTCCAGTGGAGAATTTGGACGTATATGCCGGAGCCCAGATATTTGTTGGCATCCAAACAGACTCCTACAGTGAAGATAACCCCTTATTTACCTTTGACGACTCAGACACCTATACTGTAGTTGATCCCGGCGTTTTTGCCGGAGTTCGGTATTACTTTGGAGATAACATTGCTGTTTTTGGGGAAGTTGGCTACAGCTTTAATTTTCTTACCGGAGGGATCAGCTTTAGATTTTAAGATCGTTCCTTCCTTTTTATTTATTACAGGCGTGTTTGCGCCTGTAATAAATACATTTATGCTCCTTAACATATTAGCCCTTTCCCTATTCTGTTTCCTTCCATGATATCTGACCAGGTATTGATCTCGAAGGTACCTTCCTTTTCGAATGTGTAACAATCTCCAGCAAGAAGAACGCCTTCTTTTATATACGAACAATAAGTGCCTTCTAAATAAGTCGGTGTGCAAGCCACTAGGAGGCTTAAAAGGGGTACAGAAAAAAATAGCATTTTTTTGGAAAAGATTTTTTTCACGAATGAAATTTTAAGGGACCAACGGATTCATATAGGTTAATTCTTGAGGGAATCCCTGAAAATAATCAATTCAGGTTTCAGTTTTCCAATTCCAAATAA
>CAZHOV010000054.1:0-31525 GCA_964534315.1 uncultured Saprospiraceae bacterium | reverse complement strand
CTATTAATTCCTCATTGCCCATCGCTATTCACAAATATAATGGTGCGCTGCACCAACAAATTGATATTTTTCTCTTTTGCTATAAAGATTTTGGTGCGCTGCACCACCTTTTCCCAGAACTACTAACTACTAACTATTAACTACTAACTATTAATTCCTCATTGCCCATCGCTATTCACAAATATAATGGTGCGCTGCACCACCTTTTCCCAGAACTACTAACTACTAACTATTAACTATTAATTCCCCATTGCTCATTGCTCACTGAGGTGTCACCTTCCCTTTGAGGATCAGCTTGGTATCTTTTGGATAGGTGTTGGCGATAATCGTGATTTTTTTACTTTGGTTGTTGATCCGGCCTTTTGTTCTAAACTCTACTTTTATCTGTCCTGCTCCGCCCGGGCCAATCGGGTCTTTGGGAAACTTGGGAATGGTGCATCCGCACGTAGAGCGGGCATCGGAAATGACAAGCGGGACCTTACCTGTATTTTCAAACTGATAAGTGTGCCTTACGATATCTCCTTCATTAACGGTGCCAAAGTTAAAGACGGGCTCTTCAAATTTGAACTTCGCCACATTTACGGTATCTAAAGGTTCGTTGGCAGAGACCGGGTTGCGAATGATAGAGGCGTTGTCAAATTCTGTGGTTCTTATTTCCTCAATGGATTTTTCTTTAAGTTGATTCTTTTCATTAGTACAACTTCCAAAAACAATGGCTACTGCGACAGCTAATGCTAAGAAATAGATGAATTTCATATTTAAAATAAAATTTTTGAGTGCTAAATATTATCCAAAATAGCCAATCCCTTTTGCCATCAATGAGGCTAAAATGGGCATGGCTACAATTATTAATAGCTCAAAACGAATGAGCATTACCATATACTTCGGTACGGTTATCACTTGCTCCATTTCTTCTCCTTTCCGGTTTCTGAGGAAAAAAAGAGTCGGAGGAAGCGATAAAATCCCCAACAATACAATCAATGTCAATTTGGTATGGAACAGAAAGTTTTTGGTATAAAACTCGGCTGGTTTGCCTACGCCAAACCAAAGGGTTAATCCTGCTCCAATCACTAAAAGAATACCAATGCCATAAATGGTATCAATTTTTGCCATCCGCTTTATTTCAGAACGTGTCATTTCAGGTTTTATTAGCAAATGCTCGCTGACTAAAGCACCGACAACCGCAAAAATGCTGATAAAATGAATAATTCTAAATAGTATCTCTAAATTCATATCTTTTTTTGTTTATTCTTAATCAAAAAGTGAAATTTTGGTAAGAATGTTTCGAAATTCTAATAAATTGCAAAAATAATCCAAATTGTAATTTTCCATACTCACAACTTGAAAATATGAAGAACTCCTACACATTAAAATCAGTTCAGTTTATTCTTTTATTCTTTATTCCTTTCTTTTCCTTTGCTCAACTTTCTTTTACCAACTCCAATGATCTCATCAAAGACACCGATTGGCACAGCGGTGCTCCTATCGGCGTGGTTGACGTGAATGGCGATGGCTATGATGATATTGTCCGCATTAACCAAGAAGGGCAAAACAAACTAGGGGTTTTATATCAGGTACCTGGTGCTGGATACCTTTATGCAGTGGATGTACCCTACTTTTTTCCGGCCAGCCCCTGGTGTGTCGTGGTCGGTGATGTAACCAACGACGGATTTTGCGATATCATGGCCGGAGGTGCCTACGGGGGTATCGACTATCTGACAGCTATGGACGGTCTAAGCGGTCAATTTGCCAACGAAACGTTAACTGCCCCGGGTACCTTTGTGCAGGGATCTAATTTTGCAGATATCAATAATGATGGGTGGTTGGATTTGTTCGTTTGCCATGACGATGGCCCCAGCAGAATTTTTGTGAATGACGGTACGGGGAATTTGGTTTATTCGGATACCAACTTGATCAACTTGAATCTTTACCCAGGTATTGAACCCAACTCTGGCAACTACGGCAGTGTTTGGTCTGATTTTGACAGTGATGGGGATCTTGATCTTTACATCGCCAAATGCCGCCAGGGCGTTAATGATCCGGCAGATACCCGCCGTATCAATCAGCTGTGGGTAAACGACGGCGCTAATAATTACACCGAAATGGCCGGTTCATTTGATCTGGCTATCGGAGCGCAAAGCTGGACCGCTGATTTTGCCGATATCGATAATGACGGCGACTTTGATTGCTTTATCACCAATCATGATGTACAAAGCCAACTTTTAGAAAATACCGGGAGTGGATTTGTCGATATTACAGATGATGCCGGAGTGGCTGTCTTTGGTCTTGCCATTCAGGGGGTGATGAAAGACTTCAATAATGATGGTTACAATGATATTTTAGTAACGGGTTCTACTGGCCAGCTTTTTCTGAATAACGGCGATAAAACCTTTACGGAAGTAGATGCTTTGACTGGCGAGGAGCATTCCTTTGGTATCGGCGATTTGAATCACGATGGATTTTACGACGTTTATGCGGGGTATGGAAGTGGTTTTAATGGGGCTTCTAGTGAAGATGATGTCTTGTGGTTGAATGATGGGAATGACAATAACTTTATCGCTCTAAATCTGATCGGAGTTCAAAGTAATCGGAATGCTGTTGGTGCCAGGGTAGAGGTCTATGGCCCTTGGGGCGTTCAGATCAGGGAAGTAAGGGCCGGAGAAAGCTATGGAATTGTGAATTCTACGGCGCAAATTATAGGACTAGGAACTGAAACGACTTATGATTCTATCCTCGTTCGTTGGCCCTCCGGTATTGTTGAGGAATTCAACGATTTAGCGATCAATCAATACCATACGCTCATTGAAAATCAATGTCAGGCCATAGAAACGGAAATCACTCCTTCAGGTGCTATCGCGCTCTGCTCCGGAGAATCCGTGTCATTAGAGGCTCCGGCGGGATATGATTATCTCTGGTCGAATGGGGCAGAAGAGCAAAGTCTAACTGTTGACAATTCCGGTCTTTTCAATGTTACCATCTCAGATGCAAATGATTGCATCGGTATTAGTCCGCTGGTTGAAATCGAATTTGATCCTGACCAAACTCCTTCAATCGAGATTGACGGACCGGCTGTGTTCTGCAGTGGAGAAGAAACAACCATCACTTCAACCGAAGCAATGAGCTACCTGTGGTCGAATGGTGATACTACTCAGAGCATTACGATAAGCGAACCGGGAGAATATTTTGTAACGGCTGAAGGAGACTGCGACTTTTTCGAATCCAACATTATATCCGTATCCGTATTCGAACCTCAAATTGAAACGGAAGGAGATACCATTTCGGGGCCCGGAGTAGCGAATTTATTTGCTACAGGTGATTCTGTAATCTGGTACGATGTTCCTTCAGGAGGAATGCCAATCGGGTTTGGAAATGAATTTGAAACGCCACTTATCGATGAAACGACCGATTACTATGCCGAGAACTTTTCAAGGCCCGACCCCGCCTATGTGGGAATGGAAGAACACGAGGGGACCAGCTTATTTAACGGGGATAATTTTAATGGAACGCTATTTTTTAATGCCAATTCGACTTTTATACTCAGATCTGTAAAATGTTTTACCGATACGCCGGGAACGAGAGAGATTCAGCTACAGGACGCTGATGGAAATGTCCTGCAATCCTACACTTTTGAAGTTGATGATGTAGATACGGATACGCTGGCTTTTGTTAACTTTCTAGTTGAGCCCGGTGAAGGTTATCGGCTAAGAACGAATAGTTCTGTTAATCAATCGAGTTTAGGAACGACAAGTCCTAGATTTTATCGAAGCAACGACGGTGTTGAATACCCTTACAATGTTGAAGGGATTGTGTCTATTTACAATTCGGATGCCGGGAGCGAATATTTCTATTACTTCTACGATTGGGAGGTGCAGCTAGACGTAAACTGCGTATCTGACCGAGTACCGGTAACGGCTACCATATTACCGGTTATTCCGGGAACAGCTTCCGCAACTATCCTCGAAAAGCAAGTAAGCGCTATTCCAAACCCAACTACCGGAGAAGTGTTTATCCGACTTCCCCAAAACGTACTTCATCAATCCATGACCGTCAGGGTAATGGATGTCAACGGAAAGCAGATCAGTATCAATGGCGCTACTAAACTGTCAGCTCCCTTTGAATTTGATCTTTCTAATCTTTCAAACGGTATGTATTTCATCCAATTAGCAGACGATAAGGGAAATCGATACTTTACTAAAGTAGTGAAGCATTAAAGGGTTTATAAAATAGTTTTATTTTAAAGAGGGTGTCTCATAACACCTTTGGTGTTACGAGCCACCAAAATTTCTTCTTTGGGAGGTCTGCTTTTATTAAAAAAATTGTAATTTTTTTAATAAAAGCAGACCTCCCAAAATAAAAAATTCTCTTGGGGATGGCTCATTGACTAATGAGACAGCCTCTCTCAATCCTTTATCTACCAATCCTACCCATTTCAACGCCTTCGGAGTAGGCTACTTTGATGTTATTTTCACCGAGTGCTCTCTTTACGGCTTTATTAGCTTCGAAGTAAACAAACCAGTAATCGTCAGTCAGTGCATAAGGCCGTACCGCAAGTATGATACTATGGCTGTCAAAGGCTTTGATTCCCACAAAAGGAGCAGGGTCTTCCAAAACTTTAGGCGTATTTTTCAGGGCTGTCAGTATGATATCTTCTACTTTTGCGAAGTCCTCATCATAAGGCATCGTTACCTCCAGATTGAGCCGTAAATATTGGCGGGTGGAGAGGTTCGTAATCTTTCCGTCAATAGCCATCCCATTAGGGATGATGATGGTTTTATTATCAAACGTAGTCAGGATCGTGTTAAAAATCTGGATTTCTTTGACATATCCTTCTTCCTCTTCTACCTGGATGAGGTCTCCAACTTTATAGGGTTTGAAAATGAGGATCATTACGCCGGCTGCAAAGTTGCCCAGGCTTCCCTGTAGGGCTATACCTATCGCAAATCCGGCTGCTGCGATCATGGCCACAAAAGAGGTGGTTTCGATACCTACGATGCCTGCAACAGAAAAGATCAATAATACTTTGAGTAAAACACTGAGTAAAGACTTCAGAAAAGGTTGGATGCCCTGATCGATTCCTGATTTATCAAGCGTTTTTCCAAGGGTTTTGGTTAGGTTATTGATAATCCAAAACCCGATAAGGAGCACAACAATTGCCAGGACGATTCTCGGAGCATACTGGAAGGCTGCATCTATGAGGTTATTCAGGGCAGTACTGATATCTACCATTAGTCATTCGTTTTGATGAGGAAATAATGGCAAATATAATTCACCTCAGAATATTACTTACAGATGATTCATTATTTTTATGAAAAAAAAAGCAATCCCATTAAAACCGGTCTTTCTTGTACCGTTCGATACGGCGACGGTCTTTTTTGGTAGGGCGACCTAATCCTTTGGCCCGGAATTCAGATTTGGCTTTGCCCACAAACCAGTCTTTAAATTTGTTGAGCTCTTCTTCCGGAGTGAGGTCTTCATAACAAGGTTGCGCAAGCGTTGCCGAAACCCGTTTTTCGATAAGGTCTACTACCTTGAAGATTAGATGGAATCCATTCTTTTTCACTTCAACGATCTCTTCTCGTTGCACCTGGTAGGAGGGTTTTACCAGGTCTCCGTTAATTTTTACTTTACCGGATTTACAAGCAGTTGTGGCTAGAGAACGGGACTTAAAGATACGAACGCTCCACAACCACTTGTCAATGCGTACTTTTTCTTTTTTAGTCATACCAAAAAATTTACTTTACTCAACGTCTCGCTACTAATCAATAACATCTCCCAACGTAGGAAGTTCCATCTCCAGCTTTTTTAGTGTTTCGACGACAATTTTAGCGATGCAGTAATCGCCGTACCAACGCTGATCGACGGGGATGATATGCCAGGGGATGGCTGCTTTTTCAAAGCATTCTTCGTAGTATTGGATGTATTGATCCCAGTAATCTCTTTCTTTCCAGTCATTGGGATTGTGTTTCCAATGCTTTTTTGGTTCCTCGATGCGCTCCATCAATTCTTTTTTCTGTTCATCTTTTGAAAGGTGCATGTAGAATTTAAGAACGATCGTATCATTATCGTAAGTCAACAACTCTTCAAAAGCATTGATGGAGGTGATGCGCTTTTGAGCCCGCTCGTCGTCAATCCACCTGTGTACACGCTGGATCAGTACATCTTCATAATGGGAGCGGTTAAAAATTTGGACCATTCCTTTTGCGGGGGCGTGCTTGTGAATACGCCATAAAAAATCATGGCTCATTTCTTCTTCCGTAGGCTTTTTGAAGGCTACTACATTGATACCTTGAGGACTGCAAGCGCCAAATACGCGACGGGTGGTGCCGTCTTTGCCGCTGGCGTCCATGCCCTGAAGAATAACCAGCAAACTGTATTTCTTTTGGGCATACATGCTGTGTTGCAATTCTGCCAGTTCTTCACATAAGGCCCTTGTTTTTTCTTTGGTCTCCTCTTTGTCCAGATGGTCGGGCGCCTTCGTCGATATTTTGTTTAATTTAATCATTTAGGTACTCATTTTGCTTCTTCTTACGAGATATGCCTGTAGAATCGGTCGGAAACCTTCCTGAATATCAGCTTCAACAAAGTCAATACGATACTGCAGGCATTTAAGTTTAAGTTGTTCTTTGAAACTGTGCATCTGCTTGACGTAATAATCTTTTACCTGATTCGATTGCAAACGAACCTGTTCTCCGGTTTCAATATCTACGAATAAATATGGCCTGTTGTCAAAATCGAAATCTATTTCTTTGGCTTTATCGACAACATGAAATAGTACTACTTCGTGTTTGTTGTGCTTCAAATGCTGAAGTGCACCAAAGAGCTGATCAACTTCATCGATCTGCTCAAACATGTCGCTAAAAATTATAACCATTGATCTTCGGTGAATACTTTCTGCAATCTGGTGAAGGGCATTTGCTGCAGCAGTCGTCTTGTTCCGCTCCGGATGATCAATGAGTTGAGTCAAGTGATTGAGCATTAGTCTATAGTGAGAAGTGCTTGACTTACATTGAGTATGGGTCCGTACCTCGCTATCAAAAATACTTAGTCCGAACGCATCGCGCTGGCGCTTCAACAGATTCATTAAAGAAGCGGCTGCGAGGGAAGAAAATTGTAGCTTGTTTAAGTTGGCTTTTTTATTTTTGGGTGTTTCCGGGAAGTACATGGAAGAAGAAGCATCTACCACGATTTGGCATCTTAAATTGGTTTCCTCCTCAAATCGTTTGACGAACATTTTATCTGTCCGGGCATATACCTTCCAATCAATATTTTTGGTCGATTCTCCCTGATTATACAAACGATGTTCCGCAAACTCCACCGAAAAACCATGAAACGGGCTCTTGTGTAGACCAATAATGAAACCTTCCACCACCTGTCTGGCCAAAAGTTCTAAATTTCCTAAATCCCGTACCTCAATAGAGTCTAATGAATGCATATCAAATGAATTATTTATTGAACCCCCTTCAGGGGTCTGAAATGAATGTCTTAACTAACCCCGTATTTCATTACAGCTTTTGCACCGGCAAAAGCTGTAATGAAATACGGAGCTATACAAATCAAAGGCTTTCAGCCTTTTAGGGGATTTCCCGAATTATGCTCATTCCTATTTTCCTATTTTCTTCATTTCCAATTTTCCAATTTTCCAATTTTCCAATTTTCCCTTTATTTTGGTAAAAGTAATAAAACTTTATATGTCGAAAAATAAGATAAACTTATTTCCTTTTATTTTACAGCGGATAGGAGGAATGCCCTTCAATTTGTTGCAAAAAATCGACCTTTCTATTAATCATCCTTTTTTTCAACATCTGGAATCCCAAAAAGATGTAGAACGAGAGAGGATAACATTACTTGATCAACTCACTACTTTTGTGAGCACCACTTCTGATTACCAATTAAAACGCTTAATCGCTAATATTCGTACCGAGATTTTTAATAACCGGACCTTTCGTTTGAAGAACATTCAAGAACGACAAGATGAAAAAGAACATTTTCCTCATGAATTACTCCAATCGTTAGAGTTATTCCAGCAAAAACGCCAAAAATATCGGGACCAAGAGCAGCAACAGGAAGCGGCGTTTAAAAAGGTGATTGAAGATCAATTACAAATGCTCTTTAACTTAGCCGATACGGCTACAGTCAAAGAAGCTTTTGCATTCTCTTCCCATTCATTTCTAAATCAATTAAACAAGTATAGCGACCCAGGATTGCCTGTCAACAAGAAAAAAGTGCAAACAGGTTTAAAATTAACCGAATACCTTTGCCGCATGGGGGCTAAAACAACCCCTTTTCATCTATTTGCACCAGTCGGATTGATCAAAACCAATGGAGAAAGTATGATAACAGCCTCTCCTGTGCGGCACGTAGCCCCAAACAATCTGATTTTTACCATTTTGACCGAGTGGTTACTCCATTATCCTCCTTTTTACCGAAAGGTTGAACTGGGGCTAAACCCTACCTTAACAAGGGAAAAAGATCATTTTAAAGTACTCATCAATTCCAGAAACATTGAATCTTTCCAATATTTTGAAGTCGATTTACTCATTGATTTCATCCATCATCAACTAGCGGAGACGAATATTACTTTTGAAACACTGGTCAAAATGCTGTTGGATAATGTCCAAACTGATAAGGCTTCTTTGGAAGCTTATGTCATGAAACTGGTTGATCTGGGGCTGCTGGTATGGAAACTACCCGTTAAAAACAGGGGGTTAGATTGGTCGCATTTTTTGATTAATATTTCCTTGAAGGATCAACTTTTATTAGAGATCAAGTCGTTTTTTCACGCTTTAAGTGAAGGCAGGGAAAACCTTACTAGAGCCCCTCAAAATAGGCAAAAAAGAATACACCAATACTTTAATACCTTAATGGAAAGGTTAGCGGAAAACATCAAAGTTGGTCAGATTGAGGCAGAACAAGCCTCTGTATTTAAGCAGTTTACTCCCGACATCGTGAAAATTCGTCCGGAGGAGATGTGGTTTGCAGATGTGGCTGTCAAAAAAGACCTTACTATTGCTAAGCATGAAATCGAAGCTGTTTGTTCCTCACTCAACAACTTATGGAACATATGGGAAAGCAATCTTTCTTTTCCGGTTAAGGACAGGTTATTCCAATTTTTCCAGGGATGTGAGAAGCAGGAAGTTCCTTTATTAGAGTTTTATGAAGACTTGATTAAATCAAATTTTCCCATCAGTGAACTTTGGCGCCCCGAGCTTAAAGAGGAGGCATGGGATAATCTCTTTGACATACGGAAAGATAATGCCGTTTATTTATCTCCTAAAAAGCCGATGGGCAAGAACGTTGATTCTATGGGTAGAGCAGCGCTCTTTCAACCCTTTCGGGAGAAAGGACAGTTTTATATTGTATTGAATGCCTTTTCCATTGGTCATGGACGGTTAATGGCCCGGTTTCTTCCTTTATTTCCAAAGGAGGTATTAGAGCAATTACGGGACTATAATAAGGAAGCGGCTGGTGATCAAATCTGGGCGGAGCAATTAGATGCTTCTCCCTTTAATGCCAATATACACCCCTGGCTGGTTCCTGCAGACCTGGTCAGTCCGGGATGTCTTTATAGAGAAGAACCGGACAAAATTGGAGTGGAGGAACTAATGGTTTCAGCGATAGGGCAGGAGTTGGCATTGAATCACCGGGAGAACGGGCAAAAGGTGCTGCCCTTTAATTTGGGGCTAGAAACCTTGGATTCGAGGTCTGCTCTTTTTCAGTTGCTTTCGGTATTTAATGATTATCCTCCTTCAACGGCACCAATGAGGACTCATCTGCAAGCTGCATACGAAAAGCCCAAAAGTGAAGGAATTTTTGTTTATCCGCGACTGTATTTCGAAGAAAAGGTGGTAGTCGCTCGCAAGGCTTGGTTTTTGGAAAATAACGCTCTTCCCCAAAAAGCGAAAGGGCAAACTGATTTTCAGTATTTTCAGTTCATTCAAAAGTGGAAGAGAGCACACAACTTGCCTGACTATATTTTTATTAAAATTGAAGCTGAACGTACAAAAAGGATTAGAGATCATTTAGTTCGTCAAGACGTATACAAACCTCAGATGATCAGCTTTCACAGTCCCATACAAATTAGGCTATTTTCTAAATTACTAAAAAAAGCTAAAGAGGGTTTATGGATAGAAGAAATGCTTCCTGCTCCGGATCAGTTGATGAGGGTAGGAGCGGCGCAGCATGTTTTGGAATTAGGGGTTGAGTGGAGGGGGGAGTATTGAGCAATGAGTAATGAATAATGAATAATTAAGAATAATGTAATTCCTAATTACTCATTATTCATTATTCATTATTCATTGTATATTGTACATTATCTTAAAGATGTATCACTTCATCATAGGCAGCGGCGGCAGCTTCCATGACGGCTTCGCTCATTGTTGGGTGCGGGTGGACCGATTTGATGATCTCGTGGCCGGTTGTTTCCAGTTTACGGGCGGTAACGACTTCGGCGATCATTTCTGTGACGTTGGAGCCAACCATGTGGGCGCCGAGCCATTCTCCGTATTTGGCGTCAAAAATAACCTTTACGAATCCACTACTGTGGCCTGCAGCTTTAGCTTTACCAGAGGCCGTAAATGGGAATTTACCTACTTTAATGTCATGCCCTGCATCTTTCGCTGCTTGTTCGGTGTAGCCTACTGAGGCAACTTCAGGGTTGCAATAAGTGCAAGAAGGTATATTATTGTAATCAATAGGCTGAGGATGGTGGCCGGCGATCTTTTCGACGCAAACGATCCCTTCCGCACTGGCAACGTGGGCGAGGGCCGGGCCAGTTACGATATCTCCAATTGCATAAATACCTGATACATTGGTATTGTAAAATTCATCCACCTTGATCATACCCCGGTCAGTTTCGATACCGAGTTCCTCTAGTCCGATATTTTCAGTATTTGGTGAAACACCGGCAGCGGAAAGAACGATATCGCAAGTAATTACCTCTTCTTTTTCCGTCTTTCGGTTCTTTATTTTAACCTTTAGTTCTTTTTTGCTGGTATCTACTGATTCTACAGAAGTATTTCCCATCACTTTTATGCCCTGGCGTTTGAATATTTTACCCAATTCCTTAGAAACATCGGGGTCTTCCCTTGGGACTAGCCCCTGCTCTAAAAATTCAACGATGGTTACTTCAGTACCAATAGAGTTGTAGAAATAGGCAAATTCGGTACCAATAGCTCCCGCTCCAACCACTACCATTCTTTTGGGTTGTTTTTCAAGCGTCATGGCTTTCCGGTATTCGATGATCTTTTCACCATCTATGGGCAGATTAGGTAACTCTTTAGCTCTGGCTCCTGTCGCAATGATAATATGATCGGCACTATAAGTCTTTGATTTTCCTTTATCATCAGTTACTTCTACTTTCTTTCCTCTCACCAATTTTCCATGGCCATCTAAGGTAGTGATCTTATTTTTTCTGAATAAGAAGTTGATTCCTTTACTCATCCCGTCTGCAACTCCCCGGCTTCTCTTAATCATCCCATCGAAGTTGGGTTTAGCATCTTTAACATCAATTCCGTAGTCATTGGCATGTTGAATATAATCAAATACCTGTGCACTCTTCAATAGTGCTTTTGTTGGTATGCATCCCCAATTGAGACAGATACCACCAAGGGATTCCTTTTCAACAACAGCTACTTTCATTCCAAGTTGTGAGGCACGGATCGCAGCAACATAACCGCCAGGACCACTACCAATTACGATTAAATCAAATTTATCCATTTATTATCTATTTTAAATTATCTAATAGGTGAATAGCAAATCGGCAATAATCGTTTACCATCGGGGCAAATATAACTAAAGAATCGGGAATTTTAAGCCCTGCCAAAGCGGTCTAATAGTACCTCCTTATATTTATTACTGATTGGTATCTTTACCCCATTTATGGATACGTGATTCCCTTCCAGGTATTCGATTGCTTTCAGGGACACGATATGGGAACGGTGAATACGCAGGAAACCGGAGTGGGTTAGTTGGACTTCTAAAGCCGATAACTTCTCTTTGGTAAGATAGGTTTTCTCTTGGGTAGTGACTTTTACATAGTCTCCATATGCCTGCAAATAAAGAATTTCCTCGTAGGGAATTTTAAATAATTTTTTATCAGCTTTGATGATCAGGGTTTGCTGATTGTTGGGCGAGAAGGACCGCTGGAGAAATTTATTAGCGGCTTTTAGAAAACGCTCCCTTGAAATGGGCTTAACCAGGTAGTCAATTGCATCTAGTTCAAATCCCTGAACGGCATACTCCGGGTAGGCGGTAGTAAAAATAACCTGGGGAGGGTTGGGCAAAGAACTCAGCCACTCGATGCCTGATAGTCCGGGCATATTGATGTCCAAAAAGACCAGGTCAATAGAATGCTCAAGCAAAAGGGGGTTGGCTTCGAGAGCATCTTTACAAGAACCAACCAATTGAAATTGAGGAACCAGTTTTAGGTGATTTTCGAGCACTTTCCGGGCAAGTGGCTCATCGTCAACGATCAGGCATTGGATGTTCATCGAGCTCAAGTTTTAGATTGATAGTATATTCATTGGTTAAATCATGTATGGTCAAATCATATTTGTTTGGATAATACTGCTCCAGTCGTTGTTTTACGTTAGCCAATCCGATGCCGCCTTCTTCTAGCTTCATATTTGCTTGCTGTGCTCCTTTCGTATTGGAAATACAAAAGTACAACTGATTTCCCTTAGTATTGGCGTGGATATGAATAAAACCGGATTGATTCCCTTTGGGTCCGTGCTTGAATGCATTTTCTAAAAAGTTGATCAGGATAAGCGGTGCGATCCATTTCCCTTCCCAAACACCGTTTATTTCCTTTTTTAATTCTACCTGATCATCCAGTCGTAAGGCATGCAGGTCGATCAGGTTATGGAGTTGTTCTATCTCCTCTTCAAGAGGAACATATTCTTTTTGAGCGTGATAAAGGTTAAAACGCAGCAGATCGGCCAGTTTGATGATATAGGCCGGGGCGCGTTCATCTTTTTCTTCTGCTAAACCATATAGATTATTGAGGCTATTGAACAAGAAGTGCGGCTGTATTTGTCCTTTTAACAATTGTAGTTCGGCCGCTAGTTTTTCTTTTCTGAGTTGGAGGAGTTTTTTCTCCTGGTCAGCGATAAAAAACCATGCTCTGGACATTTTAAGGCTAGTGGATACCAAAAGGTACCCTCCGACAAATTGGGCCATGCTAAAATAATCCATATTGGAAACAAAGTAGTACTGAGGAAAGAGCAAATTTGAAATTCGGTTGAGTAACAGTTCATTCAGTCCGATTCCCAAAATGATCAATCCGATAATTAATACTGAAAAGACACCAAATCGTTGCGTTTTCAGGAATTGCGGGACGGCCCATTTCAAGTTGATATAAACCGGAATGGCTAGTCCTCCATGAAAAAGAAAGGTAAATATGAAATCTACTTCCTTGGGATCTCTGTCAAGGGAAAAATTGTGCAATAATAGATAGAATGAAATAGTCCAAAAGGCCAAGTGTTGAAGCCAGGCCTTTTGGGCAACTTTTTTTATCAAGTTATACATTTTTTACCAAGTGCTTATAATTTTCTTACTAAGGAAAGCAAAACTTCTATGTCAAACAGTTCTTCTTCGTTCATATACTTTGCAAGAAAACCCTGAAGTTCTTTAGAAGATGCAGTTAAAACAATACCATCCTCTCTTTTTTCATGTTTAATCCGCAGTTTTTCATTTTCCAGTAAATCTTCAAAAATTTCTCCATCAATAAATTGCAATTTAAGGGAATTTTTCTCCAAAATGACTTTTGCTACATTGTGAGTTGGAAGCAATTGGAGGTGATAAAACCCTTCGTAAAATTCTTCCGTTTTTTCAATATTGGGGTACATATTCATAAACAATTGTCCGGAAACCTCAAACAAATGTGCATCGAAGGTCCAGGGTTTTTCGTCTTGAATCAGCTGCAGTTCATAATATGTTCCTTCGATGGGTTTAAACGTCCAGGAACCTTCCTTTCCTTGTTTTTCATCTTCCAGATCAGTATCAAACCAAACACCACTCAATTCTGACTTGAATACAAGCGTGTCTTTCGTGTAAAAAGGATGTATTGCCCGGATCACACATCCGGAAAAAAATACAGTGATGGCAAGTGCTACTAACAATAATTTGCGTGTCATGAGTATAAATTTTAGTGATCAGTAAATGGTAAATAGTGATCAGTAAAGTAAATGATGTTCACTTTTTACCTTTCCTATGATCAAATGTATAGTTGGAGGGGGAGGAACCAAAAAATTGTCGGTGAGTGGGCCGGATTCGTCGGTGAAATACCGTCAATGAAAAAGGAAAAGAGAAATACAGCAGGTTAGCATGAAATAAGGTAGACTCCATTTGTTGGCAAACTATCGAGTGTCCTAATGGGGCTACGCCAAGAGTTTATCGACTTGTTCTTTAATTTCGTTGAGTTGGGTATCGATATGGGCTTGCCTTTTATGTAATTCGTTCAGTTGTTTTTCTTCAGTTTCCAGCATTTGGTCAAATTCGAGGAAATTGGATTGGATATTTTTTTTGACATGCTGGATATATGCTTGTAGTTTTTCGCGGACCTCCAATTCAAGTCGGTCACGTCCTTTTTCGATTTCTTTTCGGTAGCTGTTGAGTATTTTCCTTCGTTTCGTACCGGAGGTGATACCTGCAAAGAGCAGGCCGATAGTTGTCAGGACGCCTCCGGTGATATCGAAGACCATTCCGTTGGTGACGGCGGCGAGGATTACCCCGATCACGGCAATACCGCTTCCGGTGGCGATAGAGGGGGATATCGATCCCGAGTCCGTAAATAATTCTTTACCGCTGAAGTCTTCTGAATTATTCAGGAAATGGGCAAAAGAAGTTTTCAGTTCTGAGATGGCATTATTGCGACGTTGAGCGATATCGCTGAATATCTCGTTATGAGGTTTTAAAATGGTTTTGCTATTCTGGATTTTAAGCTCTACGATCTTAGCCATTTGTTGTATACTCTCTGCGAGGTCTTCGATACCTTCGTTAAGGCGGAGGTGTAGTTCGGTATTCATATCCTCCTCTAGTTGATGAGTAAGATCATCCAGCCATTTTTTTGCTGAGGACTTGCTGGTGAAAATGGCGGCAAAAGAACGCTTTAGCAGGCTAAAAAAGGAAAGTCCGCTACTCAGTTCCCGCTCTGCTTTCGAGGTCACCCGATCATAGGAACCCAGTAAATTCCCCAGTAGTATTTTGAGTTGATTTTGTGATTTCTTCTCGTTTTTATCAATAGTCAGTGCGATATCTTCTCTGAATTCAATATCAGATTCGAACTGGCGTTGGCGTATTTCCAGCCCTTGGCCGATTTTTTGATGAATATTGATACAGATTTTAATATTGTTTTCCAGCTTTAAGACCGGGGCTTTTCCGCCGGTAATATTTTCCTGAATAAACCTGCGTAAACCAATAAAACCGCTTTGCTCTTTTTGTCCATCTATTTCCTGTTTGGCGGAAACCGAAAAGACTTTAGGGTTAAATACGCCTTTCTTTTGGGCATAATCCTGTAATCCTTTTTCATTAACTTTTAAATCCTCTTCGGGCATCAGGTCTTTTTGCTGAAGGACAAAAATGGTCTTTTTTTGCCAGTCTTGGTGGATGTAGTCAAAAAAGTCCCAGGAGGATTGGCGATAAGGATTTTTAGCTTCGAAAACAAAAACGATCAGATCGGATGCGGGGATGAAGCGTTCGGTGATCTCCTGGTGTTGTTCGATGATCGTATTGGTGCCCGGGGTGTCTACGATTGCAATATCCTGAAGGATATCTACCGGTTGATAGACTTTTTTGAGGTATTTATTGACGACTACTTCATCCTCTTTATCACCGTAAAGGATTTGCTGAATGGTATCGGTAACAGGCTGAGGGCCAACTTTACAGATTTCCTTTGAAGCATCCAGCAACGCGTTGATAAAGCTACTTTTTCCGGCTTTTACTTCTCCAACGATTACAAACATGAAAGGCTCATTGATTCGGTTGCGGAGATCGCTGACCGTCTCCATGAGTTCCTTGTTAGCGATATGGGCGGTCAAATCGTGAAGATCTTTGGCGGATTCGTCGATTTTACTTTTAAGTGTAAGTACTTCAGGATTTAATATTTCAGTCATTGTTAATGGATTGATCCAAATATAAAACGGCTTGAGGTCCGGCACAAAAAATAAGATCCAATATACTGAGGTTCGACAAGAAACCGAATTTTTCTTCAAACACTTGCCCGTATTTTTGGGGTTTAAAAAATGGGATGGTAACGTTCAGGTCCTTTTTAGGGTGAATACAATCTCGAAAATCCATTGTCTGAAGCGGTTTTTTGGAATACTCGGCGGTAAAGGAAAGCTTATGTGATAATTCCAGCAAAGTTAATATTCTTTTTAATAAGTCGAGGTTCCAATCAAACAGAAAGGTGTATTTTTTATGAAAAAAATGTTCAAATTCAGGGGCGTAGTATTCAAAAAAAGGAGATTTACCATAGGCAGACCAGATGGTGTTCCAATGTTGCCGTTGCCAGTCCTGGTCATTGGCTATCCGGACTTTTCTGATGGGCATTTGTTCGTTTTTACCTTTCAAGAGGGGAATAGAAAGCCTTAGGATGCCGTTAGCGCCGGCCAGGTGGGTCCGGTTTCGATAACTTCGCTTATTATAGTTTTCGTGTTGTTCCAGCAACACTTGAGGCGTAACGGTGAACAAGGCGAAATAGGCCACCGGCGGCAAATATTGGGTTTCTATGATCGCGGGTTGTGTACTTATCTTTTTTTTCAGCCCCATAAGTTAGATTTCCTCCTCTGTGTCCTGCTCTGTAGGTATGCCTCCGTATTTATTATCTTGCCGAATAATAATACTTGCTAATTTTCTTGCTTCTTGCCGTGGGTTTTTCCACCAGTTAACGGACCAGGTAGGGCAATAATAAAGCCCGACTTGCTCGATCTGATTACGGATATACATTTCCCAGAGAAAGGATCCCGTTTCACTGTACGTAAAGAATCCGTCTGCCTGGATGATGACTGGAGGTTCTTGCGGATAAACGGGGTTGACCAATAGTGGAATCTCCAGTTGATCTACTCTGGAGCCAAGAGATATCCGCCCTTCTTCAAAATAGGGCCGCAGGGCTTCCGCTATTTCTTCAATAAATAGAGAATTTCTTTTGGTTAATGGCATACCGGAGCGCTGACCGGCAATTATTTCCAATGCTTCGTTTTGTCCTTTAAAATTTTGATCTTCAACCGCTTTGGCGTAGTTGATATAGCGGCCCAGTTTTCCGGTATTGATAGGATATTCTACTTCCGTCCAGCTTTTCCAAATCTTTTCAGGAATGGAGGTGCAGATGTAGGCTTTTTGGCTATATCTGCTCAATAAATTGGTCAGCAATTCTTCATGGTTATGCCTGTTAATAAACTGTATGTCTTCTGTGAGTGTACCAAGCAGATCGATGGAGCCGTAGGTAAGCGAGAGAATTAAAATATCCGAAGCATAACCGTGTAGTTCTGATGTGTGGATCACTGACAGGCCATTTCGTTCCAGCTGTCGGATCTTATCACTACCTGCAGCCCGCTGCTGTTTGATCTTGAGTAGGTAATCGGCGATCAGGTCCCGTTGCTCCACCGTCATACAAACGATCAGGACGCTAGGATAGGTGTGTTGTTTGGTTTCTTCGATTTGGTTAAGAAGGCGGATAATCTCAAGGGCTTCCGCTTCGTTGGTTCCATTTTCTTCTTCATACCTTCCGTCTACTTGGCGTACTTCGAACGCGTTATTCCAGACCCCCTTCTGGGCGGGCAGCAATTTGGGGGGAAGATCATAGAGGGCTGCTTTATTAAACTGCAGGATGTCCGGATGGATGGGTTGATGGATATAGGAAAGTTGAATTTGTTTTGCTCCCAGTTGAACGGCGTAGTCAAATAAGGTTTCTTCATGTTGGTTGGAGCGATTATTGAGGTTAGATCCGAAAATAATCGCTCTTTTCCCTAAGTCCATTATAGGAAAGATCTTTTCAATTGTCAGGTGATCAGCTTCGTCAAATAGGATCAGATCAAAAGGAGGATTGGGCGTATTGACAAATAATTCACCCGCGATATCAGGAGTAGTTAATAAAACAGGGATGGCATCGGTAATGGTTGGACTATCCAGGTTAAAAAGGGATTTAATGGCATGCGGCATGCCGGTTTGCCGGTTATTTTTGCTAAAAAGAGCTGAATAGGCCTCTTTATTCGTTCGTTTAAGCGCTTTTGACGAAAGCGAGAAGGTTTGATGCCAATAATGAAGAATTTGTTTGGGAAGTAATTTCCGAAGTTCTTCACCGATCTTGGAGAATTTGACGAGTAACTCGTCGTTTTGGGGGATGTAGCTTTGGTAATCAAGGGTAAGGCGGTTATGAAAATACCAGCTTTCAAATGCTGCTAGCCAATCAGTAGGTTTTACTTTTACTAGTGCACGTATTAGTTTTTGTGGAATGTCACCGAGTTGAAGCCAATTACGTTGCCAGTTATAGAAGTCAGAAAAATCGCGCAGATTGTATTGTGTATATTCCAGCTTTTCGATTATATCTTCAAGAAATTGCTGTCGTTTAGAAATGGTTAGCATGTTGTTGGAAAGAGGCGCTTCGAATAGATTGGCGTTGTTAAATTCCTCTACCAATACGTCTAGTGCATATTCCAGTTCTTCAATTTGTTCCCTGAAGTCGAGGTCTATGTGTACGGTTTTGTTATTCAGTCGCTGCACTTCTTCCTGGACGATATTTGGTAAGCGTTGATACCAGTGATCAAGTGTTTTTTCAAAGTCTTCGAGATATTGACGTATGCGTTTAATATTTTTCAGCTCCACCGTTTTTGGAAATCGATAATCAAAATATTTTCGTTCCTGATAAGCTTTTTGAAGTTCCTGAAACTGAAAGGCGATAGCCTCCTTTGCTTGCAATATATTTTTATGTTTGTTAGAAAAAACCCCGTAAACATGCAATTTGCCGGTAGAGATGAATCCGGACTCTTCAAAATCTGCTCCGTATTGTCGTCCGTAATCTTCAATATTTTCGGTTATTTCATGGAGTTTTTTAAACAGATCGGTATAGTGGTTTTCGTAGTGTTCGGTCAGGTTTTCGGTATAAGAGTCCAGTTTATTAATATATCTGTACTGAAGGTTGGAGGTGTTTTCGAGAAAGTAATTGAGTTCTTCCACGATGTACTGGTGGGCATCATCCTTTTCTTTATTGATAAAGATATTTCGATGTAAAGCGGTTAGTGGATGTTTGAGCGTATTGACCTTTTGAAAAAGGTCTTTGCTGCTTAGGATGGCTTCTTTGAGCAATTCGTATTCAGAAAAAGTAAAGACAAAATCATTTGGATTGAGTTGACTACTTAGCAGTTCTTTACCTTCTATTTTGTTGCTACCCAGGAATTTACCGACGGTTTCTGTCCAGCTGAGGTTACCGAAAATTTTACCGTTTATCCCTTGGAAAGAGACTTCCAGCCTTTTGTAGGCACGCTGGCACTGGCCGAGGAGTAATTCGAATTCATCTTCCGAAAAGTTGGAAGGTTTTTTAGTGCTTTCGATGGTTTGTCGAAGTACTTCCAGCAGGAGTGGCTTATCGTTTAGCAAGTCTTTCAGTAGAAACGAGAGTTTATCGATCCCGTTTTCGATCAATTGCTTTTGGATTTGCCGAAGGCTGCGCATTTCTTCAGAGACAACAATACATTTTAGGCCGTTAGAAAGTGCGTTGGTCAGTATATTGGCGAGTCCGAAGGTTTTTCCGCTGCCCTGGGGGCCGTTTACTAAGGTGATCTGATGCTGATGAGAAGCGATGAGTACTTCTTGCTGCTCGGGGTCAGGAATGAAAGCCCCAAAGGGATGGTATTTTTTGAGAAGTTTTTGGGTTGGTTTTTCTTCCGGATCAGGAGTTGACTCGGAAGGAGTGGCTATTAGTTTTTCTTTCAGAAAGGCATATACTTCATAGGAGATTTGCGGGAAATGGGAGAGTACCCCAGACCATTGGATGGCTCCTTTTTCTGCAAGGATAGAAGCTTGTCTGGCGGTAGGAAAGGCAGCGATTTTTTCTTCAGGAGGCTCATTATCCAGCTCCAGCAATTCTGCCAGTTGGCTGCACCATTGTTGTATGAAATCAAACGATAGGGGGCGTTGATCCGGAGCCTTTTCCAGCTTTTTCAGGAAATCAGGGGCTACTTTATCCTTTAAGTAATCTAAAAGAAACGGATTGATGACCACTTGAAGGTCTGGATAGTGTTTAAAAATCCAGGTGTTGGCCCGGTTGGGACTGGCTTCTATTTTTTGCATCCAAATGAAAACTGGAAGGGCAAAAGGAACAAAAGGGTTGTTAGGGTTTTTTAATAATACAAAGGGAAACCCCAGCCCCAGGGATTTATTTCCATACAACCGCTCTTTGCTCAATGTTTCGAAATAGAGGTGTCGAAGTGGTTTGATGTAGGGCTCTTGTACAGTGATTTCCGTTTCGCAAATTGGTTGGGTAGTTAATTGATTGAGCCACTGGACTGCAAATTGATCGAAGCAATTATCCAGTTTTTTCAAGTCTAGAATTTCATTGGATGCCGGAAATGCTTGCCAATAATGAGATTTTTTTACCTGATCTTCATACCGATCAAAGATTGAATGAACTAAAGAAGCGTTATTTTTCATAAGTTTAAAGGCATTGAACGTTCGCGTTATTGGCAATTTATTTAGTAGTAGAGAAAGGGAAAAACAATCTTTGGTAGTGGAGATTTATTCAACCATTCCACCCTCAATTTTTTCCCCATCTTCATAAGTATATTCTAATTGGATATTTCCTTCTCCATCAAAATATCGGAACTTACCATGCATTTTTCCCATTTTGTATTCTACTTCCTGCTGCAGTTTGCCCCTGTTGTTATAGGCTCTGAAGACTCCATCCAGTTCTCCGTTGGTATAATTAGCTTCTTCCAGGATATTCCCGTAACTAAACGTGTAGCTTACGCCATTTAATTGACCATTCTGAAAGAGCTGCCTGGATTTGAGCTGTCCTCGTAAAGCAAATTCCATAGCAAGGCCGTTCAGTTTACCATCAATATAGGTTTCAAAAAAATGAATGCGATCAATATCGTCCTTGCGTTTTTTGTGGTAAGTTATCCAGGTGCCTTCTTTTAGGCCATTTTTAAAGAAACCCTCTTCTTCTAAATTTCCTTCTGCATCTCTTTTCACTGCCCGTTGCAGGTCAGTACCAGGAACGGCAGTCAATTCATAGCCGGAGGTGTCAATAGTAGTTGCCGGCGTTTGACGGGATGAATTCTGGCAACCAGCAAAGGCTGCAAAAACAAATAAAATCCCAAAAGTATAATACATCAACTTCATCATCTATTAAGATTTAACCAAAAAAGAATTCGTTAGAAAAATTTAGTATCTATTTTACCTTAAATTGCAGCGAAATGTAGCAAAAATAGCGTTTCAAGTACAAACCGCCAATTATCCCCAACAATTTTTTCGTATTAATAAGTACAGGGCAATATTAAATTTGCAAGAAATAAAAATTTTTTATTTTTGCCAGTCCTAAGTTTTACATTATTAGTTAGTTAAGTTGTACGTTAAATAGCTATTTCAGTTTTTCGATTTATCTTGATTAACCTACTTGATCAACTAATGAGCTTCCTTGGCGGTCCGCAAGTGACCTTCTCTGTTTTTTTCTTTTTGTTCTTTCTAGCTATTTCAGCAGCAACTTAATTGAAAGTAATTATTTATTCTTTTGTTTTTTAACAAATTGTTACCCATATGGATATTGTCATTCAAAATTTGAGTAAAAGTTATGGTTTGCAAAAAGCGGTAGACAGCATTTCATTTGAGGTAAAAACCGGTGAAATTCTTGGTTTTTTGGGGCCCAATGGTGCAGGTAAAACCACTACCATGAAAATGATCACCAATTATATCCCAATGGATCAGGGTGAGGTATTTATTGGCGGAAAAACCGTTAAGACCGGTAATATGAAAAAATATATCGGTTATTTACCTGAAAATAACCCGCTTTATCAGGAAATGCCGGTTATTGATTACCTCGGGTTTTGCGCTTCTTTGCAAGGCGTCCCCAAAGCAGAAATTTCTGCCAGGGTCTGGGAGATGGTTCGTGTTTGCGGGTTAAACGTCGAAAAGCACAAAAAGATTGGAGAACTATCTAAAGGTTACCGACAACGGGTAGGGCTTGCCCAGGCTATGATCCACGATCCACAAGTGCTCATCCTCGACGAGCCAACCACCGGGCTGGACCCTAACCAGATTGTGGAAATCCGGGAATTGATTAAAAATATCGGTAGAGCCAAAACGGTCATCCTAAGCACCCATATCCTGCCTGAAGTCGAAGCAACCTGCGATCGTATTCTTATCATCAATAACGGAAAGATCGTTGCTGACGGTACCGCAGGTACGCTCAGAAAACAAGCTCAAGGAAGTCAGGTACTCAGAGTCAGAATTGAAGGAGGCGAACAACAGCCTATTTTCGAAGGGCTTCAAAAATTACCCTCCGTCAGGCTGGTGGATCTCGTCGATCCGGAACATCAAATTTTTGAAGTCCAAAGCGAACCTGAGCAGATCTCCAACAAAGCGATCTTTGACCTGTGCGTCCAACAAAAATGGGTCCTTACCGAACTCACGCCTCTGGAAACCAAGCTGGAGGATATTTTTAGAGACCTTACGGTGAGGTAGGGGAGGTGCGATGTGCAATGTACAATGAGGAATGTACAATGAGGAATGTGGAATAATTGGGTAAACAGAACAATGCGGAAATACCTATTAAGGGGTTTTCTATACTTAAAAAAACTCTGAAGTTATTTTTTAAAAAACATTAAAAAACAAATCAATATGTCTCCAGTATGGATTATAGCAAAGAGAGAACTGGCTGCTTTTTTTGATTCTTTGGCGGCCTATATTCTCTTGATTGCTTTTTTGGGCTTTAGCGGCTTTTTTACCTGGATATACGGGAGCGATATCTTTCTACGTAAGCAAGCCGATTTACAAGCATTTTTCAATGTTGCTTTCTGGTCGCTCTTTATTTTCGTACCAGCGATCACTATGCGGATGCTGGCTGAAGAAAAGCGATCGGGAACCATAGAGTTGCTGCTTACTAAGGCAGTGTCTTCCTGGCAGGTCGTGTGGGGGAAATTTTTGGCGTGTTTGATGTTGGTAGGGATTGCCCTGGCGTTTACGTTGCCTTACTACTATTCTGTTGCCAGTATCGGAAATATTGATCACGGAGCAACGATTTGCGGATATCTTGGCCTCTTGCTAATGAGTAGTGCCTACATCGGTATCGGATTATTTGCTTCCAGTATTTCGAACAATCAAATCGTAGCTTTCTTATTGGCTCTAGTTATTGGTATTTTCTTTCATTTGATTTTCGGCTTATTGGCTTCTAACGCCAGCGGATTTATCGGTGAATTATTCAGTACCCTTAGCATGCGCGAACATTATACCTCCATGATCAGAGGAGTGATTGACACAAAGGATGTCATCTATTTCCTCTCTCTGGTCATCCTGGGAGTCTACCTGTCCGGCTTAAATATTTCGAAAACTAAATAACTAAAGGCTTAAGTATTGAACGTATTTTCAAGATCTAAGCTCAAAAACTAAACATATCTATGAAACAATCAACGTCTGTTTTATTGATCATAGGCATTGCCATACTTCTTAATCTGGTCTCTAAGCAATTATTTGTACGGTTTGATTTGACTGAAAACCAGCAGTATACGTTAAGTAAGGCAACAAAAAATATTCTAAGAAACCTGGAAGAACCGGTTACGATAAAGGCCTATTTTTCGAAGAATCTTCCAGAGAATTATCAGAAAACGCGAAGGGATTTTAATGACATCCTGGTAGAATACGCCAATATTTCAAAGGGAATGATTGATTTTGAGTTTATCAGCCCCAACGAAGACCAGGCAGTTGAGCAAGAAGCTGTACAAAACGGCATACAGCCTCTTTTGATCGGCGTGCGTGAAAAAGACCAATACAGTCAGCAGAAAGCTTATATGGGAGCGGTTATTCAGGTGGCCGATCGCAAAGAGATCATTCCTGTCATTCAGCCTGGCTCAGCAATGGAATATGATCTCTCCACTAATCTAAAAAAGATCTCTATTGTAGATAAACCGGCAATAGGGCTTATTCAGGGTCATGGGGAAACCGCTTTTGAAAACCTGGGGCAAGTTTTTCAGGGGTTAAGCATCTTATATAAGGCTGAGCCGCTGGATTTATCTGTTGAGGCCTCAATTCCAGACAAATATCGCTCTGTCGCCCTGATCAATCCCACCGATACCATTCTTCCTGCTGATCTTGCTAAATTAGATGATTACCTGGGCAGGGGCGGAAGGATATTTATTGCTATGAACCGGGTGACAGGTGACTTTCAAAATTCACAAGGAACGGCCGTTTCTAATGGTCTGGAAAACTGGCTTCAAGGAAAAGGACTGAATGTAGAACCTGAATTTGCAATCGATGCCCAATGTGAAATGGTCTCTGTGCAACAGCGAATGGGTAATATGACCTTCAACCGGCCCGTACCGTTTCCCTATTTTCCAAAAATAACGGATTTTTCAAATATTGATCACCCGGTCACCAGCGGTTTGGAAGAGGTGTCGTTCATTTTTGCCAGCCCCATTAGCTATGAAAATACTAACCCGGAAGTCCGCTTTACTTCCCTGGTAGAAACAAGTAATAATTCGGGAACGGTTGCTGCGCCCACCTTTTTTGGCAATGTAGCCACCAGGCAATGGGGGCAGGCCGATTTTCAGGAACCTAAAATTACCCTGGGAGGCGTACTGGAAGGAAATATTTCGGGAACGACTCCCTCAAAGATTGTCATCTTTAGCGATGCCGACTTCCTGATCTCTTCGGGGCAGCGTCAGCAAAAGGCTGATAATATCAACCTGATGGTCAATAGTATTGATTGGCTTTCAGACGATACCGGATTGATCGATCTTAGAACCAAGTCTATCACCTCCCGACCTATTGATTCAGAACTCTATACCGATGAGGCGACGGGTACCAG
This sequence comes from uncultured Saprospiraceae bacterium, assembly GCA_964534315.1. Taxonomy (GTDB): domain Bacteria; phylum Bacteroidota; class Bacteroidia; order Chitinophagales; family Saprospiraceae; genus CAZHOV01. The sequence continues at coordinate 6,519 of CAZHOV010000054.1, read as the reverse complement.
AAATAGGTATAAATACCTAAACTTTCTTTTACCTGTTGTGCTGGTGATCGGCTATGGTTTATTCAGAGCGCAAATGCGCAGGAATAAGCGTATCAAACGAATGCAGGAGCAATATTAATGACTTAAAATAAACGTAAAAATCATGAATAATAGAAATTTACTGATCATTTTCGGACTATTATTAGTGGTTTATCTGGCTACCAGATTGTTCTCCGGCCAGAAGGAGCGAAGTTTTAACCCCGATCTAGTACAGATCGATACCGCGAAAGTCTCAAAAATCATTATGAACCCCAAAAAAGATGAATTTGTCGATGTAGTTTTGGAACGCAAAACGACAGGCGGATGGCAGATTAATAAGGGAGACTTTTCTACGGAAGCGCAAGAAAGTTCAGTAGAAGGGTTGCTAAAACAAGTGCAACGCATTAAAGCCAAGCGTATCACTGCGAAAAAGAAAGATAAATGGACTGATTTCGAAGTCAACGAAAATCAGGGAACACGGGTACGCATCTTTGAAAATTCCAAAAAAGTTGCTGATTTTATGGTAGGCGGTTTTTCTTTCGATCAGGCCAGCCGGTCTGGTACCACCTTTGTTCGTCCTTTTGATGATGATAATGTCTATGCTGTAGATGGTTTCTTGAGTATGACCTTCGGTAATGGCTTTGACGGGTTTCGAAATAAAAAGCTATTTGACTTGAATGCGGAAGAAATAACAGGATTTTCGGTATCTCTTCCTGGAAATCAGTATGCCTTTTTGAAAGTGGGAAACGAGTGGCAAGGTCCTGAAGGAATAGCGCCGGATTCCGTAAAAATTGCCAGTTTCTTGAACGGATTAAATAATGCCAGGGGATCAGCATTTTTTAATGAGCCGACCGCTTCGCTCAATAAACTGGGGGCTTTGGAAATAAGTCTGGCTGATGGCAGCAGCAGTTCCGTTGAGGTATTTGAAAATCCTGACGGAGAAAAACCTTTTATTTTGATGGCTTCCGCCAATCCCGATGCTAATTTTATAAGCGATAGCACAGGAGTTTATAAACAATTGTTTAAACCCTTGCAGGAATTTACCAAGTGATAAAAAAAAGGTGTTCAAAATTTTTTGAACACCTTTTTTTATCATTGGGTAAGCTATTGAATTTATCTTATCAATGTTACGTCACCTTTCAATTGAATCACTTCGCCATCAGGGGTAGAAAATTCGATGATGTAGATATAAACATCTGCGGGAGCATCTTTTCCTCCCATTGTTCCATCCCATTGGTCATCGACATTTTGGCTTTCGAAGACCATTTCACCCCAGCGGTTGAAGATTTGCATAAAATTGAAATCAATCAGACCGATAGAAATAAGTCCAAACTGATCATTAACACCATCTCTATTGGGGGTGAAGGCGCTCGGTACGTCTTGTTGAGGCTCTTTAACGGTAAATCCAATAGTCGCTGTACCAAAGCATCCGTCAGCAGTAACGACATTTACCGTATAAAAGCTCTCCGGAATAGCTAATGGTTCAACCACTGCAGAAGTATTATTGGTGGAGATGAACTCCGGATTACCCGTCCATTGAATATCCAGATTGGTGAAGGTGTCTGGTATGATCAGTGCTTCCAGGCTAATACGCTCTCCCTGGAATATCTCGATCAGATCGGGATCTGCAGCAATTTCTACTTCAGGTACGTCATTTACTTCAATGAAGACCTCTTGCGAAGAACTACATCTGCCCACACTATCAAGAACAGTGTAAAGTGTCGTTTGATTAGGAGTAGCAGTTGGGTTGGCGCAATCATTGCAGCTCAGGCCAGTACCGGGAGACCAGAATAGGCTGTTGCCGTCTTCGACAATCAGTTGAACAGACTGGCCTCTACATATACTAGTATCAGTAATATTTAGGAAAAAATTGGTATCAATCACGGTAACAGTTAAATCTCGTGATCGGTCACAACCGTCGACTTCGGCTGTTACGGTATAGGTCTGGGAAACCGGCGGATTGATGAACGGGTCAGGACAATTTGTACAGCTAAGTGTTGTATCTACAGGTGACCATTCATGATTCATGCCATTTAAAGCTTCTACCTGGAAGCTTTCTCCTTCACATAACGTGGTATCTGTTACGGTTAGTTGTAATGGCGTATTGATGACAGTGACAGGGAGTGATCCCGAACCGGAGCATTCACCAATCATATTAGTAATCGTGTAGGTTGTTGACTGGTTGGGCGCTACAATAGGATCGGGACAATCCGTACAGCTTAGCCCTTCCGGCGGAGCCCACATCACTGTATCGCCCGGATTCAATAATTCAACCTGGAAAGATTCACCCGGGCAAATCGTTGCGCTATTAACAGATAAAACCGGCGTCGGATCTACCACATTTAAGGTGATTTCTGCAGATTCCGAACATGCATTTTGTGTTGTCACTCTCGTGTAGGTAATCGTATCGGTGGTAAATAAAATAAGGTTATACTCGTCTAACGGGGTAACCACTCCGGTAGAAGGGGACCAGGAATGTTGAATATCTGGATAAAAGATTGGATCATAAATCTCAGAGATTAAGGTCACTGTATCTCCAATGCAATAAAATGGTTTATCCGGAAATGGCAGTATGGAGAGATTATCCGGAAGCGAATCTACACGCACAAACACAGAATCCGTGTAGGTACATTGCGCTCTGGTCGCCGTAGCGAAATAAGTTGTACTTACCGATGGGTTGACAACGATAGTGCTAGGATCAATAACCTCTAAAATACCATCATTTGGCGACCATAAAACCGTATCTGTTTCGGCCGAGATTTCTGCGTCGAGAATAGCAGTATCTCCTAAGCATAAGAAAATGATATCATCTTGCTCGATTTCGATTACTTCCACGACGTTTACCGTAATTTCGGCACTATCTACGCAGAAACCGCTGGCACTGGTAGCGACAACTTGATAAACTGTCGTATCTAGTGGTGAGGCTATTGGATCAGGCACTGTTGCGTCATCTAGAGCTGTATCCGGAGCCCATTCATAGGTCGTAGAAGGGAAGAAAATAGGATTGGCAAGCGTTATACTTTCGCCTTGACAAATAGTAGTATCCGGGATAACTTCCGGAAATTGGAAATCATCAATATCGATCGGGATGTTATCACTATCGCTACAGAGATCCAGATCAATAGTAGCTTGAACGCTAGTGGGGAAGAAGGTGCCATTTTGAGCAATAGCGATCAGGGAATCGCCAGGGGTATCCAAAATATTAATGAAGAAGGTAGAGGCAGTCCATTCTAATCCAAGGTTTTCTGTATTGTTAAGTGCTTGTAAAACGATCGTATCTCCCTCACAGAGGGTCGTATCCGATAGTGCAACCAACTCTACCTGTGGGTTTAGAACCTCCAGGAAAATGGAATCGACGTCAAAACAAGTCGATGGGAAATCATCGGGGAAAGTACCGATGACGGTAACCCACTGGCTGGTATCGGGAGATGCGGTGACAACCGAAGTACTATCTGAATCAAAAACGGAGGCTGGTGTCCAGATGTAATCAACTGCACCAGAAGCTTTTAGCAGTACTGATCCTCCATCACAGACGATAGCTGAGTCTTGTCCGGCGTTGATTTGGACAAAAGGCTCATCTCGCAACTCGACGACCAGATCGGCAACAACCGTCACCCCACAACCAAAATCAGAGGTTAGCTGAATGGTTATGGTTTCTGTACCTTCGTCTAACATATCTGTAATGGGAATGATTGGGAATTTAACGGTAGTTTCACCAGGAGGAAAAACGAGGTTGTTTGTATCTTGTAGCGTAGTGGTGTAGTCAACACCCATCATGGCAGTACCGCCAATGATCAATTGGTAAAAGGTAGTGTCATCTTCTGCTTGGCTCAACTGAACAATCAGCGAATCTTGAGCACCGGTACAATCTTCAATAAAATAATCTACTCCGGTAGCAAATTTGATGGAAAGGTCTGGTGAGCCACCTTTAATTTCGGAAATAAATACGCCCGAATCTAAAGCTGTATCTCCACGGTCAGCAATGGCTAATTTAATATGATACGTATTACAAGGAATCGTTGCAAAAGAAGCTGTCAGGCTTTTTTTGACTCCGAGGAAATCGGAAGTTAATCCATCGTATTCGGTACTTTGTCCGGCTTCATTATTTCGGTAATATTCCCAATTGGTTAGGTTGTTGACCGAGTTAATCTCCACTGGCGTATTCGTCCCAGGTATTACGGCAATATTTATTTGATTATTCAATTCAGGTACTCCAACAATACCCGGACCGGATACGAAGAAGGCAAAAATATCATTAAAAGAGGAGTTGACAAACGTCGTATATTCTTCAGATCCGAAGATATATTCAAATTGCAATTCCTCTGTGGCTGCAAACACATCCAGCTCAATCACACAAGCATCATTAGATTCTTGAGCAAAGATGCTTCCGCCATTTAAAACGGTAAGTGAATCGAGGTCTGGATCACCATCTCCTAAAAGGCCTGTGCTTTCGCTACCATTATCATTTGGTCCTACAGCTCCAAGGGCGGAGCCAGAAGTCAGTAAGAGCCCTTGTTGCATACCCAAATCGGTATCATCGCCTGCGAGGAAAGTGCCATAGGCCAGTTCATTACATATGATCGTATCAATTTCAACTATCGTCTCTGCAGAAGTGACGGCATCGATAATTTGTTGAGGATCGATGCCTGTTTCGGTCGTTATCGATTGATTGGGGATACAAGGAGCAGCCGTACATTGCCATGAGCCGGCAAATCCTTCAAATTGAGTAGCACCATTGGAGGTGAATTCTACGGTCATGCACCCACTCGAGGCCTGAACTTCAAAACAAACGCCACCGCCTCCCGAAACATTTGTAGGGTCAAAACCATTCTCACCTCCCACGAGCGTGACAATTTCTGTGCCCGGAATAGCTCCGTCACCGTCGTAGAATGTCAATTCATCACCAAATTCTTCCATATTATAATATTCCATCGTAAAGATGATGCAGTTGTTGGGCTGATTAGGACAGATGGTGAAGACGTTATTTTCATTGGCTGAGTAATCTTCATCGGGCCCTCCCGAGTCGTACAATTCTCCAGAGCAACTGGTAGAACCGCCCTCATCAATAAGATTAATGGGTTGTAGTGAATCGACACATATTTGAAAGGTTCCAGCTGCCGATCCCGGATCATTTCCTTCGTTGATCCTTAAGAAAATCGGGAGGCCAGGCGTTAATCCTTCCAGGTCAAGCTCTACAATTTGTTCGCCTGGATCAGCTACGATACATTCCAGTTCAGCTAATTCATCGAGCAGACATTCTCCTCGATAAGCCGCTAACTGAGGTTGAACCATCCCGGAATTGCCCATATCATCATCAATACCTGTAACCGTAATGGTGAAATCAACAATGCTTCCATCGGCAGGAACGTCAAATTGAATCCAGACGTCCTGTTCTACATCCGTCCAGCAGCTGGGAATGTTGTCAAGGGGATTGGAAAATACAGTACTTTCCGTCGCGCCCACATTGGTGAAAAAGATAGTATCCGGGCAGGCGGGCGCAAGTCCAAGGTTATAAATTGACCCGCAATCGTCACTTAAGATTGGCTGCGCAAGGACAGCGCATTGAAAAAGTAGTGCAAGAATGAAAATCGGTAAACTTTTTCTCATAATCGACATTAAGTTGTTCGGCGTCAATACGCCTTTTTGTATTGGCTAATAATTTTACTTTTATTTTCATCGGAAAGGTAAACAAAAATACCGATTTTTCAATATATACTTTTAGGCGTACTGTTCGGATGTCGCCTTTTTACCAACCTTATTCGCAATTTTTTAAAGCATTTTGGATATCAATGAGTTTTACTGCTTCGTATTCATTGCCCCAGGCAGTATTGATATAATTAATCACGTTGGTAATCTCTACGTCATTAAGCGCTTCAATACCGGCCATGGGTTGCGAGTACGTAACATCATTGACGATGATGGTATCCTCGATCCCATATCGAATGATACATGGTATGGTATTTTTATATTTTTGTAGATAATCAGCTCCCGCCAACGGAGGAATAAGTTCTCCTAATCCTTGGCCATCTTCCATATGACAGTTGGCGCAAAAGTTTTCATACAATATTTTTCCTTGCGGATAAGGCTGTGTCTGGCAGGAAAAATAGGTTGCAATTATTGCAAAAAACAGAAATAGCAGGGTGAATGTGCGCATGCAGATTGTAATTAAGAATTAATAAACGGTGCAACGGTGCAACGGTACAATGGGTGCAACGGTACAATGGGTGCAACGGTACACGGGGGCAACGGGTACAACGGGTGCAACGGTGCAACGGGTGCAACGGTACAACGGGTATTTTTAAGATTAGCTCGAAAAGGAGATAGAAACGCTTAACCCCTAACGAGTTTAAGCTTAAATCATACTTCATACTAATATCTACCTTTTTGTAAAGCTCTGGAAATTATCGGTCTTCGCGTATTCCAGTAGTGACGTAGTCACGAGAATTTCATTTGGTTTGCCCCACCATTAAAATGGTGGGTTGATAATTGTGTTCTTGCCAG
>CAZHOV010000053.1:0-31591 GCA_964534315.1 uncultured Saprospiraceae bacterium | reverse complement strand
TCTTTTTTTCAAAGTTCGCTTTTTTTCTCCATTTTTGCACAATCTGACGGTGCAGGGGTACAAGGGTGCAACGAGGGAACGGTGCAACGGTACAACGGTACATAAGCTAAGGTGGAGTTTATTTACTTAATTAGGCTGAAGGACTAATGTCTTTTTCAACCAGGAGCATCGCTCGTGGAAGTGGACTACGCTACGACGTGAAGACCTTTGCGAGACAACTCTCCAACCTAAACAACTCCATAAACCATTCTTTCAACTGCAATCGTGATGCCCCTACCAAAAAACTGCATAAATTACTGCCAGCATTCCGATAATAACTAAGGAGCCGATGTTAAAGACCGGGCTGGTTTTGAAAAGTCCTTTTTCCAGTTCGATGCCTTTTTTATCTATTCCCTTGTTTTCCAGCAGGGAAATCCCGATTAATATAGCAGCGATAAGAAGGAAACAGAGCCCCATCCGGTCGATAAAAGGGAGCTCAGGTAGGCCGAACTTAAAAGCAACAGATAGTGGAATAGAAACTACGACAGCTGCCAGAGCAGCATTGGCAGTTGTTCGCTTCCAGAATAAGCCAAATAAGAATATTGCAACTACCCCCGGACTGATAAAACCGGTATATTCCTGGATATACTGGAAAGCCTGATCCAGATTACCCAGCAAGGGGGCAACGATTATTCCGAGAATTAACGCACCTGCAGCCGTAATCCGGCCAACCAGAACTAAATGCTGCTCCTCTTTTTGATCTAAGGCTTTACTATCATGCTCATGTGCATCTAAAAAGCTCTTTGAAGGAGATCGTTTCATAAAAAAAGGCCGGTAAATATCGAGGGTAAAGATTGTAGAAGTACTGTTAACCATAGAACTGAGCGAAGATCCAATGGCCGCGATGAGTGCAGCAAAGGCGAGTCCTTTAAAACCTGTTGTTACGTAGTTTCCTAAGACCCAGGGGTAGGCCTCATCGGGTTTGGCAATATCTGCGCCCAAAACAAAAGCAGCTATTCCCGGAATAACAACAATCAAAGGAAGTAAAATTTTTAATAAGGCTGCAAAAATTGTCCCTTTCTGAGCCTCACCCAGATTTTTAGCAGCAAGGGCCCGCTGGATGATATACTGATTGGTGCCCCAATAATACAAGTTAGCAATCCACATTCCGCCAATGAGCACGCTAATTCCAGGTAGATTTTTATATTCTGCATTGGCCCGATCCAGGATCATATCAAACTTCTCCGGCGCTTTTTGGACAAGCGTTTCCAGACCTCCAAAAAAACTTCCTCCTACCGCATTTAAGATCAGAACACTTGCCAAAAGACCTCCAAGCATTAGCATTACTACTTGCACCACATCTGACCATACCACCGCCTGCAGTCCCCCAAAAATGGAAAAAGTGGAAGCAAAAAGCGCCAAGCCTATGACACCATAGATTAGCGGTATACCCATTAAGGTTTTAAGGGCTAACCCGCCCAGATACAACACGGAAGTAATATTGACAAAAATAAAAAGCAGCACCCAAAAAATGGCCAGGCCTGTTCGGACCCTCTTATCAAACCGTTCCTCCAGAAATTGAGGCATGGTATAAATGCCTTTCTTTAGGAATATAGGCAGAAAAAACTTAGCGACTATGATGAGCGTAGCGGCTGCCATCAACTCATAGGAAGCGATCGCCATCCCCACGACATAGCCCGAACCCGACATGGCAATAAACTGCTCGGCAGAAATATTCGAAGCAATCAAAGAGCCGCCTACTGCCCACCAGGGCAATGATTTGGAAGCCAGAAAATAATCTTGGGTTGTCTCCTGCTTGCCCCGGCTGGAGATCCAGATCCCAAAGCCCATCATAAAAATGATCCATCCGGCAAAAACGATATAGTCGGTAGTAGCAAAATTCATAAAGGGGGATTTCCGTATTAAAAAAATCCCTCTAGGTTACGGAAAAAGTTTTAAACTACCTAATGGAAGGACAAGAGGACAAGAGGACAAGAGGACAAGACAAATTTCAATAATTATCCGGTCCTCCTGTCCTCCGGTTTATTCCAACTCCTTCTCCAAAATATTCTTAAACCTGCCCCTGCTGACGTATTTATCAGCTATCACTTTACCGTTGTAAAGGAGGGTGTAGGTGCCATAGCCGGAAGGTGCATTTTGGGCCGCTTCGGTGGTATCGAGGAGTTTGGCCGTCATAGGGATGCCGCGCTTTTGCGCCTCATCGATCAGATCTGTAGCCGATTTGCTGAAATAGGGACATTGGTTAGTGAAAACCACTTGTAGTCCCTGGTATTTTTCCTGTTCTTTTTCCCAGTCTCGAAAAGTAGGAAGTGGAGCATCCTCAAATGATAATACCATTAATTCAAATTTTCCTTTCTGGTCTACTTCTTTAAAATCCAGCTTTTGGTATAGACCTTTACTGGTAATCCAGGCGTCCTTACTAGTAAAGGCGGCTACTCCCTTGAAACCTCCTGTACGGGCATCATCCACACAAGCATGAAGCAGCTTTTGACCAATGCCGACTCCTTTATGTTCTTTTCGGTGAATAAAAATACAATGGATAAATAGATAGCCTTTTGCATTGACAGGCCTCCAGGCATATTCGCCAGGGATATATTCGAGAAAGCCAATGGGCTTTTCGTCTTCGTCCAGAGCCATCTTGATGCGCAACCCTTCTTGAAAACGGTCATCCAGCCAGGCTCGCTTGGCTTTATATCCCTCAGCTTTCTTGTTCTTTAAACAGAAGAAACCGTATTGGTCTACATTGGAGTGGTCAACAGTGATGATTTTCATTTTTTGTTTTCAAGGTATTTGAAAGGAGAAAAAAGAGAAATGATTTTTGTCAAGTAACTTTTTTTGTCACATATGCCGATTATAGGTATAAACAGACAACACCATCAACAAAAATACACCAACTCTTTGTTTTTTATTACTCCTGCCACTTATGGTTAACTTATTGATTTAGTGATTAAAAAGACCTAAATTACCATAAGGTTCACCACTCAATTCCCAAGGCAAAAAACTATTCTTTAACCCTTTTAAAATAAATAAACACATGCCTACACCTCAAACATTAGTTAACGGACTAGGAGGCGCTACCGGATCATCGTTTAAAACGCTGACCAATCAGTTGTTTTTTGTGGAATTTGACGGAAAATTAGCGCGCCTCGACCTTTTACCTGCTGCTTCTATTCTTGCACAGGATTCCTCCCAGGTTATCCAGGGAACTTATCTCTTTGATTTTGATACCGGAACCCATTCTCCGGACCCCGGCATGGCGGGCGACTGGGATATCTGGTGGCAGCAGAAGACCAGAGTGGAGCGCAGTATGACACCTCGAAATGGGGCGCAACTGTCATACCTCGGGTTGGTAGATTTTGACCCGATAACGTTTGCTGAATTACAGAGCCTGACCTACTCCAGTGCTGAAATCGTTGCAGATAATAATTCCTCCAATCTATTGGTCGACGGAGCGGTTTTCGCTGTAAAAACGACTTCAGGGAATTATACTAAGGTACAAGTACTCAATTATGGTTATAATATAGAGCTTCGCTTTGTGACCTACGAACAACCAGAAAACTATCATGTACTGGCTACCGGATACCAGCAACCAGAAGATATCGTATTGAGTTCTGATGGTCAACATGCCTATATTACTGAGCGCGTGGGAAATTTTATCCAGGTAGATCTCAATAACCCCGATCGGGTAGGAGCGCGTTTTATTAGTACCAGGATGAATGCTCCTCATCAGATCGCTTTGGATGAAGCCAGGGGGATTGCCTATACGGTAGAGTTTGCCGGTTCCGGACGCTTATTGCGCATCGATCTGGATCACGGTACTCAGACCGTTATGGCTAGTGGACTGGAGGGAGCCATCGGATTACTGGTGACTTCAGATGATCAATTTGCCTATATTTCTCAGCAAACCGCTTCCGGAGGGCAGCTCATGCAAATCGAGCTTTCTTCAGGACGTAGAGAAGTCATTGCGACAGGCTTGGATAATCCATTTTTTATGACCTGGTCTGACCCCGGAGAGAGCGCCATTTTGATTACTGAACGAGACCCGGCAAACCGGGTGACCAAGATCAGCCTGGCGGAGGAAGCACCGGTAGTTTCTCATTTATTGACAGGCGTACCTGCTCGTCCTTCCAGCATTGCGGTAGTAAATGAAAATACGATATTGATCTGTAGTGACCAGGAGATCAGCAAGGCTAATTTTACAGAGAGTATTTATGAATCTGCCGGTCCTGTTTTTCTTGGCATCGGGCATGTTCCTTTTGACCGGATCATCAATGGTTATGCAGATACGGCTGTCGATCCAGGCTATTTCTTCCAGGTGAAAGACGCTCCTTTTGGCGGTACATTACCCATCATGCTCAATCATGAGAAAGCCTATGCTGACGGAGCCCGGTTTTATAAACTAAAAGTGGATGGTAACGAGCCTCTTCAATCCTTTAACGATTACAAATGGAGTACTTCCATTAATCGCTTTCAGCTTACCACCACTACTCCCGATTCCAATGGCTATTATCCGCTGAGAAGTCCCGGGCAATTGTGGTATAACCATTGGTTGGGATACCGGCTTAATACCCTGGCGCTCCGAAATGGTTTGCATACGATCAGTATCGAGATCTATGCAACGAATGCACTTACTGCCTCGCCTGTATCTACCCATTCTTTGGATGTGATGATCGATAATCAGATTCCATTGGCGGTGATTGATGAGATCATCCATCACCACCATACCGATGGCCCTACGGTGGTAGGTACTTGTGGAATTGTTACGGAAAATTCCGATCAGTTTACATTCAAGATAACGGCCCGGGATACGGAAGGCCATTTGAAAAACTGGAGACTCGTTGCGCTTTGGGGCGACAATAAATCTGCAGAGATCATTAAGCAAAGTTATACGCCGCCTGCAGATGGAAGCCGCAGATGGAATGGATTAACCACCACCATTATGCCTTCACCACCTTGGTCAGCTACCGTTCCCGGCGATCCGACATCGAGGAGATGTGCGCATACCTTTTACCTCCATGTTTGGGATCGGGTGATCAACGGATATCACTATATCCATAAGAATTCGTATCACAAATCGGTGACCTTGTTGTTGCCTTAGGGGAGGAAAAAATATTCAGGTGAAGGGCATTACCTTCACCTGAATTACTCTATTCTCATTGTGAGGGGCACTAATGATCATCATAAAGAATATTACTCCAGTTACAGTAAACAAAACCTTCACGGTCATAGATTCCATCCCAGTCTCCATCTGCAGGAGTGGTTAAATTACCGTCTGCATTGGTGTCTCCGCCGTGGACGTCATCTCGATAGGAGGTGAAAAAAACGCCAGCTCCATTATGGTTGACGATATTGATGGGGCCTCCAAAAAGTTCAATATTTACATCAGATCGAAATTTTAAAGTAACGTTATTACCTAACGTAAGCGATCCTCCGGAATTAATATCCTAGTTGCTATGGAATACGAATGGAACTTCTGTTTCACTCCAGGTAATCGATTCTTCTAAATCATAAGGATAGGAATCCATGAAAATACCATTGTAGGTATTGGTTACGGAAGGATTATCCGGATTGTGGAATATATTGGAATCATCAATGTCAAAGTTAGAAGAAATACTAAGTGGCTTATTATTATCATAAAAGACATTTCCGGTCAGGATGATGCTATTATCTTCAGCAGTTAAAGTTAGGGCTGCGTTTCCGCCTTCACTGGATGATCCCTCATTATGGGCAAAGGTACAGTTTGTAATAGAGATGGGTTCGCGCCAAACATGCATGGTGTAGTCGTTATCTCCCCCACCATAATAAAAATGGCAATAATCGAAAGAGGAATCATTGCCGTCAATATAAATATATTCCCAATCTTTTGGAGCAGGTTGCGTAAGTGCTCCGTCAGCATTCGTATCTCCACCGTATTTATCGTCTTTATAGGACGTGAAAATAATGGGTTTTTGGCTGGTTCCATTAGCCAAAATAGTTCCGTCTTCATACACCTCGATGTCTGCGGTTGAAGAGAATTTAAGGATACATCCCGGTTCAATGGTGAAGTTCCCTCCAGCATCAATATCCCAACTGCTGTAGAAAACGAATGGAACTTCCGTTTCTCCCCAAGAAATGGCCTCCACTAAATCATAGGGGTAAGAGTTAACAAAAATACCATTATAGGTATTGGTCATGGAAGGATCATCTGGATTGTGGAAAATATTGGAATCGTCGATATCAAAATTGGAAGAAATACTCAGCGGTTTATTGTTATCGTAAAAGATATTTCCAGTTAAAATAATGCTATTATCTTCTGCTGTTAAGGTTAACGCTGCATTACCATCTTCACTGGATGATCCCTCATTATGGGCAAAGGTACAGTTCGTAATAGAGATGGGTTCGCGCCAGACATACATCGTGTAGTCGTCATATCCCCCACCATAATAAAATTGGCAATAATCAAAAGAAGAACCATTTCCGTCAATGTATATATGATCCCAGTTTTTGGCGGCAGGTTGGGTCAGCAATGCGTCTCCATTGGTGTCTCCTCCATGCGCATCATCCCTTATAGAGGTGAAAATGATTGGCTTCTCACTTGTACCGTTTGCCAGAATGGTTCCTTCTTCCTTCACTTCTATATTAACTCCGGAAGCCAGTTTGATGATACAGCCTGGTTCTATGGTCAATACATTCTTGATATCTAAATCTTTCTCTAATACATACAGTTTATCCCCCTTCCATACGGTAGCGGTTTCGATATTATAATCTTCTACAACAATGATATCATAGTTCGTTGGAGTCGGCGTAGGGGTAGGATCTGGATCGTCGTCATCATTGTTACAAGCAATGGAGAAAAGTAAGCTTATTCCGAAAATTAGCAATAATAGTTTTTTCATGGTCTATACTTTTTGGGTTTAAGAATATAGAAACATAGACCATTTTAGATATATCGTGCAATGATGATGATCAGATTAGGATAGTGATTTTTTTCCATAATAAATGCCTCTTCCTGTGAGGCCCTGTTCGTCATAAGTCACAGCAAATCCAGCATTTTCGAAAGCGGTCGTCATTTCATCGATGGTAAATAAGGCAAGTTCGTGTAATTCTTTAAAATGAATCACCCCGTTATCAGGGGTACCCAATAGATAGTGAAAGTCTAACATAGAGATGTTTCCTTTAGCGTCGCTTCGATTCATCCGGCATATCTTAATATCGTTGGCTTCAAAGGTAAGCATATGGACTTTTCCATTAGTCCATTTGTCTGGAGTAAGCCAGGGTTCTACAATGAGCAGACCTCCTGTTTTTAAATGTTGGTAGCAGCATTTTAGGGTAGCTACTAAGTTATCAAAGGTTTTCACATAGCCGATGGAGCTGAACAGACATAAAATTGCATCATATGGTTTTCCTAGGTCAAAATTGATCATGTCCCCTTCAAAAAACTTTCCGTCGGGGTTTTTCTTTTGCGCAGCTTCCAGAAATACAGGATTGATGTCCAGGCCATCAACCAAAAACTCTTTTTTTAAATATTTATGATGCTCCGCTGTACCGCAAGCCAGATCAAGAATGTTATGACAATTGGGTTGGTATTCATTGATAAGTTCAATGAGTTCCTTTGATTCTTTTTCATAATCTTTCCAACTGTAGAGGAGATCGTAAAATGTAGAGCTTTCTGAGAACATAGGATTCGAGGTTTTCCGAGAATAACTTCAAAAAGAATGGATAAGTTCAGTAAATAATGACCGATGTAGCGATGCACCGATGCACCGATGCACCAAGTAGAAAATTATTCACTGCTTTCAAACTCCGGGCAGTCAATCCGGATATCTTCATCTAGGTAATCTTTTTTTAACAGTTGGCAGTAATGTTTTCCCTTACCTTTCTTTTTAAAAAATCGACATCCATAGCAGGTTCGCTGCACGGAGAGAATCCCTTCTTTATTCAGGGCAAAGATAATTTTACTTAAGGTCTGGAAAAATTGCGTTTGTTCTGTTTCGTCAATTTGTTCGGTGATGGTTTTGATAGGACGGGCAAAGTGGTGGATAGATTCAACGAGTTCTTTCCATTCTAAAGTAAGCGAAATGGAATACGCTCGTTTATCAGCTACTAAGGGCGTTTTTACAATTAATTTTTGTCAAAGAACCATTTTTGTCAAGGTATCAGCACTGTAATTACCTACGGTAAAAGGTAGACTCAAATCGCCAGATGCCACGGAATAGACCTCGTACACCCCAAGCATTCGATAGAAAAGATTAACTGCTCCAGTTTATGGTCTTTTTCAACTTTAACCTTTGTAATGTTAAAGTCTTGAGAATGAACAAGGTTAGTAATGGAAAAAAAGAAAGTGGTGATAAAAAATAAATACTGTTTCATGATACATTAGTTTAAATAGGAATCCTAACTAATCCAAGTTTTAATTGGATTTTTCTTCAAAAAAACATTTGGTGCGAAGACGGAATCTGAATTTGAGTTTGGCGTGGAGAGGCACTAACCAGCGGGGATGGAAAAAATATTGAGGCAAAGGGACGAACCGGGCATTTAGGTTGGCACGATGTACTAACCACAGGGAACCAAAAAATATTATTGAAGATCAAGTTGAAATTTAATTTTGTCCTCTATATCATTCATTTCTTTTTCTGAAATATCAGTTATTTTTTTGATGAATCTTAATTCACTAACAGTTGTAAGTTGATCTGCCATTGCTTTACTTGTTTTTCCTAAAACTGTAATCTTTGTTTCGCTTGGATAAATTTTTTGAATCTGAGAACTGACAGGTACAACTTGGAATCTTTTGAGATATTTATTTGAAATATTATTACTTATGATCACAGCAGGTCTTTTTTTCTTTATTTCTTGCCCAACAGATGGATCAAAGTTTATCCACCAAATTTCTCCTCTTTTTTTCATATCTCTTCTGAGTTGAGAGTGCCTTCAATCCATTCAAAGGCCTCTTCTTCTCTATCAATATCTTCAGACATCGCTTTATACCCTTCTTCAATAGTAGAAATGGTATTTTTTTTATTTCTTTCTGGAGAAACTTTAGTAAGAATGAGATCATATAATTCTCTCAAAATTGATCCTTCCTGACTATCAATCAGCCTTATCAACTTAAGTTTTATTTCTGCTTCACTCATCAGTTTAAATTTTAGGAGATGACTTTGATAAATATAATACAAAATTTTGTTTAAGAAAATTCCTGGTTAGGAATTAGGAGCTACGAAACTCTGATTGTATCCTTGAGATCTTGAGATTCATTTAACTAAAAATGGGGCAGTGATCCTTTACCTTGGTGGTTTATCCTGAGCGTCAACAAAAATCTGTGTGGTATTTATCCAGGGCACCTTATTCTGGATTTGGTGAAGTCATTTGGCGCTTATCCAAAGTACGGATTTATTTCAGGAATTGCAAAACAGACTTCAAGCTTCTTTGCGGTGATTCTTCCATGGGGACATGACCGGTTTGTTCTAAAACGACCAACTGAGCATTGGGAATCGCCGCTTCAAACCGCTTCCCATCTACCACTGGTATCCAGGTATCTTCTTCCCCCCAGATGATCAACGTGGGAGCAGTAATTTCGTTTAGCTTTGGAGTATTATCCGGTTTGGGATGGAGCTTGGCACGGGCGATAAATGCATCCCGGTTGCCTGTCCGTAGGGTTAAGTGATAATACCGGTCGATAAGCTCGGGCGTGATTTTCTCATCGTTGTAATAAACTTCTTTAAGATTTTTTTTAATGAATGATTTGGGTGTGACAAATCGCATGATGTTATTCAGGATAGGCGTTCTGGCCAGGCGGAACACCATAGCAGTACCATGTTCAGATGGAAAGCCGCTGGGGTCGACCAGAATCAGTTTGGCTACCTTTTCCGGATAATCGGCTGCATAATTCCAGGCGATCTGTCCGCCCAAAGAATTTCCGGCAAGGTGAAAGCTGTCTATGCTCAAGGTGGAAATGAACTGATCCAGAAATTCCGTGTAAGTCTTGATGCGGTAGTCGTGATCAGCATTGGGTCCGGTCAATCCAAAAGCGGGCAGGTCCATTCGGATTACGCGGTATTCTTTTTTCAGTTCCGCTGTCCAGGCATCCCAGGTGTGGAGGGAGGCGCCGGTACCATGTAGCAGAATAATGGGAAAGCCAGTGCCTTCATCCCGGTAGTGGACATCAAGATCATTAATAGCGATAAATTTGGATTGCTCGTTGGCATATTGTTCTTTAAGAGTATTAACAGGTATGTCCCATGAGATATTCATCCCTATAAGTGTGGAGATCAAAAGCAGAAATAAGATGAAAAGTTGAAGTATGCGCTTTTTCATTTTTTTTAGATTCTAGGGGCGCTGCCCTGAAATATTCTAGGGGCGCTGCCCTGAAATATTCTAGGGGCGCTGCCCCTAGGTAGGGGGGGATCAGTCCTTCAGACTGATCTGGTCCTCTGGTTCTAGGGGCGCTGCCCCTAGTTGAGGGGGAATGTCAGTCCTTCAGACTGATGATCTTTCCTTCTGGTCCTCTGGTTTTTCTAGGGGCACTGCCCCTAGTTGAGGGGGAATGTCAGTCCTTCAGACTGATGATCTGTCCTTCTGGTCCTCTGGTTTGGATCTACTCCGTTTTCAGTGCCTCGATTGATGTAGTAGGTGACATCATTGTCTTTTAATCGGAGCGTAACATCTCCCGGGCCACCATGTTCTTCTAGAAATACCAGCTCGCCAGAAACCTTGGCTGAATTTTCCATTGAAGGGGTTGGCACTTGCCTTAGTGCAAGCGACATAAAAATTCCCAGGATAACTAATGGGATGCTGATGTAGAGTGGGATGTTGAGTTTCATTTATATATGGTTTATATTTTTCTGATACAATACTGAAGAGAATGCTGAATGAAATTGTATTCACTAGCTAAATATAAAACGAATAACAGAGAATAGTGCTGCTATATTATTGGATTGATTGACGATTAACAGTTTCTGGAATTCCTTGCGGGAATCGGGCAAATTTGCTTAATTCCTCCCAAGAAATCTCTTTAGGGTAAAAGACGTCAAAAGATGATTTTGCTGCATTATTAGCAACAGGTAATGCTACGGCTAAATTGATCGGTATCGAAAAGATGGCGAAGCCTCCATGACCAATGCTGGATAAGAAGATAGTTCCTGCCCAGATTTTAAACATCTCTGGATTGTTACTGGTCAGAGCGACCCTTATTCTTGCAGATTTTATACTCCTTTTTTCTACAGAAATTACACCATCTTCAGCATTTAAAGGCAATAGATCGATGTAGGATGAATTTACAGCAATGATTTCTCCTGTCACATTAGGGGCTAAATTTAGGACACACTCTATAAAAAGTCCTTTTGTATGATATTGAAAACTCATTGGTTTGGGTAGATAGTGAGGACTTTTACAAGCACCCAAAGTCATGGAAAAAGTGACAAGAATTAACAACTGTTTCATTTTAATTGATTTATTGGGTTCTTGAATAATAGGAATTCCAAAAAACACTTTCCATTTCAGATTCCATTTCTTTAAACTCAATAGCCAGTTCTTTCCAGGTGGTTGGATCATTTTGAATAATCCTTTTCAACTTCGAAATATTTTTGCCTTCCAGCCAGGGTTTTCTCATCCATTCTAAATAATAGCCTTTAGAAGCAAGGAAAAGTTCATATTCCTTTTCTTGTTCTAATAATGGGAATTTAAAATGAATCCGGTATTGATTACCCGGAAAGGTCACCAAATATTTCTCGTCATCTCTTTGTAGATAAGATACTTCAGAAAGGTTTCCATTTATTGATTCCAGTTTTACAGGGGTGGCGATAAAAGGCTGCGGTTCATCTTTAACAAGAGTAAGGCCAACGTAATCTAATCGCCAATGACCTTTAGTGAGTTGAATTTTAAGCTTTAGTTTTCCGTCTTTGGGAGACTTGTTTTTTAATGGGACGATCATCAGGTTTTTTGCAATGGGACCCGTTTCATGCAAAGCTTCTATTGATTCCCATTGGTTCGTTTGTGGATTCCAGTATGATATATTTATTTTTCCCAGGCGTCTAAATGGGTCGCCAAATCCCCTAGCTAAGATCATATTTGTTTCTAGAAGAGAAAAAATATCACCCACTTCATCGCCCATATAGGAAAGGCCACTGTAGAGGAGAAAGGTAGTTAAAAGGCTTTGCCGGAAGTTTAATACTACGCCGAGTTCCTCCATAGGAAGTTGGTCGAATTCTAAGATCATTTCTTCTTTGGCCAATAAATCAAAGGTATCTGTTTGTGAAAAGTACTCTAATTCATCTATTTCACGGACGACACAGGTTATATTTTTGTCATTGACCATCACTTTTTTTGGAATGAAGTTTCTTTCACACAAATAGAAATTTTGATACTGATCGTGAAATACATATTGACTCCTCTGTTTTGGTACTGCAAAAACATTCACCTGGTTGACAACATGCGTTTCCAATGCCTCATTTTTCATAAGGATGGAAAATTCGGAAAGTAGGGTACTAAACTGAAGGGCATCAAGGTCTGACCGTTCCAAACTAGGTGCAATAGCGCTGGAGAATGCTTCTGCATTGGCTGCATAAATGGGGGCGTCCTCATTGATATAAAACGTTGGACATGATCCAAAACATGCTTTGGGGTTGGTAATACAGACAATATTTAAGGCTATATTTGCACTAGTAAGGATTGCGAGTGCTGCAATCCGTTCATTATCCTTACTTTTGATGGCGTCAATCTGGTTGGTTTCTATAATGGCAATTGATTCTAGGTTGAAGGTAAAAACACCTTCTTTTACAAGGTTTCTATTAAAGTCAAATAGTTTTCCATTTCCCTTAATTGAATCCTTTTTCAAGGTCAATTCCCAATTTTCAAATACGCAGACTGCTCCATTTTTAAAATGAACTTTAAAAAATACCGAGTCAGGACTAGCTCCTTGAGCAGCTTCTTTAATCTCTGTATAAGTTTTTCGAAATTCATGATCGATTTTAAAAGTGGAAGTACAGGTATATATACCTATACAAATGAGGATCAAGATAATGGCAAATGCCATTGGAGTTTTTGTTTTCATGATTTTTTCTTTGGTTAATTAATGGTATTACTACAGGGAGTTATCGGCATTAATCATGAAAATATACCATTTAATAAGAGCGTGGATTGTTTAAATAATAGTTACAAGTTAAGGATTATTGCTAAAAAAATCAAATTTAACCACTGAAATTAATAATGCCTCTCCTGTTCCTGATCTTCAGGCATGATGATCAGCAGATCATACCCCTCCAACGTCTGTCTTAGCTGATGGTAAGACAGATCTTCTGCAAGTTCCAGGGTACCCGATTCAAGAGCTGTTCGCAATGCACGAAGGTCAATTAGCGTGAAGGCGTCTTTTTTACCTAATTGAATAAAACTAAAAGGAAATCCTGCCTGTTTCATCGACTCCCAGTAGTCGCTTACCTTGTTGCCTTGTTCGTAATACCTGGAAGTACAAGCGATATGGGTGGCCTTTACCCCTTTCTTTTCAGCCAGGGAATTTGCCAGATCGCCAACGTCATAAGCGCTTAGCCGGGGGCGTTTGGCTATATGCAAGGCACCCATTTTGACAAAAAACTTCCCATCAGGTTTGGTCTCGACTACCTTTGAAAAATTCTGTCGCATATACTGAATTCTGGCTACGTGCGAGGTGCCGTCCCGTTTCATATAGCGCCCATAAATATCCCAGGTTTTCAATAGCGCTTCCGCGATCGGGGTGTTAGCAGGCGCTGCGGCGGCCAATTTTTCCAGGGCTTCTTTGATGATGGGTTTTTCCGACATGTTTTTAAAAAGCCGGTAATTGTTTTGCTCCATATCCAACCCATAGTGTTGGTGAATGACCCTCATCACCGTATCTTTTAAATTATCCAACGCTTTACTTGAAGGAGCTTGCTCAAACATCCGATCAAAAAGGTGAAAAGTCGAATTATAATATTCCTGATCGATGCCATGGAGCTTCATCTCTCTTTCAAAAGCTTCAATCAGAAAGTCGAGATCCTCCTTTCCTTCAAAAAAGGGAATGGGCGCATCTTCATAAGCTTCGAAAGCATATTTTTGATAAAAGTTGGTGATTTGCTCCCGGGCCTCCTCCAATGGATGGCTTAGCTCCGTAAGTACTTGGGCCGATTCGGGGCCGATTTCTGCAATAAAATCCTGGTATCCCGCCTTTTCCAGCTCAGGGATGAGGGCCTGGGTCAGTTCGGAGGTCCTGGCCGAATAATGCCGCTCCCCAAGCAGGAAAAAGTGAGATTCCAGGATCGCTTCCCTTAAGATTTGGGCACCTGTTCCTTTTAATTGATTTTCTTCAATAGAAAAAGAATAGGTAAAAGGAGCTACATCTTTGGGTGTCCAGGATTGCGCATGGAGCAAGACTGGAAAAAAAAGTACCATAAATACATTTTTCATAATGTTTGAGCTTTTGGAATGGACAAAAAATGCCTGGTTAAAAGGCATAGCCAACACGGCATTGAATGTTGAGGAAGCCGCTATCCGTTTGAGGGAGGGCTCCTAATCCGGTTTCAAACCCGATGGTGATTTTATCTTTTACCAGGGTTTGGAAACCAATAAAAACTTTGGGGCCAAATATGGTATCGGATGAAGCTTGTTCATCTTCTAGCGGGAAACCAATGGGCTTATCATCCCTGCTGGATAATTGAAAAATTCCAAATCCGGCACCGACAAAAAAGCCTTTTAGGGAGGCTGCTGGATAAAATTTCACGCTTGGCGATAAGTTGAATAGTCGTAAATCGTCACTTACCCCGTAAGTCCCATCTATTCCCAGGGAAAAGAAGCGACCCATTTTCCCTTCGATACCGAGTCCTCCTCCCAAAAAGCCGGTTTCAAATTCGTAAAGCAAATTGAAGGAGCCCACTCCCTGCACAACCAACGATTGGGATTTTGCAGAAAAACTCAACAACAAAAAAATGAGGAATAAAAAAGTAATTAATTTAGATTTCATCGTGTACTTATTTTGGTAAATAAATAGGTTAACAATTTAAGCAGTTAGAGGTTTTTTAAAAACTTTATAGTACCAATACCCCGGAATAAAGGACATCTCCTCTTTGGCTAGGTACTTAATGATGATCCATAGAATGAAGGCATTGGTGTAAAAAAGAAAGAATTTGGTGTAAGGTTAGAAAGGTAAACCATGGCTTTTTATATCTTTATTCCTCTAATGGAAAAAACATTTATACATATCACCAAGCCCGTCTGGCATTTATTGGGGTGGTTGGTGTATCTGCTGTATAGCAACTGGGTAGATATCTTTTACCAGGAATGGGATCATATTGATTACCTATTAACTTTTTCTTATGAATTGGTTTTTATAATTGTTTTTTATCTGTTTTACAGCCTGATTTGGAGTTATGTACTAACCGCAAACCGTAGACTACTATTAATCATTGCGCTTCCTTTAGGAATTGCTGTCTTCATTGCACTCCGATATTTCATTGAGGAAGTTTGTTACCCGTTTTTGTTTGGTATTGATAATTATAATGATGCGCTGGGGGCCTGGTTTTATATCCGGGATAATATCTGGAGAGGGTTCATTGCGTTAATTGTTAGTCTTATTATTTTTTTGATCGAAAACCGGTGGATACCCGAGCGGGAAAAGCTAAAGCTTACTAATGAGTTAAAGGAAGCAGAATTGAGTTTTTTGCGCAGCCAGATCAACCCACATTTTTTATTTAATATGTTAAGTTTTCTGCACACCAGAGCATTTGCCTACGACATGGAACTGGCGGAGGGTATTCGGAAGCTATCGGATATTTTGAGGTATGCTACGGTGAGTTCAAAAGGGGAAAAGCGTTTGTTAAGTAATGAAATTGACTTGCTTCAAAACTTTATTTCCATCTATCGGCTCCGCTTTAAAGGAGAATGCTTCGTAGACTTTAAAATAAGTGGTCCGGTCAACGGTTTGCGGATAGAGTCGCTATTGCTTTTGCCCTTTGTAGAAAATGCCTTTAAACATGGGGTGTATAATGATCCTGAACACCCGATCAAGATAGCAATTGGTGTAGATGGTACTCAACTTTCTTTCACTTGCGTCAACAAGATCAACACTGCTCATAAAGATCCGGGTAGCGGTATCGGCATTGAGAATATCAAACGCCGGCTGGACCTGCAATACCCGGGAAAGCATAACTTACAGATCAGCAAGGCCAATAATTATTACCGGACCTTTTTAACGCTGGAATTATGAAAACATCAGAAAAAACATACACCTGCCTGGCAGTCGACGATGAGACCCATGCCCTTGATCTAATCCGCATGTATGTGGAAAAGGTACCCTGGCTGGAACTCACTCAGACCTTTACTGCCCCCATTGAAGCTATGGATTGGCTAAGGCAAAATCAGGTCGATTTGCTCTTTTTGGATATTCAGATGCATGACCTTACCGGGTTACAAATGCTTGATATTGCTGAGATAAACTGTCCGGTCATTCTTACCACCGCCTATTCGGAATATGCCCTGGAAAGTTATGAGTATCAGGTCACCGATTACCTGTTAAAGCCCTATTCTTTTGACCGGTTTCTGAAAGCCGTCAAAAAAGCGGTAGCTATTGATCCGCCACCAGCACCTTCCGCAGTTCCTGAAAAAGAAGCTCCTATGACCGAGTTGTTTGTCAAGGGAGATGCCAAAAATAAATTTCACCGGGTCGTGTTGAAGGATATTCTTTATATCGAAGGCCTTCGGAATTACGTGCAAATCAAATGCAAAGATAAAAAGATCATCACACTCCAAAATCTAAAAGACCTGGAGACGCAACTTCCCTCAGACAGCTTCATGCGCGTCCACAAATCCTACATCATCAACCTGAATAATATCGATCTCATCGAAGGCCATTCCATCATAATCGGAGATAATCGGATACCGGTGGGTGCGAGTTATCGGAAAGGGGTGTATGAGCGGGTGAGGAAAAGTAACTAGGTGTCTAGGTGTCTAGGTGTCCAGGTGTCGAGGTGTCCAGGTAACAAGGTCTCCAGGTGTCGAGGTGTCCAGGTAACAAGGTCTCCAGGTATCAGGGGGTCCTGACACCCTGACACCCTGAAACCCTGACACCCTGACACCCTGACACCCTGAAACCTTGAGACCCTGAACCCTTGAGACCCTGAACCCCTGAGACCCTACGGCGTATAAACCAGATCCTGGAAAGGTTGCCAGGGAGCATAATCCAGTGGCGTAGTTACTTTATACCTTCTATAGTAGTAATGTTTGATAATTTGTGCTTGTTGTTCGCGGTTGAATAGCTCAAAAACTTCTGCTACTGTTTTGTCAGGATTATCTGTAATGACCTCCTCCAGTACTGTTTCTGCTCCATTTCCATTTTTAGAATTAGTATAACCGTAATTATATTGCGGGGGAATTTGTGCATGAATAGCTTGTATAATATAAATGGGTCCAAATTCCTGGTATTGCCAAACGTGACAGAGTTCGTGGATAAGCTTTTCGTTGGGCAAAGCACCATCGTCAGCGTCTTGATGTATTAATTTGCAGGTAACGAAAGCTCTGGAGTTTGGGTGGCCATTGTAATAGTCCTGAACGGCAAAGGTCACATCATTTAAGGGACTATCCACGGTTAAATAGATCGTATCATAGTCGAAGGTATTCCCATAGATTTTTTTTGCCTCTGTGATTTCCGCACTATTTATTTTTCTACCTACCATTTCCATTATAGTTTCAGTTACTTCATCTAGTGCTTCTTGCTGAATGGCATCCACTGCTTCCAATAATTCTTCTACTGATCGTTGCAAGGTCACCCATGCTTTAACGAAGCCTTTCAAGAGTAGCTTGGAGTGATCGATGATGATAACTTCGAGGATATCTTCTAAAGTTTTTCCTGATGTTTCCATACTATCCAGAAACTCCTTTACCAAATCATTCTGGAGGGCATTTTCCAGCATCTCGTGTAATAGTTGGCTGGTTTCTGAGGGCACCTCGGAAAAATCAAGGGCTTTCAGGAGGTTTTTGAATAAAGCTATGAGTTCTTCAATAGGATTAGTAATGGTCATTGGTTGTTATTTTTTGAGGTATAAGAATGTTGGTAGATTAATACATGATCGGCATCTGTCAGCCAAAGGGTGTCGCCTTCGTTATTCCAAACTGCTTTTTTCCTGCCCATAAATAATAGCTTGGTGTTATAGTTCGGTTCTATTTGATTATTATCCGGATTTCCTCCTGTGTAAATTTTGAGTTGATCGCCAGATTTAATGGTAAAAACAGGCAGGTAAAATTTATGGCCGGCTTTATCCTGAAGTAGCCATTCGGCAGCAGTTAAATCTTCTGTTCCCAAATAATTCATTTCAACATATTCTAAATCTACATCACTACCCTCAGGATTACTTTCAATAGTAACGTCAAAATTGGCTTTCTTATAATCAGCATCTGTATTTACAATAAATGGGATGGTATGCCGGATCAGGTCTTCCTCTGTCGCTCCTTTTATCCAGCTGATTTCGAGGATATTTAATCCGTCTTCTGCATTTCCGATAGTTTTTTCAAAGCGCATTCCACCGGCAGATGCTGACCAATCAGAAGGAATTATTTCAACGGGGTTGCCGTTGAGGTGAACTTGTATTCTTTTAGAGGATGGATTGGCAACCATGTCGGGATTCCCATTTTCCAGTTCCATTTGTAACGTGATTTCTCTTGGATAAATAAATGGAAAGCCAGGCGTTGGATCCAGTATATTTAGGTCAACTGTTGGGTTGAAGTTATGGCGTTGGTAGGCCTGTTGCGTTTTTATTTTTTCAGCCTCAAGCAACGCTAATCGTTGCTCTTCATCGAGTAATTCTTGTTCCAACCGTTTTTGCTCGGCTCTAGCCTCCAAATACTCTTCGATTTGAGAAAGCATGGTGTCTGGGAGTAAAGCATTTATAAGCCTTTCAGCAGTAGAGGCAATAGGGTTTAGCACATAGCCCAACAAGCCTTCTGTGATCGTATCCTCTATAGATTGTTTCATCTGGACCATTTCTTCTCCTATATCGGTCAGGGTGTCCACATTTTCTACCAGATCCTGGATAGCCTTATCTAAAGCCGTTGTGCCGGCGTCTATAGCGGTATCCAGAATAATGGTTTCTACCGGCCAGGTGGTATTTTCAAAGGTTAGAATAGCACTATTCCGTGCTGCTCCGGGAGGGAAATTTTCCTTTATTCCCTCGATAGCATCATAATGGATGGAAGATTTAACCGCTTCACCCCAGGTGTCTAAATGATCTTGAAGAGATTGAGCAAATTGGCTGAACAATAAATCAATCGATTCCAGGAAGGCCAGAATATTCTCATCAATGGCATTGCTTAATTCGTTGTAGGCTTTTAGTGCATCTTCTGCTGCTTTGAGTAAATCTTGGATATATTCCAGAAGGGCTTTTTTCATATCCTGGAGGGCCGGAAGAGCAAGAGCCAGGTAAAAGTCATTGAAGGCGGGGATGATTTTTTGTGTAAAAACCCTAAACGCTTCAACATTTATTTCGAACAATTGATTTCCGAATGCATTAACCAATTCTAAATTTGGAATAAAACCACAATCCAGCAGGCGGTCTACAAATGCCTGAGGTGTTTCAGTATAATCGATCTCTCCTGCCATGGAAAGTAGAATATCTCTTTTTAACACCCGAAGGTTATTCCGGCGTTCTGCTGTAAAAATAGTAGGGCCTGAAATCTCTTTAAAAGCATAGGTTAGGTCCAAAAGCAATTGGCGGGCAGCTTCTATATTGTCTTCTATATGAGGAAGGTTAGGAAAAGATTGGATCATCAAATCCTTACAGCTTACAAAGAAAGGGTCCTGGGTATTTTGAAGCCTGACCCCAAGGTTGTCAAATCCTGTGAACGTAAAATCAAGGATGAAATCATTGACCACCTGATCAAAAAAAGCAATATTCCTGGCTAAAATCTTGTAAACCACCACTCCGCATCCTGAAGAGATTCCGTTGACAAATTGAGGAAGGTTGGTAATATTTTGAAGGTCTTCAATCAGGAAATCGTCTAATTTAGTAAACAGAAATTCGCTGGATAAGAATAGAGAAGGTCTGACTACCTCTTCAACATATTGAGACAGAAGCGAATCATCGATTTGGTTGGTGAAATTAGTAAGCAATTCATTCATTAAGAGTTGATCGACCAGCTGCTCTTTCACCAATTGCTTGATAGCCTGATAAGAATGATAATCACCCAGGCTTCCTTCCCCTTTCATTCCTCTGAAGGCATCCTGGAAGATTTGACCGAAAGTAAGATTAAAAGCGCTTTCAAAATAAGTCTTAAAAGAACTGATTTCAGGGAATAAATAGGTTTCTGCTTCCGGGATACCTACTTCTATCAGGTAGTCAACTGCAATTCTCACATCTACCTTTAAGATGGCTTCTCCCAGGGTATCCGCCATCTCTTCCTTGATGAAATCCGGTGCTTTAGGGAGGTTTTGGTAATTGATAGAGGCAGTAGCTTCTCCAATGGGTGAGGACCCTAGTCCCAGTGAAGCGTCATAAGTGCCCAATAGTTCTTTCAGTGCAAACCCAAGGACAGCACTTGCCCAGAACAGCGTAAGCGGACGCTTAAAATCGTCTAATGCCCCTCCATCAAGGATGTCAATAATATTAAGCGTTTCAGTAATGAATATATTGACATCTGAGAGTCGCAAATCTCCTTTTTCCAGGGTGTCAATTAAGTTATCAAGCTTATTGGTTAAGGTCTGTTGTTCTATTTCATCTAAGGAGATGCTAAAGACTTTGTAATAGATTTTTGAAAATTCTCTAACCATAAGCTTCACCGCCAGTTCTGTCATCTTTTCAACCGCATATCGTTGAAGGTTGGCAGAGAAGTTGGTGAATAAGACAGCAGCTACTTCTTCTTTATTTAAGAATTCGCCTCTTTCTGCACTTTTATGTCCCAGATCATAAGCGGTAAGTGCCATTAGCGGAAAACAGAAGTTTAAACTTTCTGCAAGGATTTGTTTATGTGTAATAGAACTTTTCAGAAGGTGTTTATTGATCTCTTTGACTATTCTCAGGGAAGAACGATTTACTGCACGGCGGAGGTTTTTAAACCCAACATCACAGTAGAAATCGTAACCAGCTCCTCCTTTTAGGCCATATTTGTAGCCACCGGAGATCTCAAAACCTGCGCTAAGTTTTTTTACATCACATACCACGTTCACGTTGGCTTCTGCCATAGCAGAATAAGCGATCCTTCCCCAAACCCCCATTTCAGCCTTGACTTCTTCGAGGAAGATCAAAAAGAGGTCACTGGTAAAATCATCGAGGTGATCCTGTATTTGTTGAGCAAAAAATTCGGGTGTGAGGTAAATGGCTAAGCTTCCTGAAGCCATGGCACGGGCATAAGCTCCAACATAAATGGATAGCCCCATTTTTTCCAATAAATTGGGTTCAAGCCGGATCAGGGCCTGGGCTCCGGCTGCAGCCTGGACTTCTCCTTTGGCCTGAGCGCCAATAAACAGGATATCCATATTGCCAAGAATTTCACCGGTTATGTCCCCTTTTAGCCCAAGGCTGATGCCATGGCAGGCGTCCGCACTTATGGCAATACCGGCTTTTATTTGTCCTTCGAGGTTTCCATTTATGATACCTTCTCTAAAGCCTGCATTGGCATTAAGGTTAATGATTTCAATGGGTATTTCGGGCATGATAAGATTTTTAAGGGTTTAAATTATTGGTTTGTTGGTGAGTATATATACCGGTGGTCAATTTTGTTACCTTTTTGGGGTGAAAAACGTTTTAGCGCCGTATCGCCGTAGCGAAAAATGATGTAAAATTAAATTCAAAAATTGTTGGATTAAGGTAAGGCTAACTATTTTTCGTTACCTCGTTTTACTCACAAATCTCCCCTACCCATTTTTGATCGATTTTGCCTTCATCATCAATATGAAAGACGGCGCCGACGGCGCAGCCATTGGCACTAACCGAATCAACCAGGTAGCGGTAGTCGAAGCCCATATCGATGGGGTTGCCCAGGATGGAGCGGACGAAGGAAGTGTCTGTGCCAAGTTCTATTAGTTCAACAACCTGTTGGATGCTTTTGGTGTCCAGATGTTGGCGGTAGTGGAGGGCTAGTTGTTGGAGTGGGGTGTGGCCACAGCATAGTTGGAGGCGCCCATCAGAGACACCGTCGATGACGCGTTTGGGAAGGTCATAATGCCCATCGCTCGTCTCGAAGACAAATGCGTTTTGGGAAAGCAGGAATTCAATCTCTTTACCCGTAAGAGTCCCCACATTTTGATCATTTTTGGCATAGGCGAAGCTCAGGTTGGAAAGGTCTTTTTGAGCCAAAGCTTTGGAGTATCTCGGTTGGCCGATTGTGCCTTTAAGTAACTGGCGCACCCGGTAGTCTTTGAGTTCGGCAGGAGAATATTCTTTTTTAACTTCCTCAAAGTTATCAGGTTTATAGGTGATCGCATCTTTTGCATATTGACCATTAATGCCTTTAAGCAGATTATTGATCATTGAAGGATTATCATCTACCCTACCTCCTGAGATGATGTATTGATCAGCTTGCTCTTCGTGATTGGCCAGGTAGTGCAGGATGCAGTAAGCTCCATATGAATGACCAACGACGGAAACTTTTTTGTTCCGATTTTTGAAATAATCGATTGCCCGGGCCAGGATTGCAGAGGTATTGGCTACCTCCTTTTTCGCCATTGCTACGGTAAAGGTATCCTGATAGTTGAACATCGCCGGATTATAGGTTTGAGCCTGATGGAGGTGAATGACCTCGTAGTTCTTATAACCGGGCAAATAGCGCCAGATCACCTTGCCCTTTTGTTCAAAGCCAAGGCTATCGCTCGGTCCTCCCTGACAGAGGATAAGCACCGTATCGCTATCAGGATTGCCCTCAGCGAGCCAGAGTTGGGTAGTGTCGGTGGGCAGGGTCGTGGCGGGATATGGTTCTTTATTGACGTTCTCTGCAGGTTGGCAGGAAACTAGAAGAAAAAGAGTTAACGTAAAAAGGAAGGTGTGTTTCATTAGAAAAATTTGGTTATAAATCTAACTTGAAATTAGGATCATGAAGCCCTTGGGTGTTTGTGTATATGGAAGAGAGCGGTATAGATGATTCCATGATTTAGCGTTCCTCCGCTCATCGCGAATATCCGCCCTCGTTCATACTCGTTTCTGATATCAGCTACTTCTTCGAGGGCTAAATACTCTGGAATGGAATAGGTGGGCGCTTCTTTTTCAGGCATACAGCTGTGTTTTTATCCTTTCCAAAGATAAAGAATTTTTCCTACTTCCTATTTCCTACTTCCTATTTCCTATTTCCTACTTCCTACTTCCTACTTCCTACTTCCTATTTCATATTTCCTATTTCCTATTTCATATTTCCTACTTCCTATTTCCTATTTCCTATTTCCTATTTCCTACTTCCTATTTCCTACTTCCTATTTCCTATTTCCTACTTCCTATTTCCTACTTCATATTTCCTTCCTATCTAAAATGTCCAAGCAACTCCCCCGCTTTTTCTGCAACCCACGCTTGAGGTTGGTGTTTGTTCAGGCCCAGGTAGTTTTTGGGATTAGTCTCTGCGATCAATCGGTACATATGTTCTCCTAGTTCCCCTCTCAAATCGACGCTCCATTTGTATTCGCTACCTTCGAGGTTGGACATGTAGAAGTCGGAGCCAAACAGAATTCTGTCCCTGACCTTTGGTGTTGCCAACAAGACCTTGAGTTGTGGCAATAGGGAAAAATCGGCAAAAGTATAGGAGGTGTCGGCATAGACGTTCGGGTGATTTTTGATCAGCTCAAGAATGGTAAATAACCAACTGGTTTTATAGACTTCGGGGTCAGGGGAATTGCGGTATTTCTCCCACTCGTCCCCGCCACCAAAGTGGGCGAAGCAGATCTTGAGATCGGGGAATTTTTCCAATACATAAGCATAGTTGGCCGGATCGGTATAGTGATCCATGAATTTTTTATTCTTGCGCTTTTTGAGTGCTTTGCCTGTTTTGGGATGGATACAATCTGCCTTTTTCAATTTGCCTCTGTAAAAAATACCGCCTCTGGAACAGTGCATCATGATCGGAATTTGATGTTTTTGGGCATAGTCGTACACCTTATCGAGCCGTTCATCGAACGGGTAAAACCCTAGTGGCGGATAAAGTTTGATACCGGAGAAGCCTTTTTCTTCGATATAGGTCCTGACCAGTTGATCCACCTTGTTGCGTCTTGGGTCGACGCAGATGAAGTTGAACACATGGTCGGGATATTTCTCTTTTAGCTGTGCCAGTTCGTTCAGTTGTTCAATAAAGGAGTATTTAGGCACACCGGCTTCCATAAATTCAAAGTCCATCGAAAGGATGACAAATTTGGTGTTGCCCGGATAGGCCCGCCTCATATTGTTGAAGATGACCTCTTGGGTTTCAAAATCGCCTTGCCGGATAAATTTGGAATAACGGTCGAAGACATCCTTATTGCTAAAGGGGTTAAGCATGTGTAAAAAGCGGGCAATACCCTGAGTGCCTCTGCCTTTCATCAATAAGCGAACGAGTCGGATGGGTACAAATTTATGAGGGATGTGGTTTTTGTTAAAAACATGCGTATGGCTGTTATAGATCAAGGTTTCCATGAGTTGGGTTTTAAGGTGAATGAAGGGTAACAGGCGGGAAATGGAATAAGGTTTTTGCTATATACAAGTTACGGTTTTTTGGTGGGAAAGTAAAGGGGGAGGGGACGGTTCAGCGGTCCAACGATTCAACGGTGTAGCGGTTCAACGGTGCAGCGGCACAAGTGGATACATGTGGTCTGTACCAATGGAGTTCGTCGGACCATTGAGGACAGCATCCGTGAGCAGATAGATATTGCTGTAAACTGCGGTTACTGTTGTTTTGTAGGTAACCATACGAAGTAAAAAAACTGCTACTTCGGACGTCCTCGTCCGAGGTACAATTAGTGGTGCCTCCAGGTACCTGTTTTACACATACAGTATGAATTGACTTAAATGGGGAAGGAAACAGGTGCCATGAGCCACCTGGAATGAAGGTGGAGACAATGACGTCTTCACCAGTAGGGGGACGAGGTATAAAACTTTCTACTCTAGAGCTTCAATTATTCTTGTAATTTTTATTTGAAGATCCGGAATATTATCCTGGATTACTTCCCAAAGCACCTTGTCATCAATTCCAAA
This sequence comes from uncultured Saprospiraceae bacterium, assembly GCA_964534315.1. Taxonomy (GTDB): domain Bacteria; phylum Bacteroidota; class Bacteroidia; order Chitinophagales; family Saprospiraceae; genus CAZHOV01. Next base: position 6,482 of record CAZHOV010000053.1, on the reverse strand, counting down.
ATATTGATGGATGACAATATTTCTTAATCCGATAATCTGTTTCCATTCAATATCTTTGTTTTGTTCTTTTATTTCATTAGACAATCTATTACTTGCTTCACCAATGATACCTAATTGTCGAACACAAGCATCCATCAGCATAGAATGACGTTCAAAAGTTTTGAAGTCGACACCATTTACATATTGATTTATCTTTTCAATAGAATCCCGAATATGAAATAATCTAGCTTTATCTCCTAATTTATCTTGCATAGATTAGTTCTTTTTCTTGGTCTATAATGGGTTTGATGTATTTTGATAATCCATTAGAAGATACCAGATCAACGGGCTTATTAAGCAGCTCTTCCAAGTCAATCTGCATCTGTATGAAAAGCAATCCAATTTTTTTAGAGTAGTCCAAATCTACGAGAAGATCAATATCACTCTCCGCGTTGGCCTTTCCAGTAACATATGAGCCAAATAGATAGGCATTCAGGACTGGTTTGTCTTTAAAATAGTTTTGGATGATCTCGATATTTTTTTTATTTAATTTCATTTTTTTATGTGCAGACATGCAAGGTTGTTTAGCAAGATAACGATTTTCAGATATTTATCGTTCTTTCATCAATTCAAATTTTAGTTTGAAAAGCATAGATCCTAGTGTAAGATATTTGGTATTTATTTCTAATAGTATCAAAATTCAATTTTATCCCCAGCTTTTACTGCTACTTCGGACGTCCTCGTCCGAAGTACAATTAAGGGTGCCTCCAGGCACCTGTTTTGAAAAAACGATTATGGTGTCATGCTGAGTAAATATAGAAAAATAAGGTGCCTGGAACCACCTAAAAGGTGGGTGGTGACGAGACGTCACCACCAGCAAGTTACAGTGGGTGACGATGACGTCATCACCAGCAAGAAATTTCTTATTGCCTCCACTGTGACTTACCTCATTTGCCCCCTGTTCTTTTCCCATTACTCCTTGCTCTTTTACCCTTCATTCCCAACCCTACTAACCCCAATACCGGGCCTACCGCCAAAAACAGATAAATATATATGGGATTCATATGGAGAACCAACGTATTCAATAACTGAATACTAAAGATGGTAATCGAAAAACCGATGCAATTGACAATGGTCAATGCGGTTCCTTTTACTTCGGGAATTGCATTTTGTGCTACCAGAGTAGAAAATAATGGTGAATCGGCAATAACAACCATCCCCCAAAATAATAAGAACAATAGGAATAAACCGGGAATGGAAACCATAAAGACCAACGGGGAAACTAAACAACAAAGTCCCGATAGAGATAGCGCAATAGCTGCTGTTCGTTTTACACCTATTAAGCGGGAAACATAGCCGCCTATCACGCAAGCTAACCCCCCTGTTCCTATAATGATAAAAGACCAAATTGGGATATTAATATCAGCCAGCGGATGCAACGAATTATAAGTGGTTATCATGACCGGGACAAAGGCCCAAAAGGCATAAAGTTCCCACATATGACCAAAATAACCAAAAGCTGCAGATCGGAATGAGGGACTTTTAAATACGCGAAAGAAGGCGGAAAGATCCAGTTGTTTTCCTGCTCTGCGGTGTGGTCCGTCAGGGACCAGGGCCACCATCATCAGTCCACCCATTGTAGCAAATCCGGAAGTCGTTAAGATAACCGATCTCCATTCTAAAAGCCCTTCCGCACTTTTTAATAAATGGGGAAAAGCAGTTCCTACGACCAAAGCACCAACTAGAAAACCCAGAGATAAACCAAGCCCCTTCTCAAAGTAGTCAGCAGCTATTTTCATGCCTACGGGATAAATTCCAGCAAGGGAAAACCCGGTGAGAAAACGTAATAGCAATAAACTCCAAAGCGTATTGGCTCCCCAAATGGCACCGGCATTAAATAAAGCACCGAATAAAGCACTCAATAGAAAGACTTTAGAAGGAGAGAATCGATCGGCTATGGTCAGCAGGGCAAAAACCAGGGTGCCCGAAATAAAACCAAATTGAACAGCCGAGGTCAAATCGCCCAGGGCTCGTTCGGCCAAATCAAAATTGGCGACTAAATCGCCCATCACCCCATTACTGGCAAACCAAAGCGAGGTGCAGCAAAACTGCGCAATGACGATAACGGGAAGGATGTGGGGAGGAGGCTTCCAGGTTTCCAGGTTTCCAGGTCTCCAGGTTTCCAGGTTTCCAGGTGTCATGGTGTTTAGGTATAACGGTTCAAAGGTACAAAGGTATAACGGTTCAAAGGTGCAAAGGTATAACGGTTCAAAGGTGCAAGGGTATAACGGTTCAAAGGTGCAAGGGTATAACGGTACAAAGGTGCAAAGGTATAACGGTTCAAAGGTGCAAGGGTATAACGGTACAAAGGTGCAAAAAGGGAGGTTACTCAGCCCGAACAGGATGGACCACGGATAACACGGATTTTACAGGTCTTCGCAGATTTCATAATTTTCAGTTGTACCCTGGATATTGTACATTCCACATTATTCATTATCCATGACTCCTCCTTTTCAACGGTTGAAATTTCCAATACGTCAATGATCTCCAAAACCATTCGAAGGGGCCAAAACGAAAGCGGTTGAGCCAGGGGCGCGACCATAAGAGCTGAATTACCCAAATACCTATGACAATAGGTAATAACCCAACGCGATCAACCTGGCCAAAATAACTTAATCCCCAGCCGTAAAAGATGAAGGTGCCAATAATCGATTGCATCAGGTAATTGGTCAGGGCCATCTGCCCTACTGCGGCAAGCCGGTCTTTGATCCAGCTGAAGCCATCCGATTTGGCTAAAAGCATGACAAGGCAGATAAAGCCAAAACTGACCAGGAGACTGCCTACATAATTATACTGGGAACCCAGAAAAAAAGAGTATTGTATCGACCAATCATGTTGGAAGTTTTGAACGACGCCGAAAATGACGATCGGTAGCCCAATGATCCAACTGATCATAAAGCCGCGAGTATAATAACGTTTTGATTTTTGTGCAGATAAAAACCCCCATTTATACAAGGCCATACCGATTAGCATTAATCCCGTTACCCGCCAAAAGAAATAAATCAGGAAAACAAAAGTTTCCAGATTTTGAGCAATCGAAGATCGCTTAGCAAATTGCTCACCCCACGTACCCGTAAATGCAGCGATCTCAGCTTGAATCGCTTCGGTGGTCGGCTTCCAGGTTTTTAATAATTCCTTGACATTTTCCTCTGGCCAGTATTCAATGGTGAGGCCCGACATTAAGTTAAATGCGATGGGAACCATCAGGAAAAGAGCGGCAGCAATTAACATGGTACGGGGGCGCCAATTTCTGAATAGATAAACAAGAAAAGCACATATAGCATAAGGCACTAAAATATCGCCATGCCAGATCAAATGCGCATGCGCTAACCCAATGATCAACAACCAAAAGTTGCGTCGATAATGTAATCCGGCAGACTTCCCCCGTTTTTCCACCGCTTTTTCTGAAAATAAAACAACGCCTGCACCAAATAGGATAGAGAAAATAGCCATAAATTTTAGATCAAAGAAAACATGGCTGATTACCCACGCCCAATAATTGACTCCGGTAAGATCCCCATAGGCATCCGGATTCAGGTAGGCCGCTTCGGGCATCGAAAAACTCTGAATGTTCATGACGAGGATGCCCAGTATGGCAAAACCCCGAAGAATGTCCAGCGAAACGATCCGCTTTTTCTGGTCGACCGGCTGTACGGCAGTCAGTTGCGTCATTGGTTTTTAGTTTGTTTCTATCCTTCTTTTTCCGCTTAATTGAATTTTCCAGGCGAGGAATTCTTCCGGGTTTTTTCTAATCTCATGGTACCAAAATGGGGGAACATAATCAGAAGGTTCCGGTCCTTTTTTAAAGCCTGCCTTCGCTTTTTTGAGGTAACTTATCCACTTTTCTTTAGGTTCGGCAACCAATTCAAAATGCTTGATATTGGCCACGTCAATCTTCTTTTTCTGTATCTCCGTGGACGACCCTGAAATGGATTCTTCGCTGCTAAAAGCAGGGAGATGTAACTGTTGATCAAGTGCAGCGTAAATATAAAAAGAAGTCATCATTTTATAATGGTAGGTATAGGACGATTTGACTGAATAAATTTTTTGTTGTGGATCATAAGAGATTTCGCGTTCCCTCGGTTCGTTTGGCATTGCTTTCATAAAGAAAACAGGGCTTTCTTCCTTCCCGGGCATTCGGGCTGTGTAACTACCTAAATTCAAAGAATAATCTTCTACTGTGAAAAATTGGTGTTCAAAAAATTCCTGACCTGGCTTTTTTATAGAAAAACCATTCTTTCGAATTCCATTATATCCTCCTTCCACGATGCAGATCATTCCTTCTTCAACAGCACCGTCAAGGAGCTCGATTTTACAGATCGCATATATTGGAGGCGTCCCAACATCAACAGGCGCTAATGCATTTTCATTAGATAAAAAGAAAAAAAATGGTAAAAAGAGGTTAATTAGAACCATGATTACGGATGGTTTATGGTTTATAAATAGACATCGATATCTCGAGTTGTTTGGTAGCCCTGCTCCATGCCATTATTTTTTTACTATTGGTTTGGAATAAGTTCCGTTGATATCAACGAAATAAATGCCAGGAGCGAGTTGGCTTAAGTCAATCGTTGTAGGCGATTGATTGAAGTTGTCGCGAAACACTTCTTTGCCGGTCGAATCAAAAATCCTTAAAAAGGCCGTTTCCTGGTCGATACCTTCGATAGTCAGCAGATCGGTGAACGGATTGGGATAAAGGGTTATTTCCGGTTTCTTTAGGGTAGTTTGTTGAATATTTGTAACCTCTCCAAGGTCTATTTCAATCTGATAAATTCTTGCTGTGCCTCCTCCAGGTGTTGGTCCGCTCAAATTCCAGAGAAATTCACCATCGTAGAAAAAGTCCAGAGCATAGGGAATACACCAATCGGCCACTATGGTATCGATAAAAGTACCATCAGAAGGATCGATTTGGACGAAACTTGCCTCAGTAAGATTGGAAGAAAAAGTTGTAAATCCATATAGTTTACCATTGATCCAATCAATAGCGGCAATAGTGTCTTGCGGAATGACAGAATCGATAATAGATCCATCTGTCGGATCAATATTATATAGTACAGGCGGTTCGTATTGGCTGTGCCAAAGGGTGGATCCATCCCAGGTGATACCGTAACCATCCGGGTCGGATTCATTTACGGAGGGTAAGTCAAATTGTTTAAGGACATTCCCCATCGTATCTATTTGGATAAGTTGGGCGCTTTGCTCCCCGGCTAGCCAGATGTGTTCGCCATCATAGTCCATCGCTCCTCCCCTAACAAAACTAGATGGATCAGGATTGGGAATAGTACCTGCAATTTCTCCCGCCAAGGTAAATTTATGTATAACATTACCATTATGAAAATGCCAAATGTATCTTCCATCCCAAGTGAGCCCGGCAGGAAATAGGACAGGTGAAGGAAAGGAAAAAATAGTATCGCATGCATCCCGGTTGTTCACCGCTACGGAGGTGGAGGTATGCTCTTCTCCGATCGTAAAGCCAGCCACCTTTACCTGGCTGAACACCATATGGGACATTAAAATAAAACCTGCAAAAAGAAAGGGTATTTTCATTTTCATAACTTTAAAATTTTATTAAATAAAAGTCTAATATATTATTTTTTTTTCTAACCTGAAAGTCCTGTCCTCCTGTCTTCTGGTCCTCCTGTCCTCGACACTACGCCATTACTGGACGACGTCACGACGTCCTAAACCATCCCGAATACATTACATAGTTATTGGCAATGCGCTCGATATTATGCTGGAAAACCTCCTGACTCATCTCCTTGACTTTTTTGGCAGGCACGCCAGCGTAGATAAAACCAGATTCCAGGTGGCTATTCTCTAGCACCACCGCTCCGGCAGCAATCAGGCAGTTAGATTCTACAATGGCATGGTCCATAACGATAGCGCCCATACCGATCAGCACATTGTCCTTAATCGTACAACCGTGGACAATCGCCCGATGCCCAATAGAGACATTATTGCCAATAGTCGTAGGAGCTTTTTGATAGGTACAATGGATGACTGCCCCATCCTGCACATTTACTTTATTCCCCATACGGATATAGTGTACATCACCCCTCACCACCGCCTGAAACCAGACGCTACACTCGTCGCCCATTTCTACATCGCCAACAATAGTGGCATTTTCAGAAAGGAAGCAGTTTTGCCCAAATTTGGGGCTGATATCGTTTACCGGGAGTATTAAAGCCATATCAGTAATGAGTAATGAGTAATGAGTAATGAGTAATGAATAATGAATAATGAATAATGAATGATGAATAATGAATGATGAATAATGAAAATATGGTTGAACAAGAAAAATACTCTTTTTTTCAAAAAAACACAAAATATTCCCCCATTCCCTATATAAACCCTTGTACCCTTGTACCCTTGTACCGCTGAACCGCTAAACCGCTGTACCCCTGAACCCTTGTACCGCTGAACCGCTGAACCGCTGAACCGCT
>CAZHOV010000052.1:0-32137 GCA_964534315.1 uncultured Saprospiraceae bacterium | reverse complement strand
ACTAACCACTAACCACTAACCACTAACCACTAACCACTAACCACTAACCACTAACTATTAATTATTCATTATTCATTATTCATTACTAAACCACTCTACCCCCGTCCAATCGGTCTTGCAGTTCTTGCAGTTCCTTCCATTTTCCGTCAACGGCAAGTTGAGCTTGCTGTGGCCAGGTGTCGGGTACTGCTAATCGGAAACGCTCTCCTGCCTTAGCTAATATCTCTTTGAGGCGTTCGACGGAGGCGTCCGCTAATTTTTGCCAGGTATCTATACCATCAGCGATTAGGAGTTCTGCGATTTTAGGACCTATGCCTTCGATTATTTTGAGGTCATCTTGTTTGGCAGATCCCAATTTCATTGCCATGTCAGATTTTTTAGCGGAGGCTGGACTTGTTGATTTAGATTTATCCGTTGGTTTAGTGTCACTTACATCGATTCCTGCGGCAGTTAAAACGGCAGGATCGATTGAATTTAATTTTTCATTACACACCTTCAGTTTAATATCCAGATTAGCATTTTGATTTCTTACCCGCTTTAATTCGTCTTGATTTTTGGAAAGGTCGTAACGGGCAGACGAAAGATCTTGTTCGAGTTGGTTGGATTTGGCACGGCAAGATTCCAGATCTGCGGTCAGTTCTTTAACCTGACGCTTGTATTGGGCGCCAATGAGCATTCTGATTAAATAGCCTAATACAAAAAGAGCGATCATGACCAGGATGATACCAATGGTATAGGTCATGTAGCTATCCGGATTTCCCGGACCGTCAAATAAGCCTTCCTGAAACAGTAAGATGAAATTATGTAAAAGCATTATCAAGAGGTTTTAAGTTTTGTTAATGAAGAAGTTAAGATTGAAAATTTAGCATTATCGCACTAGTAATAATTCTGTTCGGCGATTTTTGCGACGGCCTTCATCGGTGTCGTTACTTTCAACTGGTTCGCTTTCGCCGGCAGATTTGGTGATAATCCGGTCGGCTTCTACGCCTTTTTCTAACAGGATCGCTTTGATGAACTCCGCTCTTTCTTTACCTAGCTTTTGGTTGTCTTCATCGGAGCCGATATTGTCGGTATGCCCTGTTAATTGCACTTTTTCGCTGGTTTGAGAAAGGCGTTGTACTAGTTTCTCCAGATATTCATCCACTGTTCTGTCTATGGTTCTTTCGGCGGAGCCAAAGACGTGATAGATCTGAGTACGGTCTTTTAATTCTACAATTTTTCCGCCATCTCCATCTCCCGAACCTGCAGCATCATCTTCTCCGTCTTTACTATCTTTTCCATCTTCTTTGCCGTCGTTGCCTGTTGAACTTTCAGCAATAGGGCCGTCTGTCCAGAACATTTCGGCAGCTTCGAAAGGCTTTTTCTGATCAACTTCCTGATTGATCTGACGGGTTTTAAGGACAAATTGACCATCGGGTATTTTTCCGGCAAATAATTGCTTAATGGCTTCCGCCCGGGCATTACCCAGTTTTTCACCTTCACCGGTATAGTATTGCCCTTCAATGGTCAATACTTGTCCTTCTTTCATGTCAGCCATTTTCTGGGCAAGAAAATCTTTAAAAGTTGATTCGTTAATTACAGGGTCTGCTTTACCGTAGTTGAATAGTAAGGGACGCTCATCGTCCGTTTGAGTCTCAGCAAGAGAGGCAGCAATTTTATCATTACACACTCCTTTAACCTGACATACATACAGTTTATAACCTGCATACATCAGGATTAAAGCGAGTACGGACAATAAAATCACCCAAGTTCTTTCGGTTTTAGTCATAAAAGTTGGTTTTGATGTTTTGAAAGAATTAGGTTGAATAATTCAGCGCTTTAATTTACGTAACTATTTGGTTTTTAAGAAAAAAAAGTAAAATAAAATAACGGAAATAGAAAAAATACTGCAGCTGCAGCATTTTTCCTGTTCTCGTTATTTTATCGCAACCCCTCAAATAACCAATCTGCCAGATACTGACGATTTTTCTCCAAAACAAACCGTTGTTGATCGAGCGGGTTGATAATATTGCCCAGTTCAATAAAAACAGAGGTAGGCTTGACTTCCCGGAGCATATGCAGGTCTCTGGACTTGACTGTACCTTTGTAGGTGCCATATTTTCGATATTTGGCATATTTTGCAGCGAGGGCTTTCTGTAGCTTTTGAGCCAATACCTTTCCGGGATTGCTTTGTGGGTGATGGTAGAAGTAGGCATCCACACGTTGTTTCTTACTTCGGGAGTCAATGTGGACGGTGACAACAGTTTGTTCGGTGACGCCTAGTTTTTTATATTTCTCATATAATTCATTAATCGCATCCGAACGCTGATGTAGTCGCGCTCGCTGGCTCCTGGGGATCTTGAGGTCGCCCCAGCAGTATTCGTCATAATCGCAATCCAGGTATTTCTCAGATCGAAGACCGTCGTCCGGATCGCGAATGATCATGTAGGGGACAGCGCCGTGTTCGAGCAACTTTCGAGCCAGCCGCAGACAAACATCGTAGGCATATTCATCTTCGCACAAGTCGTACTTCCCTTTTTTTCCGATGGCCCCGCAATCCGGTCCGCCATGTCCTGCGACAATATAGAAGATCTTTCCGCGCATGCTATTGTCTTTTAGGGGGACATACTGGTGCTTAGGACCAAAAATGGGAAACGTCCGGCTTCCGCCACCATCGTTACTTTCTACCGTTGAAGCCGCTAATTTCTGAACCGGCTTTTTGGGCTCGTCGTCGCAATTTAATTCATGATAGGGTACCCATAAAATGCGGCTATCGACGATGGTCTTACGTCGAAGCTGTTTTTCTAACATCAGATCATTGTACTGCTTGATCCGAACGGCCTGGTCCCAGTTGTCAATACCTAAGGTCGAGCGAATACTTTTACCATCATAATTATAGATAAAAACGGGTATGTAATATTGCTCTCCACCCGACAATATACTATTGACATTCAGGTTGTTGATTAACAAAAATTTGGATTTGTTACACTGATAACCATGCAGATGATAGCGCTCCAACAACTCCTTGGGCGTTTCATTGGCTCGGGCCGGAACCCGATGGAAACGGTCGGAAGAAGCCTCCGACTCGATGGTCGAGAAAAGAATAAGCACAAGAGAAAGTATTCTCATCAAGGCCATAGATAAAAATTTTGTCTTTTCAATACGATTTTAACTGTTAAAATATTATTTTAGTTTATCACTTCCAACCAATAGGTGAAAATTTTCGTGAGAAAAATAAAGGTTAATGATGAAAAGTCAAAGAGAGCAGTATAGTAAAATACAAATCTCGATTTTCTATTTTTAAATCATATGGTTTGACTAATCCTTTACCATTTTTTATCCTGAAAATGAATAACTTTTATACCGAAACCACATTTCCTAATATCAACTAATCCAGCTATGAAAAAAATCAGCTACGTACTTATTTCTTTAGTTGTTTTTTCTGCAATAGGTTCTATCCGAGGCAGTATTTTAGCTCCTGAGACGGAGACTTTTCTTTTCAACCACCTCTATGAAGTTAATAAAGAGTGGACTCAACAGCGAGACGTTCCTGCTGAAGTCTGGAAACCCGTAAAATTTGATACTGACGTTCAGCGTATTCAAAAACACTTACTCTTAGTACATCAGGTGCTAAGCAATCGATCTACAGACCATTTGAATATTGATCAACAAATCAATAGAAAATTAATGTTATCAGTGCTAAAAGAGTATGCTCAAGAAGGAACGTTCCCGATCAATTCTTACCATCCGCACCGCCAACCCTACTTTATTGACAATTATGGCACTGCTTGTGCTGTTGGCCAATTGATGATTGAAAGTGGATATGAAGCAGTGGCTCGTGAGGTGCAAGAAACTCAAAATTATGCTTATGTGCGAGAAATTACTCATCCCAAACTTGGAGCCTGGGCCCTTAAAAATGGATTCACAGAAAGTGAATTGGCCTGGATACAACCGGGTTATCCACCTACTGGAGTTCCTACCTTTCAATTAGGAAATGGTGGTGGAGCAAATGGGGTGGTTCTGGACATGGAGGCGACTTCAGATGAAAGCTTGCTTTATATAGCCGGTGAATTCACGATGATGGATGGTCAACCTGCAAATAGCATCATTGCTTGGGATGGAACACAATGGCAATCGTTGGGAAGCGGAGTGTCGGGAGTGATCTACGACATGGCCGTTAACATGGAGAATGAACTATTAGTAGTGGGGGATTTTGTATTAAATGATGATCCCCAATCGATCAATGTTGCGATCTGGAATGGAACTGAATGGGAAGGATTGGGGATTACTTCTATGGAAGGTACTCTATTTGCCGTAGAAACTGATCCTTCCAATCCTGAAAAAATTTTTATCGGTGGAGACTTTACCTCCATCAATGGAGCAACATTTGCAAACCTCGCTCTTTTTGATTGGGTTAATTTAACGGGTTGGACAGATGATTTGCCAGGGGGCAACGCTCCTGGCCGTTTCGGAGTGAATGGACCGGTTTACAGCTTGCAGTGGTCAGCGGAAGGGGTATTCGTAGGTGGTGATTTTAACCAGACAGCTCCTTTAGATAATTCCGGAAACTATTCCAAAACCACCAATCACCTGGCCTTATTTACGCATGAATGGACTGCTTACAATGGATTGAACGGCCCTGTTAGCAGCATATTGATCCACGATGGCGATCTGTATTTTGGCGGTGATGTTAACAGTACACATCCTATGTCTAAAATTACACTCGGTAATTGGCAGTATCTTTTCGGATCAAGCCTTTCTTCTGCAAATTGGGAATATGAATTTGACGGATGGATCCGGGAGATCATTACCTTTGATAACCAAGTGATGATAGGTGGGGGATTCTTCTATGAACCAATCGTAGGCATATATGGAGATGGACTACTTTCACTAGATCAAAACGAGCAACAGGGAATGTTCAACCTCAATGGCTCCATCAAGGCGCTGGCCAATTTCCAGGATAAGTTATACATGGGGGGTGATTTTACAGAGGTTCAGGGCATCGGGTTCTCCCGTATCGCATATGTCGATTTTAATGCAACGTCAACTTCAACACCTGATCAACAAACAACAACGGTTCAGCTATATCAATCTGCCAATACCCTGCAACTTGAACGCACCACATTCAACGAATCTGCTCAATTTCGCCTTTACAACCTGATGGGGCAACTTATTGACCAGGCCGAACTAGCCCCTGGTCAGGACAGATATGAGCTATATCCTGAACAATCCGGCACCTATTTCTACAGCCTTGAGAATGGAAATGGTGGTTTTGAGACAGGTAAGGTTGTGTTTGTTTACTAGGCTTGGGAAGGTAAATATAATTCATGTTTATCGTTCTCATTTCCTACCTTTGCGTCATGCAATTGTTAAGAGAAATTGGATTTTTACTGCGTAAAGAAATTATTTTGGAGTGGCGGCAGCGGTACGCTATTAGTGGCATATTGCTGTATGTGATCTCCACAGTGTTTATTATCTATGTCGCCTTTGCCAATGCAGAAATATTGGGTCCTACCTGGAATGTCCTGTACTGGATAGTTGTTTTGTTTGCTACTGTCAATGCAGTGGCCAAGAGTTTTGTCCAGGAAAGTGGCGCCCGGCAGTTGTATTATTATACCCTGGCTAATCCCTTAGCAATTCTTTTTTCCAAAATTATTTACAACACTCTTTTATTATTCTTATTGGGGCTATTAACCTTTTTGGTTTTCTCTTTTATTACCGAAAACCCCGTAGAAGAAATTGGTGTATTTCTTATGGCATTGGGCATAGGGAGTTTTGGATTTTCTATCATTTTTACCTTTATTTCGGCTATCGCCTCTAAGGCCAAAAACGGGGCTACACTTATGGCTATCCTTGGTTTTCCCGCTATTATTCCCACCTTATTCAATCTGATCAAATTGTCAGCAACGTCATTAGGTTTCGGAGAGATGAACCAGGTCAATAATGATCTGTTTATCCTGCTAGGAATCGATTTGATCTTAATTGCTGCTGCGATTGTTTTGTTTCCGTATCTTTGGCGCGATTAAAGTCAGTTAATAATTAATGATGAGTAATGAGTAATAAGGATTTTAAAGATAAAAATTATTCATTATTCATTATTCATTACTCATTATTAATATGTTTATCATGAAAGGAATTTGGTGGAAAGCTCTAGGCGTAATCATTTTGCTATACACCTTCACAGTAGGGATGCTAGTGCCCTTAAAGCCGGGGATTGCGAAGATTAGTCCTGATAGTGCGAAGGGGGGAGATAAGTTGGTGATTACTGCCAACTGTTACAATACCCGTTTGGAGGATAATGCTTCTGATTTGAGAGCTTGGTTAAAGCTGGATGAAGAGCATATTCTGACTGCTGAAGCGATAGTAGTAGAAAGCCAGAATAGGGCAAGACTGACGTTTCAAATACCGGAATCGTTACCTGAAAAGCCTCAGGAGTATGCCTTATCTCTGATTATTGACGATCCGAAAGATGGTGCTTACGTACTTCCGAGCGCCGTATTTGTGAGCCCCTCCAGCATAGCTATTAGTCCCGATGATACTGCCGGATGGAAAGGCAGTATTGATGACCTGAACGAAGTAGATCATTTGACTTTTCCATTCCGGAATATCTTGGAGGAGACCATTCGAAATACGTACTTTCACGTCCCTCTGTGGTTTGGGATGATCATTATTTTGTTGGTTTCGGTTATTTACAGTATTCGCTACCTTTCCAAATTTAATCCGGAGTATGACCGTGCGGCGGTGGCGTTTACTACTGCAGGTACCTTATTTGGAGTGCTGGGACTCATTACCGGAGCGATATGGGCGCAGTATACTTGGGGGAAATTTTGGAGTTGGGATATTAAGCAGATTGTTACCGCCATTACGTTGCTGATCTATCTGGCTTATTTCGTGTTGCGCAGCTCCTTTGATGATCTGGAGCAGCGGGCGCGTATTGCCGCTGTATATAATGTTTTTGCTTTTGCAGCTATGATTCCGTTGTTGTTTATCATCCCGAGGTTAAAAAGCGTCGGGGTGAGCTTGCATCCCGGTAATGCGGGAAACCCCGGATTTGGGGGAGAAGACCTGGATAATACCATGCGGCTGATCTTTTATCCTTCGATCATTGGCTGGACCCTAATAGGGGTCTGGGTCGCTACTTTGATATGGAGATATAGCCGGGTGAGAGACTTGCTTTATGAACGAATGAATTAAAGTACAATTTAGATACTCATTTTCCAAACTATTTAGATATTTTTGCCCAAATTTATGGGTGTTGTGAAATTTGATTAACATGAAAGGGATTTTTGCAAAATTATTTCTGGTTTTTGTTTTTATTTGTGTAAATGTTTTTAGCTTGTTCGCGCAAAGCGAAAACCAGGATTTTTTGAGAAGTATGGGAAAGATTTATGTGGTGGTAGCAGTTATTGTTGCGATATTTTTGGGTATCGTGATTTTTTTAATTACCCTGGAAAGAAAAATATCTAAACTAGAAAAACAAATAAAGGATAATGAGTAAAAATCAAGGATCAAGTTTTTACGAATCGGTCAATCGAAGTTTCGATCGAGCTGCGGTTCATACTGGTCTTCCCAAGGGGTTATTAGACCAAATTAAGGTTTGTAATGCCGTATTACAAATCAGTTTTCCGGTGAAAGTTGGAAACGAATACAAGGTAATTGAAGCCTTTCGTGTTCAACACAGTCATCACCGCCAACCTACCAAAGGGGGAATCCGGTATTCCCGCCACGTTAACCGCGAAGAAGTGATGGCACTCGCCTCTCTGATGACTTACAAATGTGCAATTGTGGATGTTCCTTTCGGAGGAGCAAAAGGGGGCGTGCGGATCTCTCCACGTGAGCATACTCCTTTGCAGTTGCAGAAAGTTACCCGACGCTACACAGCTGAGCTGATTCGGAAAAATTTCATGGGGCCAGGCCTGGATGTTCCCGCTCCCGATTATGGTACCGGCGAACGCGAGATGGCTTGGATATTGGATACCTACCTTTCTTTTAAAGGAGGTGGAGAAATGGATGCCGTAGGCTGTGTAACCGGAAAACCGGTCAATCAAAATGGGATCAGAGGTAGAACGGAAGCAACCGGAAGAGGTGTATTTTACGGTATAAAAGAAGCAGTCAGCTTTAAAGACGATATGAAAAAGCTGGGTCTTACTCCCGGGATCGCCGGAAAAACGATCGCTATTCAGGGACTTGGAAATGTAGGATACCACACCGGCTCTATCTCCCAAAAAGAAGGAGATGCCAAGATCGTAGCCGTCTCCGAATTTGAAGGAGCGATCTATAATGAAAATGGTTTTGATATTGAAAAGGTGATGAAGTTCCGAAAGGAAACCGGCTCCATCCTCAACTTTCCCGATGCGGTCAATCTGGATCACCGGGATAAGATACTAGAAGTAGACTGCGATATTCTTGTGCCGGCAGCTTTGGAAAACCAGATTACCAAAGAAAATGCCGACCGGGTGAAGGCCAAAATTATTGCCGAAGCGGCCAACGGTCCCATCACCTTTGATGCGGAGGAAATATTACTGAAAAAAGGCGTAATGGTCATTCCGGATATGTACATCAACGCCGGAGGGGTTACCGTTTCCTACTTCGAATGGTTGAAAAACCTTTCTCACATGCGTTTCGGGAGAATGGATAAGCGCTTTAACCAGCAAACTTATAATAATCTGGTTGCTTTGGTAGAAAGGCTATCCGGTAAAACGATCGGCCAAAAGGAAAGAGATTTCCTCACCAAAGGTGCTGATGAAATTGACTTGGTGCGTTCAGGATTGGAAGAAACCATGATTACTGCTTATCAACAGATTAGAGAGATCAAAATGCGCAAAAGAAAAATAGAAGATTTACGCACCGCTTCTTTTGTGAACGCGCTTCAAAAAATCAGTAGCGATTACCTTACATTAGGTATTTTTCCATAGTAGTATTGGGAATAGAGGGGCTGTCTCAAAACGACTAAAAGGAGTGTTGAGACAGTTCCAAATATGGTTTTTTTTAACTGGAAATTTTCAATTTCCAGTTAAAAAAATCAACTATCATTGGGCGAAGTATAAGTCTTTAAGGCTTATGAGACGCCCTCCTCCAAATAGGATTTAGGAAATTTAAAGTTGTCCTTTAATCAGTATGCTATCTACCTCTTTTTTACGACCAAACCTTCCATAATGCTCCATTTTACAAAGAAATTGCTAATTTTCGTTTCCCTTTGTTTCTTGTCCCTTTCTCCTTTTTCCTTTCTCTACGCTCAATCAGACCTGACTATCGAACAAATTATGCAGGGAGAAAAATTCGTAGGTACTTCTCCCTCTGGTATCTTTTGGTCTCCAGACAGCAAATACGTCTATTTCAACTGGAACCCTGACCAAAAAGTGTTGGAAGATACCTATCGACTGCCCATAGAACCTCCTAATATCAAACCTCAAATCGTAGATGATACGACCTATATTCAATTGCCATCAAGAGGCGGCGATTATGATAATGATCGAAAACGTTTTCTTTATACCCGTTATGGAGATATATTTATCATGGATCTTGAATCGGGTGAGCAAAAACAACTGACGTACACCGTAGATAATGAATACGGCGCCAGGTTTTCCAAAGATGAGGATTGGGTAGCGTATAAATCAGGGCGCAACGTATTTATCTATAGTCTGAAAGAACATGTTATTAAACAACTCACCAATTTTCAAAAGGGTAATCCCAAAAAAGAGCCTGGTAAAAACAGGCAGGAGCAATGGTTGGAAAATGATCAACTCTCCTGGTTTGAAATACTGAAAGAACGCAAAACCAAAAGAACCTTAAGAAACGAACGCAATGAAAGACGGCAACCCGAATCTCTAAAAACGACCTACCTGGGTAGCAAAAATATTAGCCAGCTAAAACTTAGCCCGGATATGCGTTATGTTACGTGCCGGTTAGCCAAACGCGCCAAGAGGAAAGCTACCGAAGTTATGGATTTTGTTACCGAATCAGGATATGCCAGTAACCGCAACGCCAGAGCAAAGGTAGGATCCGAACAAACGACCTATGAGTTAGCGATTTTCGATACCCAAAAAGATACTTTTTATATTGTTCAAACAGACCAAATTGAAGGAATAAAAGATAAACCTGTTTTTTTAGAAGGATATCATAAAGATACTATTCCCTATGAACCTCAATATGATAACCCTCGTGAGGTGATCTTCCACGGCCCTTATTACAATGAAAATAGCGAAGCTATAGTAGAAGTTAAAGCCCTCGACAATAAAGACCGTTGGATTATGCTGCTCGATCTGGAAACTGGTGGACTGGAACTACTGGACCGCCAACACGATGATGCCTGGATCGGTGGCCCCGGAATTTCGGGCTGGAATGGCTCACCAGGGACATTAGCTTGGATGCCCGACGGAAAATCCATCTATTTTCAATCGGAAGAAACGGGGTATTCCCACCTGTATACGATGGATGTCAATACGAAAAAGAAAATACAACGCACTAGCGGTAATTTTGAAATTCTGGAGGTGGAGCTTTCTGTAGATAAAGATAAATTCTACATAACGGCTAATAAAAAGTCACCGCACGAGCATCATTTTTATCATTTACCGGTTAGGGGAGGAGAGCTAAAGCAGGTCACCACTCAAAAAGGCAATCATCAGGTAGCGGTCTCTCCAAATGGAAAAATGCTAGCCATACGCTATTCTTACAGCAACCAACCTTGGGAATTATTCCTTATGGCCAATGAGCCGGGAGCAGAGATGATCCAGGTGACAAAATCTACCACAAAGCCTTTTCAAAGCTATAATTGGCGAGTCCCGGAGCTTATCTATTTCGAAGCATCGGATGGTGAAAAAGTGCCTGCTCGCCTATATAAACCCTCTAAACCCACTTCCAAGAAAGGACCGGCTGTGATCTTTGTGCATGGAGCCGGTTATTTGCAAAATGTTCATCACTGGTGGAGTTCCTACTACCGGGAATATATGTTCCATAACTTTTTGGTGGATAATGGTTATACCGTGTTGGATATTGATTACCGGGCTAGTAGAGGCTATGGACGTGATTGGCGGACCGCTATCTATCGTCATATGGGTGGCCGGGACCTGGATGATCAGGTAGACGGCGCTAAGTATTTAGTAGAACAACATAATATCGATCCCGAACGTATCGGTATTTATGGCGGGTCATATGGCGGGTTTATTACCATTATGGCCTTATTCCAGTATCCAGGCACCTTTCAGTGTGGCGCTGCCCTTCGGTCTGTGACCGATTGGGCCCATTACAATCACGCTTATACGTCTAATATACTGAATACGCCAGAGCAGGATTCCATCGCTTTTGCCAGAAGTTCACCCCTTTATTTTGCCGAAAATCTGGAAGATCATTTGTTAATGCTACATGGGATGGTCGATACCAACGTTCAATTTCAGGATGTCGTGCGCCTGGCCCAGCGCCTGATTGAATTGGGCAAAGATAACTGGGAGCTGGCTGTTTTCCCCATGGAAGGACACGGATTTACAGAGCCCTCCAGTTGGGCAGATGAGTATAAGCGGATCTTTCAACTCTTTGAAGAGCACCTGTAGTGGGTGTTTCACTATTCGTGTTTCGACACCTCGACACCTCGACACTACGCCATGACTTGGTATACCACCAAGCTAGCCACATAAGCCAGACCGGTCATAAACAAGAATTGTATAATAGGCCACTTCCAGCTGTTAGTTTCTTTTTGGACGACTGCCAGGGTGCTCATACATTGCATGGCGAACACATAAAAAACAAGGATGGAAAAGGCCGTGGCCAGGGTATAAACCGGCTTGCCTGTATCCGGGTCAATTTCTTTGGCCATTTGTTCCTGTATGCCGCGCTCGTCTTCGGTGTTGCCAATACTGTAGAGGGTGGCCATGGTACCCACAAATACTTCCCGGGCGGCGAAAGACGTGATTAGCGCAATGCCGATTTTCCAATCATATCCTAGGGGCTCGATAGCGGGTTCGATGCCTTTACCAAGGTGTCCGGCAAAGGAAGCTTCCAGTTTTTTTGAGGCAATGAGGTTTTCAGCTTGCGACTCTGAAAGGTTTTGAATTTGTGCCCGCTCTATTGCCGTTTGCTCCGCTTTTTCCATGGCGCCCGGAGGGCCAAAGTTGGCGGCAAACCATAGCAAAATCGAAATGAAGAAAATGATCTTTCCGGCTTCCACAACGAACGTACCTACTTTCTCCTTTACGGTCAGTAATACGTTCCGAAGTTGAGGCGTGCGATAAGGAGGAAGTTCGATAATCAAAAAGCTGGACTCGGAAGTTTTGAGAATGAGTTTGAAGACATAAGCAGCTCCTAACGCAGCAAGAATCCCTAATACATAAAGCCCCATAAATACAATACCTTGCAGGTTGAAAATGCCCCAGATACTAGTAGCCGGGACGACCAGGCCGATCATGATCACATAAACGGGAATCCGCGCGGAGCAGGAAATGAATGGGGTGACCAGGATCGTAATCAACCGCTCTTTCCAGTTGGAGATAGTACGGGTAGACATAACGGCAGGGATGGCGCATGCTCCTCCAGAGACCAGGGCTACAATACTGCGGCCGTTGAGTCCGAAGCGCTGCATAAGCTTGTCAAAAATAAAAACCGCCCGGGCCATATAGCCAAGTTCTTCAAGTATAGCGATCAGGAAAAACAGAATGGCAATCTGCGGAATGAAAATTAAAATCCCACCCAGACCCGCCAGGATGCCATCAGTGAGCAAACTGGTAAACCAGCTTTCGGGAAGCACTTGCTGGATTTGCTCTTGTAAAAAGCCGAAACCCGAATCAATCCAGCCCATGGGGATATCGGCCAAGGCAAAAATGGCTTGAAAAATCAGGATCATCAAAACAACAAAAATAGCCGGACCAAAAATTTTATGAGTAGCCAGGTAGTCGATCTTGTCTGTTATGCTACTTACAGCGGTCTCTGACTGAATCGCTTTTTGCAGGTTGGGTAGAAAGCGGTCGTAGCGGGCCATGGTTTCCCGAACCTGAAAACGGAGGGATTCAAATTTTTCGTTTTCAACAATTTCTTCAATGAAGGCCTTTTCCTTTTCTGTCAGATGGGGGAGCCATTTAAAATGGTGGGCATACAACAGCGCATGGTATGTCTGAGGAAGGTTAAAGTGTTGTTGGATGGGTTCCAGTACTTTTTTTTCATCTCCTGACGGGTTATAAAAGGTTTTTAGGGTAGTGGTACGGTTGGGTGTTTTGGTCAGATCTTGGATGACTTGCTTGAGCTGAGGGAGATTCTCTCCTGTCCGGCTACTGATGGCGACAGTAGGTATTTGGAAAAGTTCTTCAATTTGTTGGACGTCGATGTTAATCCCTTTTTTTTGGGCGATATCCGCCATGCTGAGCGCTAAGGCAACTGGAATTCCCAGATCATTAATTTGTGTAAGTAAAAGGATATGGCGCTCAAGATTGGTAATGTCGGCTACAAAAAGGACCGCATCCGGGAAGTTTTCGTTTTGGAGATCGGTAAAAGTTTGGACAACGATTTGCTCGTCTTTTGCGGTAGGGTAGAGGCTGTAAGTGCCGGGAAAGTCCGTGATTTTTACGGTAGAACCATCTGGAAGCGAACATAACCCTTCTTTCTTTTCGACGGTTACTCCCGGAAAGTTGCCAACCTTTTGGCGAAGACCTGTTAAGTAGTTAAAGACCGATGATTTTCCACTATTCGGATTTCCAATTAGGGCTATTTGCCTCGTTTCCTCATCCATTCAATTGAATTGATTCAAATCTAGTTTACCAATATACTGGCTGCTTCTGTGGTGCGAATAGCAAAGTTTTGTTGGTTTACTCTGATGTAAAAACCGCCTGACAACGGGGCAACCCGAATAACTTTTACCTTAGAACCAGGAAGTATACCCATGGACAAAAATTTACTGGCTAGCTGATAATTGGCAAAACCAACGATTGTCTTGGAATCATTTTGTCTTAAATTGGCTACACTTGCTGTGTTCTGTCCTGCTGTTACAACCATGGCGGTAAAGTTATAAAGTTATTTAGAAATAGTCTAATTAAATTACAAATTTAGGATTCAAAAGGTTTCTGGCCAATACCGAAATTGGGTGAAATAAGTACTACCTAACGTTAGGTAGTCGATTTTAAACTTTGTATCATTAATTTTCGGAAAAATACATCAGGTCAAATTTTGAGACGGTGATAAAATTCACTTAGTGATATGATTTTTATTTTTTTTCGGAAAAATAGCTATAAGCAGCCTTTGGTAGAAAAGCTATTATTTGTCTGCCGATTTTCAATAATTCCTTGAATTTCATTAGGTAATTACTATTATCTTTAGCAAATAATTTGGTATTTTTGCATTTATCCTTATTTTATACATCAACCTCAAAGTTTGCCCCATAATGAAAGCAGAATTTGAACGTCCATTCATCTTTTGCTGAATAACGTTCTCGCCAAATTAAGTACTGTTTAGTCCAAAAACTAAATTAGTGAAGCACTAAACAGGTACAACATTAAATTTTTTTGACCAACTCGAAATTAATAGCCAATGAGTTACACAAAATTGCCCCTAAGCTTTTTTTTGTTTTATCTTTTTTCAATAAATCTTTCGACCGCCCAGACTTTTCTTGATAAATCACAACTGTCCCCTGCCGACCAGGTAGTAGTGCTGGATAAAGCCTATCTCCGCCAGGAATTAACTGCGTTTTCCGGTGAGCAGGAAATAGCTTTATGTGGTCTCGAACCGGGCGAAGACTATTTAATCGCGGTCAACCCATTCAGGGGAGATGATATTGAGCTATTGATCAATGTGTCTGATCAGCAGCTGACAAAGTCTTTCCTTGAATTTACTGCAGAAAAGGCGTGCGAAACCTTTACTTTAATGCTTAAAGCGGATACCCCGAATTCTAAGCATTCCATTTATTTTTCTGCCCAACGCAAATATGCCGTCCCTCTAAAGACGCTTTCGGGGCCCGAATTTCTCCCTAATATTTCAGTAGATCCGTCTCCTACCGCCCAGCAGTTGGTTGACGATGTATTTATCGGGGGAGATTGCTTCGAAATTGCCAACGTTATTCAACTTGGGCTGAATAGTCAGTTGGGGTCTTTTAGTGAAGGAACTTCTTCTATTTCCATTGAAGATGGCGTGATCATCTCTACAGGAAATGTAACCAGTGCTACCGGGCCAAACGTGCAAGGAGGAACTACCGGAGGAGGTACTGGATTCGGTGTTGATCCCGATTTAACTCAGTTAGCCACTTCCACCCTTAATGATATTGCAGGAATACAATTTGACTTTACCCCTACCGTAGACCAAATTGAATTTAACTATGTTTTTGCTTCAGAGGAATACTGTGAATTTGTAAATGCCGGATTTAATGATGTATTTGGATTTTTTATCAGTGGCCCCGGCATCAACGGCCCCTTTTCTAATGGTGCAGAAAATATTGCCCTGGTACCGGGAACATTAGGTACTTTTGTAGCTATTGATAACGTCAACCAAGGAACGAATACCCAGTTTTTTCAAAGTAACGATGCGGGAAGTTGCGGAATACCCGCAGTAGCACCCAATGACCTTGAGTATGACGGGTTTACCGCTGTTTTTACAGCGGTAGCTAATGTTATTCCCTGCGAAACCTATACCATCCGTCTGGTGATTGCAGACGTGGGGGATGCCGCTTATGACTCGGCAGTATTTCTGGAAGCCAATAGTTTCAATGCTGGTGGTGAAGCTGGTGTTGAGATCACTTCCCCCACATCCAATGACGGTACTATTTATGAGGATTGTCAAGAGGGATTTATCACCTTTCAGCGGGAAAATAACAGCGATATATCTCTTCCTGTAACGATTGACTATATCATCAATCCCAATAGTACCGCTACTCCCGGCGTCGATTATAACCCGCTCCCTACAGTGATCACTATCCCCGCCAATCAACAATCCGTAACCATCCCGATCGATGCTTTCGAAGATTTTATCATTGAAGGTCAGGAAACGATCATCATCGAAGTGGAGAATTCTTGTAATTGTAGCACGGCATCCGACACCCTGTACATCGAAGATTTACCCGAGTTCACGGCCGACATGAGCGACGCACAGATCTGCGAGGGAGAGTCGGCTACCCTGGCTCCGACATTTAACGGTGGCGTGGGTAACATCACCTACCAATGGAGTAACGGAAGCTCCGGCCCAACCATCTCTGTCGCTCCTAATTCAGATCAAACCTATACCGTAACGATGACCGATGAATGTGGACAAACGGTTACGGCAGATGCTACCGTAGATGTTCTTGAACTGCCTACCGCGACGATAAGCGGAGGCGGAGTGATCTGTAACAATAGCCCCGAAGTGACCATCGAAGTATCGTTTACCGGCGATGGTCCCTGGGATTTTCAATATATGTGGAACGGTACGCCTTTTCCAGCAGTAACCGGTGTTACCCAAAACCCTTACACCTTCACAGTGAGCCAACCAGGTGTTTATGAATTACTAAACGTAAGTAACGCTCTTTGTCCTGGTTCTACCAGCGGCTTTGTACAGGTGGATATTTCCATTATGAACCTCTTTGCCGTAGAAATTGACGCTTCCTGCCCGGAAGCAAGCAATGGATTTGTAAATCTGTTGGTAACAGGAGGAACAGAACCTATTACTTTTCAATGGGATTTTGGTGCCAATAGTCAGGATATCGGAAACTTACCGCCGGGTACCTATGAAGTTACCGCAACAGACGCCTTTGGCTGCACCGAAGAACTGACAACAGAAATTGAAGCAGGCCCCGAACTGGAAGCAGAGGCCGTTATTGATCAACCAGTCAATTGTTTTAATGGAAGCGACGGTGTGCTAAATGTGAACGTACAAAATGGTTCACTGCCCTATGAGTTCACCTGGAGTAACGGGGACGATGTGCAAAATCCGGATAGCCTAGGCCCCGGCTTCTACTCGGTCACCATTGTCGACCTTTTTGGTTGCTCCGATCTGGACACCATCTCCTTAACCAATCCTCCTGAATTCTCCATCGAAGGTACCCCCGGCGGCATTGTCGACTGTAGCGCCAATAATGGAGGAGAAATAACGCTGGAGGTAACCGGCGGAACGCCAGGCTATACCTACAACTGGAGCAATGGCGATAATACACAAAATATTACGGGACTTGGAGCGGGCACCTATACCGTTACCGTAAGCGATGCCAACAACTGTAATGCATTTGATACGGTAGAAGTAGTCAGTACCGTTGCTCCACCTGAGGTCAACACTAGCGGGCCTGACACCATTACTTGCTCCGATCCCTCTCTCATACTGGACGGCTCTGGATCCGCAGAAGGCGATAGTATTTCCTACTCCTGGACTGCCTTCAATGGCGGTAATATCATATCCGGAAATACTACCCTTAATCCGGAAGTGGACGCAGCGGGTACCTATGTCCTCACTGTCTTAAATAATAACAACCTTTGTGAATCCACCGATACTATTTTCATTGCCGAAAATACGGCTATTCCAATAGCTGATGCAGGTGTTTCTCAGGAATTGAATTGTATCCAAACAGCTTTACAACTAGACGGCTCCAACTCCTCAACAGGAGCTGAATTTGACTACCAATGGTCTACCAATAACGGAAATCTAGTCTCCGGTGCCACTACCTTAACCCCTACTGTGGATGCTTCTGGCGATTACCAACTGGTGGTAACCAACACAACAAACGGATGTACGGCACAATCTACTGTTAATATAACCATCGATCAGAATCCTCCTGTAGCAGATGCAGGCACAGCCAATGAACTGAATTGCCTGGTCACCGATATTAACCTCGACGGATCGAATTCTTCCTCCGGTCCGGATATCGACTATCAATGGTCGACTAATGATGGCAACATCGTTAGCGGCCCGACTACCGCAACGCCTAATGTAGACGCTCCGGGTACTTATACGCTTATCATTACCAATACTTCCAACGGCTGTGCAGATACCTCGCAGGTAGCTGTCTCAGAAGATGTTGCCGATCCGGTGGCTAGTGCGGGAACACCCCAAACTATCACTTGTGATGATCCCCAACTTACACTCGACGGCTCTGCTTCTAGTAACGGCCCTGAATTTGATTACCAGTGGACAGCTTCGGGAGGGGGAAATATCTTAAACGGAGATACCACTTCTAATCCAATAGTAGATAATGCGGGACAATATACCCTTGTTGTCACAAATACCAACAACGGATGTACCGCTGAAGCCTCCGTAACTATTGATGAGAATATTACCAATCCGATCGCTGATGCCGGGCAACCAAATCAAATTAGTTGTAGTACGCCTTCACTTACCCTGGATGGTACAAATTCGAGCTCAGGTCCTACTATTATTTATAATTGGTCGACCAACGACGGTAATATCCTATCCGGAGGAAATACGCTCAATCCAGTGATCGATGCTCCCGGAACTTACGAAATAGCGGTTATCGATAGTACGAATGGTTGCCAGGATGTGGCCGTAGTCAATATTTCAATTGATCAAAGCACCCCAAATGCCCTTGGAGGACCGGATATGCAAATAGATTGTAATAATGCCACCGCTGTTCTCGATGGTAGCGGATCTTCGGTCGGTCCCGATTTTATTTATCAATGGACTACAGCAAACGGAAATATCCTTTCAGGAGCGACTACCTTGACCCCCGAAGTGGATATCGACGGAACATATATTCTAGAAGTAACCAATACGGCAAACGCCTGTGTAGATTCGGCTGAAGTGGTCGTCGTAGTTGATCAAACACTGCCTACTGCTGATCCAGGAATAGTGCAAACCGTCAATTGCTTCGACTCTCAAATTACGCTTGGCGGACCGACGATGACTACCGGACCGGACATTTCCTACCAATGGACGTCAACGGCCGGAGGAAATTTTGTTTCCAGCGATACGATCAGCAATCCGGTAGTAGATGCAGGAGGCGATTATACGGTGGTGGTATCTAATAATGCAAATGGGTGTACTTCAGAAGCAACGGTGGCTATCGACTTTGACCAACAAGTCCCCAATGCTGATGCCGGTGCGACAGCAGAATTGAATTGTGCTTTTCCAACCCTTTCCTTAGACGGTACCGGTTCGGATACTGCTCCGGAGATTATCTATAGTTGGTCTACATCCGACGGAAATATTCTTTCTGGTGATTCCACCCTATTACCGGAAGTTGATCAGCCGGGCTCGTATGAGTTGTTGGTATTCAATACCCAAAATGGTTGCTCTTCCACTTCTTCGGTAGCGATTACCCAGAATAATACGGTACCTACAGCCGATGCGGGGGTGACTGCTGAGTTAGACTGTACGGTTTCTAGCCTGACGCTTGATGGTACCGGTTCTTCTTCCGGAAGTACGCTGGTTTATACCTGGACTACTCCCGATGGAAACATCCTTTCCGGAGCAAATACACTCTCTCCAGAGATCGACGCCGCCGGCGTCTATACTCTTGAAGTAGCAGATACAGCCAATTTCTGTTCTTCCACTTCGAGCGTTACCATCACGCAAAGCGTCGACTTACCAGCTGCCGTTGCTAATGTCAACGGATTACTCACCTGTGATGTCCTCGATTTAACGCTAGACGGAACAGGCTCGGAGACAGGGGCTTCGATCGATTATACC
The DNA here is from genome assembly GCA_964534315.1 of uncultured Saprospiraceae bacterium. Lineage (GTDB taxonomy): Bacteria > Bacteroidota > Bacteroidia > Chitinophagales > Saprospiraceae > CAZHOV01. The sequence goes on along the minus strand of CAZHOV010000052.1, from coordinate 12,583 downwards.
TGGTCGACGATGGATGGAAATATTGTTTCAGGAACAAATACCTTAACTCCGGTTATCGACCAACCAGGTACTTACAATCTGCTAGTAGAAGATAATTCCAACGGGTGCTCCTCTAATACCTCTGTTACTGTAGATCAAGATATTGTTGCCCCACTTGCCGATGCAGGACCTGAAGATAGCTTGAATTGTACCATTCTAAGCGTGAACCTTGATGGTGGCAATTCTTCAGCAGGTGCAGATTTTACCTACTCTTGGGATACCAATGATGGTAATATTGTAAATGGTCCCAATACGATCAATCCAGAAGTTGATCAGCCGGGTATATATAACCTTGTTGTCGAAGACCAGACCAATGGTTGTACCAGTACCGATCAGGTAACCGTTGTCCAGGATATTGATCTGCCACTAGCTGACGCCGGGCAGGAAGATACCCTGACTTGTGCGGTGACTCAATTACAACTGGGAGCAACAGCTTCTCAAGGCGCAGACTTTCAATATCAATGGACGGCGTCCAATGGCGGTAATATCGTAGCAGATGCTACTACACTAACACCGACGGTTGACGAGCCCGGCCTTTATACGTTGACGGTGATCAATACAGATAATACCTGTGCAAGCACGGCTGTTGTGGAAATAGCTGAGGATGTGATTGCTCCAACTGCTGTAGCAGGACCAACGGCTGTACTTACCTGTGTAGATACCCTGCTCAACCTCGATGGAACGAGCTCTTCAAGTGGAGCTATTTTTACCGCTGACTGGAGTACAACTGACGGTAACCTGGTGAATGGCGGGAATACGCTTACTCCTGAAATTAATGCCCCTGGTACGTACAATTTACTGATAACCAATATAGACAATGGATGTACTGCACAAGCCGACGTAACAATTACCCAGGATATTGCTCCTCCTATTGCCGATGCAGGGCCTACCGCCGAGATCAATTGTACGCAAACCAGTTTAGTGCTCGATGGCTCTGCTTCTTCTGCTGGAGCGAACATTGATTACGAATGGATGACACCTGATGGAAGCATTCTTAGTGGTACTACCACCACTTCGCCTGAAGTAGATGCTGCCGGAACCTATGAGCTTATAGTGACCAATACCATAAATGGCTGTACGTCAATAGATCAGGTGGTTATTACCGAGGATGTCAACCTGCCAAATACAGATGCCGGAATCGATACCACCCTCACTTGCGCCATAACCTCACTTGTGCTGGACGGTACCAATTCGACTGCCTCTCCAAACTTGACTTACAACTGGACGACCAATGACGGGAATATCGTTTCCGGGGTTAACGGACTTCTTCCTGAAGTAGATGCACCGGGAACCTACACCCTAAATGTGTTGGATACAACCAATAACTGTAGCGTATCTTCATCTGTTTTAGTTGATATCGATACGTTACAACCAGATTTGATCATTCAACCTACATCAATGCTAACCTGTGATGTAACCAGCGTTATTATCGATGCCACCAGTTCTTCCTCTGGTCCGGAGTTCATCCCTCAATGGACAGCTGTATTAGGAGCTATTGCTTCGGGAGAAACAACCCTAACGCCGACGATCGAGGAGCCAGGATTATATTCTTTGACGATTATTGATCAATCCAATGGGTGTTCCATTACTTCTAGTGTGGGCGTTCCTCAGGATATCGATCCGCCATTCGCCGATGCCGGATCTACAAGCACATTGAACTGTGCCGTGACCTCCATAGCGCTCGACGGTACGAATTCTTCCTCCGGGAATGAGTTCGAATATTCCTGGACGACTAACAACGGGAATATTTTGAGCGGTGACGACCAGCCCTCCCCACAAATTGACGAGCCGGGCACCTATAATCTGGTCGTTACCGATAATACCAACGGCTGTACGTCCACATCAGAGGTGATGATCGACCAAGATATCGAAGTTCCACAGCTTCAACTCAATTCTCCTGCATTGCTTACTTGCGATACCGTACAAACGGAATTATCCGTTTTAATAAACTCTTCCAATGCCAACTTCAATTTGACTTGGACTACCCTTGATGGGAATATTATCGGACCCAATAGCAATGCAATGATAGAGTTGGATCAGCCCGGGTTCTACCAAGTTGAAGTGCTGGATTTACAAAATTTCTGTTTAGACTCTATCGGTATACAGGTCGATCAGGACATTGAAGCACCCGAAGCGAACGCCGGCCTTCCGGCGACGATCACTTGTGGAGATCCTTCGCTCACGCTTGACGGAACGAACTCTTCCCAGGGAAGTGAATTTACTTATACGTGGACGACCGGCAATGGAAATATCGTTTCCGGAGCAACGACCCTCAATCCGGTCATCGATCAGGCTGGGAATTACGAATTGGTCGTTACTGATAACCAAAACGGATGTACATCCCTTGCGGACGTCAATATTGACGAAGATACCGAACTGCCTGTTGTTGATGCCGGAGAGGATGATATATTGAATTGTATAGTTTCTGAATTAAATTTGGATGGTACCGGTTCTTCTACGGGTAACGAATTTGAATATACCTGGACGACTTCCAATGGGAATATTATTTCCGGGGCTTCTGGTCTGGCACCACAAATAGATGCTCCAGGAACTTACACGCTTACTATCATTAATACGGATAATGAATGTGAAGCTACCGATGAAGTAGAGATAGACCAAGATGTTGAGTTGCCAAATCCGGAAATTGAATTTACAGGTATTAACCAGTTGGATTGTAATAACAATTCCTTAGTACTTGATGGTTCTAGTTCAACCCCCGCAGCCGTCCTTTCATTCGATTGGAGTACGGCAAACGGGAACATCATTTCCGGGACCAAAAGCTCTTTCATTACCTTGGACGAACCAGGTGTTTATGAATTGACGGTGACCAATAACGTTAACGGTTGCACGCAAACGGTCGATTTAGGAGTTAATCAGGATATTACCTTACCCAATGTTGTCATTAACGATCCGGATATCCTTACTTGTTTGGTAACTGAGATCGGGCTAGACGCTACGGGTTCTTCTGTTGGTACGGAGTTTGAATACGACTGGTCGACCGGACCCGGCGGTAATATTCTTACTGGTCAGAGTACGTTGAACCCCCTCGTCGATGAAGCTGCAACTTACACGCTTACAGTTTTGGATACCACCAATGGCTGTGAAAGTGAGGCTTCAATAGAAGTAGATGAAGATGTAGTATTGCCAACGGTAGTCACTTCGGTTAATGAAGAATTAAATTGTGTTATAGAAGAGGTGGATATTTCCGGTCAAGGTTCTTCATCGGGACCAATTTTTACATACAACTGGACGACTACAACAGGCAGTATTATCAGCGGTCAGAATGCCATTGGCGCACTAGTCAATGAGCCGGGAGTATACACGCTACAGGTTACGAATAATCAAAATGGATGTACCAATACTGCGGATTTGATAGTAGAAGAAAATACGGATGTTCCGACAGGCCTAACCCTAGAGGTAGAAGAACCACTTTGTTTTGGTGATCGCGGACGGGTATTTATCCAAGGTACGGAGGGAGGATCACCGCCCTACGTCTATTCTATCAATGGAGGAGAATCGTTCTTTAATGTGACAGGATTTAATACATTGGATCCTGGCAATTATAATATTATTGTTCAGGATGTTATAGGGTGTGAATACGAACAAACCTTTGCTATTCCTCAACCGCCTGAAATTTCTATAGAAATGGATGCAGAAGTTACTGTTAAGTTGGGAGAATCTACAGCGTTTCTGGCCCAGGTAAATATTCCGGAAGAAGAGATCGCTGAGATCTCCTGGACCCCTATGGATTTTCTTTCCTGCACGGATTGCTTGAACCCTCAGGTTGAATTGCCCGACTTTCCGATGACCTATACCATAACGGTGGAAAGCGATAAAGGCTGTATAGCAGAAGATCGCATTTCCTTGCGAATTCAAAAAGATCGGGATGTTTTTATACCTAATGCATTTACACCCTTCTCAAGCCCCGGAGATAATGATGAGTTCATGATTTTTGCCAACGAAAATCAGGTTGTAAAGATCAATACTTTCCAGGTATTCAATCGTTGGGGAGAAAAAGTATTTGAGGCAAATAATTTCCAACCCAATGATCCCGCTTTTAGCTGGAATGGCGAATTTAAGGGCGATCAACTCAACCCCGGCGTCTTTGTCTACTTTGCCGAAATAGAATTTGTCGATGGAGAAGTCATTTTGTATAAGGGAGATGTTACTTTGGTAGAATAGGCTAGGCCAAAAAAGATTTCGAAGTCATCCCATCCCGTTTTTTTAGTAAAAAAGCAGGATGGGATGACTCATATTTCCCCAACTTCTAATTTTTTCTCTATCTTTACGTTCCGTAACAAATTGTTTTAAAAAGAGGTGTTAAAAATCAATAGATCACCTCCAAAAAATAAATAATGACAAAATATATTTTTGTTACGGGCGGCGTTACCTCCTCTTTAGGCAAAGGCATTATATCTGCTTCACTAGCTAAATTACTTCAGGCAAGGGGCTATTCCGTAACCATTCAGAAATTCGATCCCTACATTAATATCGACCCCGGTACCCTCAATCCTTATGAGCATGGAGAATGCTACGTCACCGACGATGGAGCAGAGACCGATCTCGATTTGGGACACTACGAACGATTCCTAAATTTACCTACTTCCCAGGCTAATAACGTTACCACTGGCAGAATCTACCTGACCGTCATCAATAAAGAGCGTGCGGGAGATTATCTAGGAAAGACAGTTCAGGTCATCCCTCATGTCACAGACGAGATCAAAAGAAGGGTCCGGTTATTAGGTGATAAGAACGATTATGAAATTGTTATCACCGAGCTAGGAGGGACGGTAGGAGATATTGAATCACTTCCCTATCTGGAATCACTTAGACAGTTACGCTGGGAATTGGGCCCTGACAATTGCATGGTCATCCATTTGACGTTAGTACCATATTTAAGTGCAGCTAAGGAATTGAAAACCAAACCTACTCAACATTCGGTCAAAGAGCTGCTGACTACCGGTATCCAACCGGATGTGCTTGTCTGTCGATCAGAACACCCCATTACTATGGATATCCGCCGTAAATTGGCGTTATTTTGTAACGTAGATGTAGGTTCCGTTATTGAAGCCATTGACGCAGAGTCGATTTATGACGTTCCCCTTTTAATGCTTAAGGAGAAGCTAGATATCCGGGTATTGACGAAGCTAAAGTTGGATACCCGACGCGAGCCTAATTTGAAGCGTTGGAAAACGTTTTTGGGAAAACTTAAGAATCCAACACGCGAAGTATCCGTTGGCCTGGTCGGCAAGTATAACGAATTGCAAGATGCGTATATCTCCATTTATGAAGCTTTCGTGCACGCAGGAGCGATCAATGAATGTAAAGTGAATGTAGTACCCATTCATTCGGAAGACCTGGAGACAGGTGAGGAGGAAATAAAAAGAAGATTGATTGATCTTGATGGTATTCTCGTTGCTCCGGGATTTGGAGAACGGGGAATTCAGGGAAAAATCAATGCTATTCAATTTTTAAGAGAGCATAGCATACCATTTTTTGGTATTTGCCTTGGCCTTCAGTGTGCTTTGGTTGAATTTGCCCGTAATGTCCTCAAACTGGAAGGTGCCTCCTCTACGGAAGTTGATGCCGAGACCCCTCATCCGGTAATCGATCTTATGCCTGACCAGAAACAGATCAGAACGATTGGCGGAACAATGCGCCTGGGCAGCTTCAAGTGTGAGCTCAAAAAAGGAACAAAAGTACATCAATCCTACAAACAAGAGGTGATCTTAGAGCGACATCGGCATCGGTATGAATTCAATAATGAATACCTAGAATTATTTGAAAAGAATGATATGACCCCTACCGGAATCAATCCGGAGAATAATCTGGTTGAGATTATGGAGCTAAAAGGACATCCCTGGTTTGTCGGTGTTCAGTTTCATCCTGAATTAAAAAGTACGGTTGAGAACCCGCACCCTTTGTTCGTTGGGTTTATTAAAGCTTGTATTAGAGGTAAGTATGAGTAGTGCTGGCCAACAAAGCTCAGAACAAACCCTTAAAAACCAAAATCGATTGGCGTTGATTATTGGTGGAGTAGGGGTATGGCTTGCTTTCTTTTTGGTAAAAGACTTTTTCTTTTTTTGGGATACGGTACAACTGGGATCTCGTCATGCACACTGGTATTTCGAGCAACAATTCCAGTATTTTTTTCTGCCCGAAGAGATCGATAGCGGGCATCCTCCCGTTTTCGGTATGTACCTGGCCCTTTGGTGGCTACTACTAGGTAAAACACTTTGGGTTAGCCATTTGGCTATGGTTCCTTTTCACCTTGGAGTCCTTTATTTAACCGTTAAAATCAGCAGAAAACTGGCTCCCGACTTGCATCCTCTTTGGCTGATCGCCTGGTTTTTTGTAGACCCTATGATTGCGGGGCATTTTGTACTGGTAAGCCCGGATGTTCCACTGGTTTTTTTCTTTCTTCTTGTGTTTTGGGGCTTTCTTGAGCAAAAAAATTGGGGGGTATTACTGGGGGTTTTAGGACTTTCAACTATTAGCATGAGAGGAATGATGGTTGCAGCCGGTCTTTATTTTTGGTTTTTATTATGGGATTTTTCCAACTTTAAATCATGGTTGGATAGAGCGATCTCAAAGGCTCTACTTTTTATTCCGGGAGCCGTTCTAGCTCTCCTCTATTTATATCTACACTACCATCACACGGGTTGGTTTGGCTACCATGAAGACTCTCCCTGGGCCCCCATGTTTGAACGGGTCGGGATAAAAGGAATGATCTTTAATGTTGGTTTGCTGGGCTGGCGATTAATTGATTTTGGACGAATTTTTGAATGGATCGCTTTGGGAATACTCTTATGGAAATTAGGTATCAAAACGGTCTGGCAACATTCCAAAAGATGGATTTGGCTGTTTGTCATTATCCTTACGGTAATAGGAGGGGTACTTATTCAATATAAATACCTGGTGGGCCATCGCTATTTAATGCCTGCAATTATCGCTTTTCATTTTTTGGTTTTCCATTTACTGGATAGGCTTCCCAAAGGAAAAAACTGGATTTGGACGCTCGTTTTCGTAGGCTTGCTTACCGGTAATTTATGGGTATATCCCAGAAATATCGCCCAGGGCTGGGATTCCACCCTTGCCCATCTGCCGTATTATTCCCTCCGAATGCAAATGATCGATTTTATCGAAAAAAATAATATTTCCTACAACCAGATCGGCACCGACTTTCCGAATTTAGCAGATCGAAAGTATATTGACTTAATAGATGCTTCCAAACAATTTACGGATAAAGACTTGGAAAAAAATAAGTATATCTTCTACTCTAATGTATTTAATGGCTTCAGCGACAAAGAGCTGAATGAATTGAAAGAACAGTGGAAAGTGGTCCATCGTTTGGAAAAAGGTACAGTGGAAGTGATTTTATATCAATTTGGAAAGGAGCAATAAATATTATTTTTTACCCAATACTCAATCTATGCGTAAACTCAAATTACAAGAATTGAACCGGGTAACGCCTCAACAGTTTAGAGAGCAACAAAAGACACCCATCATCATTGTGTTGGATAATATTCGCTCAGGGCTAAATGTAGGGTCGGCCTTTCGGACAGGCGATGCTTTTGCGGTGGAAAAAATCGTATTGTGCGGTATTACGGCCCGTCCTCCGCATAAGGAGATACTGAAAACGGCTATCGGAGCGACTGATTCGGTAGAATGGACTCACTATGAATCTACGAATGAGGCGGTTTCAAATTTAAAGGAGGAAGGATATGCGGTGGTGGCGATTGAGCAAACAGATCAGAGCATCCCTCTGCAAGACTTTTCTATTCAGAATGATCAAAAATATGCCCTCATCTTTGGCAACGAGGTTTCAGGAGTGTCAGATGAAGCCATTGAGGTTGTAGAACAAGCCATCGAAGTCCCTCAATTTGGCACCAAACACTCCCTCAATATTGCCGTTTGCCTGGGAGTTGTGACCTGGGAATTTTTCAAACAACTCAAATTTTAACGATGAATTACTGGTTGGTAAAATCCGAACCGGATGCCTACAGCTACGATGACCTGGTAGCAGAAGGAAAAACCATGTGGGACGGCATCCGCAATTATGCGGCTCGCAACAATTTAAGATTGATGAAAACAGGAGATTTGGTCTTATATTACCACAGTAGGCAAGGTCTAGAAGTGGTTGGTATTGCAAAGGTGATTAAAGAACATTACCCGGATCCGACGGCAGAAAAGGGCGATTGGTCAGTAGTAGACCTGGAGCCGGTGAAACCATTAAATAGATACGTATCCCTAAAAGAAATCAAACAAACTCCCGAATTAACCAACCTGGCACTGGTTAAAAACAGCCGCCTGTCTGTAATGCCGGTCGAAAAGCAAGCATTTGAAAAGATATTGGAAATGGCGGAAACCCGAAGCCCCAAGACGTGAGTGAGCTCTGCCCGAAATGGTTAATGGCCTACAAACCAATAATACCAGTAAGAGAATCAGAAAAAATCCGCGAGAATCCGCTAAATCCGTTCGATCCGTGTTCCATCCTGTAGGGATTAGATTTAACAACTTAATGAAGATGCAATCATCGATAAGTTAAAAAATTCAGTATCGCTTACCCATTTCATCAAACCGAAGTCCAATTCTCAATCCCAGTTCAATGGAGTTAAAGTTGGAAAGGTTTTCCTGGTTAGAAAAACCATCTACTAAGGTCGGGTTTGGATCTATAGAGGCATATTCATCAATATTTTTCCAATTGGCATTAAAGGTTCTGGAAATACGAACAATAGGGGTAAGCGTTAGAAAGTCGGAAATGCCCAAATCCAGACCAACTCCTATGCCGGCGTAAAAAGCAATGGCATTTTCTTTTTCATCAAGGCGGGTACCGGAAAAGCGATTATTTAAATACGCCACCCCCGGACTGAGCTGAACAAAAAAGCCCTTCTTAAAAATGGGGTCTGTTTTTGAAAAGGTAGGGCAATCACAATCACCGGTAAGATCAAATAAGTAGATGTTAGTATTGAATTGAAATCCTAAAATATTCGATTGATATTGATGTTCTTCTGGATCATTAAATCCCAGGTAACTGGTGTATCTGGAATAGTTAAGCTCCGGAAGAAATTCAAATCTCAACTTTTTTAACCGGAACCAATAATCAATGCCTACTTTAAACCCTTCTTTATAAAAATCATTATTCTCCATTTCGATGGCATTATCAAAATACTGAGACAGAACGGATGCTTCCCACTCCGGTGCATCGGTTAGTGTATAAAATCCCGAAACACCCACCTGGCTAAACGAAAAGGAAAAGGAAAAAAGCAGGAAGAATAGTAAGAAACGGTTTTTCATATCAGCGATTTTTAGTTTACCAGTAATAACGGATCAAACCAATCCCTATTTCTTATTGTTTAGGAGAAAGTAAATCAAAATGAACAACGGTTGAACTGTAAATGAACAAAAATAAACTGTAATTTTGCAGTTTAGGTAAGCTCGAATCAACTAAATCAATTATTTTAATGAAGACAAAGAGTATACGGCAGGAAAAAGTGAAGGTGGTAACCCTTGGTTGTTCCAAGAATCTGGTCGATTCGGAAAACCTGATCACCCAATTGCGGGGAAATGCCTTTGAAGTACTGCCGGAGGAAGACCAGGCTGCGGATATTGTTATTGTCAATACGTGCGGATTTATCGACCGGGCAAAAGAGGAATCGGTTGACACCATTCTGCACTATGTGAATGAAAAAGAACAGGGCGCTATCAATAAGTTGTATGTCACGGGCTGCTTGTCTCAGCGATATCGCGAAGACCTGGAGGAGGAGATCCCGGAAGTGGATGCCTACTTTGGTACCCTCGAATTACCTGCCTTGCTCAACCGGCTGGAAGCAGATTATAAACACGAGCTGATCGGTGAGCGGGTCATCACGACTCCCAACCACTTTGCCTATCTTAAAATATCAGAAGGCTGTAACCGCACCTGTGCCTTTTGTGCAATTCCCCTAATGCGTGGAAAGCACATATCCCAACCCATAGAAGCGCTGGTACGGGAAGCAAAAAATCTGGCCGCTAACGGAGTGAAAGAATTGATGCTCATTGCCCAGGAATTAACCTACTATGGCCTGGATATCTACAAAAAAAGAGCCTTGCCTGAGTTGCTTCACGCACTTGCTGATGTCGACGGGATCGAATGGATCCGCTTGCATTATGCGTATCCTTCCAAGTTTCCGAGGGAAATATTTGATGTCATGGCCGAGCGAAAGGAGATCTGTAATTACCTCGATATGCCCCTGCAACATGCAAGTGATGAGGTGCTAAAAAATATGCGCCGGCAGATTACCCAGCAGGAAACCCGCGACTTGATCGATTACGCCCGCAAAAAAATTCCAGATCTCACTCTTAGAACTACTATGCTAGTAGGATTTCCCAATGAGACGGAAGAACAATTCGAGCAACTATGTCAATTCGTAAGGGATATTAAATTCGATCGGTTAGGGGTGTTTCAGTATTCCCACGAAGAAAGTACGATAGCCCACGGACAGGAAGATAACGTACCTGCCGAAGTCAAAATGTCCAGATCCAACCGACTGATGGAAATCCAGCAAGATATCTCTTTCGAAAAGAACAGAACGCTGATCGGCACTACGCAAAAGGTGTTGTTCGACCGCAAAGAAAGCGGCTTTTTTGTCGGCAGAACTGAAGGCGACTCCCCTGAAGTTGATAACGAAGTGCTCGTTCCCGCCGCAGAAAACTACGCCCGGGTAGGCGATTTTGCCCATGTACTCATCACCGATGCCCTGGAGTACGACTTATATGGCAAAATTGTGTAAACATAAAGAATACTGACCTGTTATATCTCGCAAAGGCGCAAAGTTCGCTAAGACTTTTGCTTTCGTAAAGGTAAGCTTCTTCCTTAGCGAACTTTGCGGCTCTGCGAGAAACTTTCTCAATACTCAATACAAAAAAAGTTATGTCAAATTCTACCCTATATCAATCCCTACACCCCCTCAAGCAAGCGGGAATCGTCATCTCCCTATCTATCGTGGTGATGATCGGCGGCTTTATCATCAAACAAACTGGAATCATTGATATGGGCGACCGGTTCGCCTGGCTTACAGCTGCTTCTTTTATGTTGTTCTTTGCGGTATTTAACAGTGTCTTTAGTCTCATGGCCGACGATATGAATCGATATTGGGGAAAGTCTATGCTAAGTTTTGCGGGACTGGCGTTAATATCGGGAATTCTGGCATGGCTGTTTTCTTCCATACCCATTTACAACGCAGGTTCTTACAGCTGGATCTTTATCGTTGTCGGGTTTGGGTACCTGGTGTTTTTATCCATCATGCGCATGGCCAAATTCATCGTCGAGTTTGCAGAAAAAGAAGAGTGGAATGCGCCAAAGAGGAGGAAGTAGGAAAGTAGGAAAGTAGGAAAATAGGAAATAGGGAAGTAGGAAAATAGGAAAATAGGAAATAGGGAAGTAGGAAAGTAGGAAAACAGGAAATAAGAAAATAGGAAAACAGGAAATAAGAAAGTAGGAAATAGGGAAGTAGGAAAATAAGAAAACAGGAAAGTAGGAAAATAGGGAAGTAGGAAAGTTGTAAAATCTGCGAAAATCCGATAAATCCACTCGATCTGCGTTCCATCCTGTGATAAAAGAACAAGAAAAAAGGAAAAGGAAACAAAAAGGATGTTAAAATATTTCAAATACATTCAAATGTTAATCTCCCCAACAAATAAACAATTCATAAAATAATGATCATTAAACGCTTCATCATATTTACCATCACCATCATTTCAGCCCTACAAGTAGGCTGTCAGCAAACCACTCCTGCCCAACAGGAAGAGAAAGCTAAGCAGACCGCTATGGAGATGCAAGAACCTAATTTCTTTATTGGAATAAATAATGACACCATTTACCGCATCGAAAAGCCAGTAGAAGAATGGAAAAAAGAACTCACCGACCAGGAATTTTATGTATTAAGAAAAGCAGGTACCGAACGCGCCTTCACCGGTGACCTATGGGATCATAAAGGCAAAGGCATCTACACCTGCGCTGCCTGTGATCTACCTCTTTTTGAATCGGGTACCAAGTTCAAATCTGGTACTGGCTGGCCCAGTTATTACGAGCCTATCCATCCTAATCATGTAAAAAATATTGAAGATAGAAGTTACGGTATGGTCCGTACAGAAGTGGTCTGTGGCCGATGTGACGGCCATCTTGGGCATGTGTTCAGAGACGGGCCAAAGCCGACGGGGCTCCGATATTGTATCAATTCAGTATCGTTGGATTTTGAGGAGAAGAAGTAACTATTAACTACTTATCAGTTTAAAAGAAAAAGAGGATAGGTGCGGCCGCACCTATCCTCTTTTTCTTTTAAACTGACAAAAATCCTTTTTTGATTCCTCAAAAAAACATATCTAGTAGCAAAAACCAACCTATGTACAACCCTACTATCGAATCCATGCCGCTGGAAAACCTGCGCAAGCTACAGAGCGAGCGCCTTACTCAAATGCTTAACCGCATCTATACCCATGTCCCTTTTTATAAAAAACGATTCGATGAAAAAGGGATTCATCCCGGTGATATATCATCCATAGA
>CAZHOV010000051.1:8055-32294 GCA_964534315.1 uncultured Saprospiraceae bacterium | reverse complement strand
ACTGACATCGCTCATCAATGTTCACAGTGAGTTTTTGCACAATCTGACGGTACAGCAGTATAATGGTACAACAGTATAATGGTACGGGGGGCGGTTCAACTATTGTAGGATAGTTAATATTTACTGATGGGATAATTTTGAATACGCTCTTGCATCAGTGAACCGCTGCACCGCTAAACTGTTGCAGCGTTCCCCGGAACTTTCTTCCCATCAAATCAGTTTATGCCAGTGGAAAGTGGAAAGAATAAACTTAAGATTATTATCTTTGTTTGTTTTTAATAAGTAGCAAACTACTAACTACTAATTATTCATTGAAATTTGGGGCCGACTGGAATCGACAGGAAAGATTTCTGATTGGTAAGCATGTCGGAGCATGGTTGTTTACTCCGTTAACAAATAATGATCAACACTTTTTACATGGCAATAATAGCTATGCTTTAGCAGCGTAATCCAAGGGATTATAATGCTTTTGTGCCGTACGTTTGACGCCTGTTACACAACGTGCCGCATATCAACCAACCCGCAGGCTAGCTGGGTGACCTGTCTCGATCACTCCGCGAAATTCAGGGGCTAAGGAATGTGTAATGGTGGGTGACTGGACCTTCCACATTCTCGAAAAATTTGACAAGTGACTAAGCATGTAGAAAGCCTTTTGGTGCTTTGTCTGGACGAGGGTTCGACTCCCTCCGGCTCCACAAATTTGAGTCTTGAGTAGTGGGTCTTGAGATCATTGATTTTAAAGAAATAAACCCTTGTAAGATTAAAGTCTTCAAGGGTTTATTTTTTTCCTTTCTTAGGTTCTTTTTAAGGCTAATCCCTTCGTGTCGATCAAAAATACGGATCAGCTTTCTTAATTAAATTACAGGAAAATTTACTTGATCAACCTTTTGAGCGGAACAAATTCTGCCCTTCTTTCTAGTGTAAATTGGTTTAATAGGTCAATTGCTCTAACATGATCAACTAAAGAGAGTGGATAGTTGACTTCATTACCTGTCAAATCAATTGGGAAGGTACTGAAACCTAAAGCGCCTTTTAAACAACTTACTAAGTCTACTAATGCTTCTGCGTGTTCGGCCCAACCACATGCATCGGACCATGCCTGATCAAATTCTTGAAAACATTTTGAATTTGCCCTAATAATTTGATTTTTGAAGTTATAAATAATAGTTTCATTCTTAAATCAAAAAAAGGATCGATGGTTACCGGTGTAAATTCCGTTATCACCTTTTTTATTATTTCTTTTCAAGAAACCACCAATCATTAATAATGCTAAAAAAAATTTCAAACCCCGGAAAAATATCCAGACTAATAACTGATTATAGGTCCCAACTAAGGAACAACCTACCAGAGAAAATTTTGGGAAGGGTATACCACAAAGGAACCTTTCATTATTCGAAAGATATGGATATTTGGTATTTTAACGGAGATAAGGAAAAACACGATAAATGGATCCATCAACTTGGAACGGGTAAACCGAAGATTGGAAAAAATATTCCTTCCGAAATCAGTATTGCATATCCTTCTTCCAGTTCTTCAGCGAAAGGTGCGCTGCACCATTCGTGATCGATCATTGTCCGACGTTACCAAGATGTTGGTGCGCTGCACCAAGCAAAGGGGGGGCAGACTTTCCACTTTCTACCCCCTAATCCCTACTATTATCTACCTTTTTTGTCAAGCTTTGGAAATCAATCTTTATGTTTTCTCATTACTTACTTGTCAAACCTCTTATCAACCCACTGTTTTAACGGTGGGACGAGACAATAGCCTCTCTCCTTGTGTTTTCAACCTTTTCCCCGAATGGCCAGGCAAAAACGTTTACACTTGGGTATTTTTTGGTTTGCCCCACCATTAAAATGGTGGGTTGATAATTTCCTTTTTCAAACTTCATATTTCATATTTTCTCAACAACTCAACAGGCTTTCCCCTTTCCCCTTCCTACTTTCCACTTTTCACTTTCTACTTCCTATTTCCTACCCCCTAATTCCTAATTCCTGATGTACCTTTGATGTATCAACCGAACCATGTGATCTACTTAGATGTAATAATGATGTAATATTTACTTATAGCCTTTTATTATTTTGCAATAATTGATTTTTTCAAAATAAAAGCAATTTTTTAACTCAAAAAATGTTTATCGTGTCTAAAAATGTATACTTATTTCTACTCGTATGGCTTGTATTTAGCTGCCAAACCTCTACTACTGACCAAACAACTGCCGACCAACCCACAAAAATGGAGTTGAAGAATGAAAACGGCGCCTACCAACTTTATCTCAATGGCGAACCTTTCTGGATAGACGGAGCCGGACTGGAGTTTGGCAATGTGGAAGCGCTGGCCGAACATGGGGGTAATTCCTTCCGCACCTGGCGTACCGATAACGGACAATCTACCGGAAAAGAAGTGCTCGACCGGGCCCAAAAGAATGGCCTGTATGTGACGATGGGCATTGAAGTGGCTTGCGAACGCCATGGGTTTGATTATAACAACGAAGCGGCTGTAGCTGAGCAGCTCGAGCGTATTAAAAATGAAATTCAACTCTACAAAGACCACCCCGCCCTGATCATCTGGTCTATCGGGAATGAACTGAACCTACGGGCTACTAATCCCAAAGTATGGGATGCCGTGAATCAAATTTCTAAATACATACACGAAGTAGATCCCAATCACCTGACCCTCACCACCCTGGCAGGAATCGATAAAAAACTGGCCGACGATCTCAAGGCTAGAGCGACTGATCTGGATCTCATCGGTATTCAGATGTATGGAGATATTATCAACCTTCAAAAACGTATTAAAGACGCCGGATGGGAAGGAGCATATGTTGTTACGGAATGGGGAGCAACAGGACACTGGGAAATCGATACTACCGCCTGGGGGATACCCATCGAAAATAATAGCAGTAAAAAGGCTGATCTCTACCTGGAACGCTACAAAACCAGCATAGAGCCTTACAAAGATAAGTGCGTAGGCTCTTATGTTTTCCTGTGGGGACAAAAACAAGAACGGACGCCAACCTGGTATGGTATTTTTCTCGAATCTGGCGAAGAAACCGAATCGGTCGATGCTATGCACTACATCTGGAATGGCGAGTGGCCTGATAACCGCACACCCCAACTGGATACCTTACTGTTGGACGGAAAAACGGCTTATGAAAGTGTATACGTAAATGCCGGAGCAGCTTATAAAGCCGTAGTGAACGTAAGTGATCCCGATCAAGACCCCATCACTTACAAATGGGAAGTAAAGCCCGAAAGCACCGACCTCGGCGATGGTGGTGATTACGAATCGGAGCCCGAAAGCATTCCCGGTTTAGTCAACGGAGAAGGACCAACGGTGGATATGACAGCTCCCCAAAAGCCAGGTGCATACCGCCTTTTTGTCTATGCCTTCGATGGACATAACCATGCTGCCCATGCCAATATACCGTTTTACGTAAAAAAATAACCTAAAATTGATTAGGACGTCCTCGTCCTGTTGCTGGTCAGGACGTCTTCGTCTTATCTGCTGGTCAGGACGTCCTCGTCCTGACCGACCTTCCGCATGCCTCTGGCATGCTTCTTCTACTGATCCGGACGTCTTCGCCCTGACCCGACCTTCCGCATGCCTCTGGCATGCTTCTACCAGCCAAAAAATCAATGCTCAAATCAAAAAAACACGCTACGTAAGTGAAACTTCTATAAAAAATTCATATCTTTACATAAATTTTAGTTCTTCCCAAGCTGTTTTCATCTCAAAAAAATCTTCAGTTCAAAACTAATTTGACCTGAATGAGTCTGATCGGTCTTTTAAACTATTGAATCAAAGACGCTATTCCATCGTATAAGTTGGGGTAGAATAGCTTAAGATATAAATTAGTTTTCCCCTAATAGACAAACTATTTTCTTAAACAAACAAATAGCTAAAAAATGAAATTTATTAACTACCTATTGTGCTGCGTTGTTGCTTTGGCAATTACAGGAAGTATATCTGCCCAAAGTACGGCGACCATTGAGGAGGACTACACTACCACGCTGGATGTAAATGAACCTCTGGATACCGATTATGTTGCGGACATCAGTAATCTGAATATCACAGACCAGAATGAGTTTCAATCATTTTTCAACATGATGAATGATATGGCCATAAAATTTACTGTCGATTTTGGCGCTGAGACCGTAAGCATCCAGATTGTTAATCCTGATCCTATGGGGGGCAGTGGTATGACGGTTGCAGAATGGAACCAGCATCTAGCCAAAAAGGTAACCCGAACCAAGATGGCCCTTCAAATGAACTAATTCCTATTTAAAAAATTTCTAATTTGTTCCTATGAAATATTTAAACACCCTTTTATCACTTTTTATAGTTATTATTTTTTCTTCTTCGAGCTTTGCTCAATTTAGCGTCACCCCTAATAATAGCGCTAATGACCTGGCGGACGCTTTGACGGGAGACGGTATCACAATTATTAACGCTACATTAACCTGCCCTACCGATGGTGCCGGAACGTTTTCCGGAGCTATTGATCTGGGAGTAGATGAGGGGATTATCCTGACCAGCGGGTTAGCAATCAATGCTCTTGGGCCAAATGATGAGGATGGTGTAACCGGATCCTTTGGTGGTTCTGGAGATTCAGACCTTGAAAACCTCATTGGTGGGGTTTCTACCTGTGATGCCTGCATTCTCGAAATAGAGTTTACTACCAATGAGGATGAATTTACTTTTGAATACCAATTTGCTTCAGATGAGTATAATGAATTTTTCTGTTCAAGTTTCAATGACCCTTTCGGATTCTTTCTTTCCGGACCAAACCCCGCCGGTGGCAATTACAACACCGCTAATATTGCTCTTGTCCCCGGTACAAGTGATCCGGTAAGCATCAACAATGTTGGTCCGCAAGATTGCGATGGAGTCGATAATTCCGGCTTTTATACTTCTAATGACTTTAATGACGGAGTCGTAACAAACGAAACGCAATACGATGGATTTACCGATGTTTTTATGGCTTCAGCTAATATCGTTCCAGGCGAAACCTATACCCTTAAGCTTGCTATTGCCGATGCCGGTGACTGTGCTTTAGATTCAGGGGTAATCCTAAAGGGCGATTCGTTTACTGCTGGACCACCTCCTCCACCAACTGAAGATATTCCAACGATGTCGGAGTGGGGCTTGTTTATCTTTGCACTGACCATTCTAACATTGATGGTCGTTACGGTTTACAATCTGAAAAGACGCGGTATTTTTAAGGCATAATATCGTTGCCTTATTTGATCTTTTTGATCTCCGCTTTTAATGCTAAGGCTTGCTTGTTAAAGCCATGAAGGTTATCTTCGGTAATTTGCCGGAGTAAGATATCTACAGTCTCCTTGTTTTTGGAGTAATCCATAGCCAGGGAGAGTAAATAATACCATTGAGGTTCATCCTGGAATTGGGGATCGGCATCCATTTTTTCTTTAAATTGCCGGGCGGCTTTCTCATATTCACCGCCTTTAAAGTAGGCATGAGGTAAAATGGAAGATACAGAGGCATATAGATCGCTCGACGGATCAATGCCTTCCAATTCCCGGATGGCTGATTGGTATGCTCCACTTCCAAAAGCCTTTATTCCTCTGCTTAATGCATTATCAGGCCCATCTGCCCCGAAGCTTTTCAAGTTTGAAAGATACCCCGGGAGTTGGTAGGCTTCATTTTTTATGTAGTTAGCCAATTCTTCATAATTGGTGTCAGCAGGTTTTTCCTCTTGATCAGTATTTGGATTAGGGATGGCATCAATGGTTTCGTCTTCCGGAAGTATTTCTTGTTGACCGGGTAAATCATCTTCTTCTGCGATAGGCTCATTAGGCGGTGGCGGCTCCTGCTGTTGCGTGGGAGCATCTGTCGGGGAAGATTCCTGATTGAGGTGAAAATAAGCTAAACCGGCAAGCACCAAAACCAGCACAAACCCAAATCCCCATTGTAAGTAGTTATTCCCGGAAGGATCATTTTGATTTTCCTCAGGTGACGGATTATTTTCCCAATCAGCTGCTTCTCTGCGAAGGTCTTCTTCGAGGAGATATTCCATGGCATCCATTTCGAAGCGGGCAACTGCCACTGCCTCTTGAAGGTCCGAATCTTGTTTTATTTCCTGTTCGAAGCGGGAAGTTTCCGATTCGGACATATCGCCCCGAACGTATTGATCAATTTTATTTTGTATGTTTTCGTTCAATTCCATGCATGCGATTTTTGAGACGATTGAATAGGCTTAAAATCAAGAATAAAGCATTTTCCAGCCAGGAATGTCGCCCAGGTTTTCTCTAAACTTTTTTCGACAACGATACAAGGCTTTTTTGGCCATGTCCGCATTGGTGTAATTTAATTCGCGAGCCATATCTTCATTTGAATAGCCACGTTGTTTGAGCATAAAAAGCTGCTTACACTTTTCTCCGAAATGGCCCAAAATAGATTTTAAAAAACGAACCTTGTCCTTTGTGATCATATAATTTTCAATACTGGATTCCAGTTGATCGTGGTGTTGAAGATTCAGTTCGTCCAATGTTTTTTTCCGTTTGGAAAACTTAAACCATTGTAATTTAGCGATGGAAAAGAAATAGGTTTTAAGGGTACTATCTTCTTTGAACCGGCCATTCCGGATATTTCGATCAAAATATACTAATGTATCCAAGGCTATTTCTTCAGCATCGGCTTTAAGGCCTCCTCTTTGTAAAATATAGCCGATCACCATGCCTTTCCAGTCCATCTTTTCAAATACCTAACGTAAAGCCTGGTTACGTTCTGTTGACGTACCATTCAGGGCCTCGATGATCTTTTGGTCGGTCCAAGTCTCTGTTTTCATAGGTTAGTACCCGTTTTTTGATAAGTGTACCCAAAAGTAAAAGGAATTAATTTAGAAAAAAATTTTTTTAAAGCCTACTTATGCTGTTATATTTCAACTTTTCTAATTAGTTGCCGTTCACTGTTCAATACCAACTTTTTCTTACTTTTGCTTCACAAAAATGACTATACAATGCGCCTATTTATTATTTTAATATGCTCTGTTTCTCTATTCATGATAGCTTGTAATGGTGAGGGGACCTCCGGACAACCCTCTACAACTTCCACTCAAAAAGGAGATGACGCTGAAACCAAGGAGATGGTCGACCTGCTGAAAGAAATTGCCAGCAATCCGGATCCGAATTTGATGTGGCACCAGAATGAAACGCTGGCCAGGTTTTACGAACAACAACTCCAACAAGCTAGCCAGCCGGGTCAGAAGATACAACTCACTTTTCAAACAGCTCTCCAATGGCTAAATGCCGGGAATTTCGACCGAAGCATCGAGTACCTCGAAAGCCTTACCAAACCGCTAGAACAAAAGCAGTTTCGGCTACCCGAAAATGTGGTTAAGCAACTTAAAGACCTCTTGGCCATTGCCTACCTGCGCAAAGGAGAGATCGAAAATTGCGTCAATTATCACAATCGCTACTCCTGTATCCTCCCCCTCGATCCGTCCGCTGAACATAAAATGCGCACAGGCTCCGAAAAAGCAATGGCTATTTATGAAGATATCCTGACCAATTACCCAGATGACCTCCAGAGTAAATGGCTCTACAACCTGGCGCATATGACCCTCGGTACTTACCCCGATGGGGTGCCTGCCCAGCATTTGCTACCTGAGAAAGTCTTTGCTTCTGATTATGAGATGCCCGAATTTGTCGATCAGGGGATGGGAGCCGGCGTTGCCGTTAACGATATCTCCGGAGGCTGCATAATCGATGATTTTAATAATGACGGGTTGCTCGATATTGTAGCTACTTCCTACGGGCTCTCCGATCAGATGCACTATTTTGTCAATGAAGGTAATGGCAAGTTTTCCGATCAAACAGAAGCAGCCGGACTAACAGGGATCGTAAGCGGACTGAATACGATACAGGCTGATTACAATAACGACGGCTATGTGGATATACTCATCCTGCGAGGTGCATGGCTGGGCGAATCGGGGGATCACCCCAACTCTTTACTGCGCAATAACGGCAACGATACCTTTTCGGATGTTACAAAATCTTCGGGTATTTTTTCCTTGCACCCTACGCAGTCCGCATCTTGGGGTGATTTTAATAATGATGGATGGGTAGATCTGTTTATCGGGAATGAGTCTTCTCAAAAGAAAAAGCATCCCGGCGAGTTATTTGTTAACAATGGCGACGGCACGTTTACTGAAGCTGCTGCCAAACATGGCATTGTCTTCGATGCCTTCGTTAAGGGTTGCATGTGGGGTGATTATAATAATGACGGCAATATAGATCTGTTTATTTCCAATCTAACCGGAAGAAACTTCCTTTTTGAAAACCAGGGGAAAGAAAAGGATTATCAGTTTGTCGACAAAACTAAAGAAGCGGGGGTAATATTACCTCAATTCAGCTTTCCTTGTTGGTTTTGGGATTATAATAATGATGGCTATCAGGACCTATTTGTCAGCACTTTTGACATCCGCGATTTTACCACTGCTTCCGGGAAAGTAGCCAGTGACTACCTGGGCAATACGGTCGATACGGA
The DNA here is from genome assembly GCA_964534315.1 of uncultured Saprospiraceae bacterium. GTDB lineage: Bacteria > Bacteroidota > Bacteroidia > Chitinophagales > Saprospiraceae > CAZHOV01. The sequence goes on along the minus strand of CAZHOV010000051.1, from coordinate 23,786 downwards.
ATATCCAGTACTGTACAAAAATAATGGAGACGGCACCTTTTCGAATGTCTCGGAAAAGGCCAATCTTAAAACTGTTTTATATACCATGGGCTGTAATTTTGACGATATTGATAATGACGGGTACGACGACTTCTACGCCGCCAATGGTACACCCGATTTCAGAGCGGTCTTTCCCAACCGGATGTTTCGCAATAATCAAGGAAAAGCCTTTCAGGACGTGACGACCGCTACCAAGACGGGCCATATACAAAAGGGGCATGGCGTAGGCCTTGGCGATCTGGACAATGACGGAGACCAGGATATGTATGTCGTACTGGGAGGCTCCTATGCCGGCGATAACTTTATGAACGCACTTTTTGAAAACCCAGGCAATAACAATAATTGGATACAGCTCAAACTGGAGGGTACTCAATCCAACAAGAGTGCTATCGGAGCACGCATCCAAGTCACTGGAACAGATGGTTCCGGAAATACCCTGATCTTCCATAAAACCGTTAACTCCGGTGCCAGTTTCGGGGCCTCCAGCCTCCGGGTAGAAATGGGGCTGGGCCAAATGACCACGCTTGAGGAAATAAAGATTACCTGGCCCGTCGAAGATTCAGAGACTATACTCAAGGGGCTTGAAATGAATACATTGTACAAAGTCGTCGAAGGAAACGAAAACGCCGAAGTGATGAAAGTCAAGTCATTTAAACTGGGGGCAGGAGCACATCATCATGATCATCATCATATGCAATGAGGAATGTGCAATGAGGAATGTGCAATGAGGAATATGTAATGTGTAATGTGAGGTTCTTAATAAAGATAACGTGAGGTTCGACTTTAATAAAAATAAAAAAAGCCTCCCGCGCCCTTGGTCCCTGAAAGCCTGCCTACTGAAGGTAGGGGAAATCAGCCCGCACCTAAAAAATTGGAGCGTTGGCCCTCACTACCTTTGGGTAGTCAGGCTTTTAGGAATAAAAGGCGAGCGTTGGCAAGAGAAACAATTTTTAAAATATTGGTTATCAAACATAAACGCCCGAACCTCCCGTTAACATTTAACTTTCGAAGGTCAAAACAGATTCGGATAAGAGGCCATTGTTTTCAAGTAAGCTTAAAGCTTGATAACCTATCTATTGCATAAGTTCAATTCGTTTCGGAGAGGGTGTCGATATTTTTCAGGTAAGCGCGTAGCTTGATATGCTAATTATACAAGTTCAATTCCCATCGGAGAAGGTGTCCTTGTTTTTCAGGTAAGCGCGTAGCGATTACAAGCTATGTAGCCAGTAGAAGTTCAATTCCCATCGGAGAAGGTGTCGATATTTTTCAGGTAAGCGCCTAGCTTGGTATGCTAATTGTACAAGTTCAATTCCCATCGGAGAAGGTGTCCTTGTTTTTCAGGTAAGCGCGTAGCGATTACAACCTCCGTAGCCAAATTTAGGGGGCCAATTGACCAGGCGCATAGCGACTGGCACCTCCACGGGTAGATTTGTTTATTTTTATTGACCAATGCGCTTCAGGACGTCTGCGTCCTGAACAGCATTGAAGAATGCCTCTGGCATGGATCTTACTCCAATACCGATTCCACCCGTTCAATCATCGTCTCCAGGTCGGTATATCCGCGGGTAAGCACATAAAGTTCTCCGTTTTTTTCTACAAACACCGTCGGGAAGCCGGTCACTCCGAATTGTGCGGTTCGCTGAAAATCTTCATTGGTCGCTTCAACCGCTTTATCTTCTTTCATTTTTTGGATGAAGGCTTCGGGATCAAGATCAAACTTTTCTACATAAGGACGATAAGCTTCTAAAGATGTTGGGTGAATGCCGTCTTTGTACACGGCTTTTTGTAGAGCATGGGCAAAAAGTACCGCATTTTCGGGTTGGTACATTTTAAATACCGAAAGGGCGATAGAAGGTTCTACGCTACTAAAAACAGAACTTCCTTCTTCCAGTATGTCTTCCAGAAAAGCTTCGCCAAACTCAATTCCGGTCATGTCTTCAACAGTTTTGTAAGCTTGCTTGATATAACCGGCCACTTCACCGATAGGGCCCACCCGCTCCCCAGTGACCATGCCCCCACTGACTACCTCGAAATCGATACGGGTTTTATACTTATTATACACTTCGACCATCACTGGCGAAAATCCATAGCACCAACCGCAAAGGGCATCATAAACGTATATTATCTTAGGTTTTGTTTCCTGACTGAATGACATAGCAATAATTGAGAGGGTTATGAAAATAGTTGCAATTTGTTTTTTCATTTATTTTTGTTTAATTCTTCATGCTTAACTCTTCATTTTACTAATGAATATAATTCGGTTCTTCCAATCGCTAAATAACCTGGAAAAGATCGCCTTTGGCAGTCTGTTGATCTTTCTATTGATCTTACCTCTCTTGCAATATAATCAACTCATTGATCTGGTAACGCTACCCCGGGCATTATTTTTAGGGTTGACCGTACTGGTCATAAGCCTCACTTTTCTCTTCGAGAAAAATAACAGCAGATTATCTCATTTGTTTGCTCTTCTCCAAACGCCTATTGGCATTGGATTTCTAGTTCTTTTTTCAGTTTTTTTCTCGCTTTCCTTATCTGCTCAGGAACTGGTTTCGGTTAGTCCGGATTCAATTTTAGCATCCCTTTGCGCGAATACTCAAATTTATATTTCCGGCAGCAACACCAATTTTACTCAAGGTAGTAATACAATTACACTAAAAATTGATGGAAATATCATCTATGAGAACCCGACTCCCTTAGTTCTTGACGATGAAACGCTTGTTACTTTGCTGGATGCAGGATTGTTTTTGACAGATGTTTGTGATAATTTTATCGACGTTGAAGTGGAAAATTCAGTAGATGGTCTCCTGCAACTCTCCGACTATTTTTATGTGGGATGCCACCAAATTACAGATGTTGATCCTGCCGAGGCAGTAATTGGACAAACACTGGAAGTTACTGTCTCCGGGCAATATATTGATTTTACCGCCGGCTCCAATACTATTTGGTTATCTCAGGGCTCGAATACTATTTTTGCTTTTGATAACCAGGTAACTCCCATTAGCGAAACCGAAGCGTTAGTAGAATTTTCGATTCCTCCTGGTATCGCTTGCAATGATTTTTATACGGTAAATGGCAGCATTGATTGCTATTTAGCGCAACCATTGGTTGAAAGTTTCCATATCTCCTGTGGAGCTTTCTTGGAAGGAATAGTTTATAACGATGAGAATGGCAATGGGACGCAAGATCCTGGTGAAGTTGGCCTTCCCAATCGCCAAATCAATATTGAACCGGGGAATATTTCTGTACTCACCCAGGGCGATGGCACCTATAGTGTTCCTGTACTTCCAGGGGCTTACACTGTAGAAGTTCAAGTGCCACCTAATTACACGCAAACCTCCGTTCCAGTCACTTATTCTGTAAATCCTGCGCTAGGGGAGACCGCTGATGACCTTGACTTTGGTCTCACTGGAACAGGCTCTGTAGTGGATGATTACGGCCATCTGACTTCCGATGGCTTCATCGCCGGCTTTGATGCCAATATGTGGATTAACTATGGTAACCTGGGAACCATCGATTCTGATGGTGAAGTTGTTTTGCAACTCGATCCGGGTCTGGTATTCTTGCCAGGTACAGCAACCCCTGCGCCGACCAATGTAAATGGACAAACAATTATTTGGGACTATTCCAGTCTACAACCGTTTGAAACAGCTACTATAAATCTGAGTGTGAACGTTCCGGTCGTTCCGCCTAATACGCCGTTAGTATCTACACTTGAAGTCGTACCCGATGGCTCCGATGCAGACCTAACCAACAATGTTGATACGCTGGTGGAGTTGGTATTGGCCTCCTGGGATCCTAATGACAAAGGCGTTGATCCGCCAGGGGTAGGTCCAAATAAGGAGGTACTTATCGAAGGGGCCCGGCTGACCTATTTGTTGCGTTTTCAAAATACGGGTAATTTTACGGCCTTTAATGTATGGTTAGAAGATACCCTTTCCAATTTCCTGGATCCTTCAACTTTTGAATTGATTGGAGCCAGCCATGATGTGAAAGTGCAGCTTTATGATCGCAATCTGGCCTTCTATTTCGATGATATTAACCTTCCGGATAGTACTACTAACGAACCGGAAAGCCACGGCTTTGTCAAATTCTCCATTGAGCCTATTGAAGGGGTAACTGACCAGACAGCCATTTTAAATACCTGTCATATCTACTTTGATTTTAACCCGGCAGTGGTAACGAATACGGTGCTGACGACCCTGGTCGATGAGCTCACCAGTATCCGGCCCGAACCAATCAAAGAGCAACAAGTCAGGGTCTATCCCAATCCAATGCAAGATTTTACGATTTTCGAAGTAGCGAATAAAACACCTGGTCAGGCCGTACAACTTCAAATTTATAATACCATGGGTAGCCAAGTACATGAATCGTTAGAAACAGATAGTCGCTTCCAATTTCATAAAGGCGACCTTCCAGCGGGTATCTATTACTATCAGGTAACGGATAGAAAGGCGGTTCTTGGCACGGGTAAAATGGTTATAAAGTAAACCGTAAACGGTGAACAGTGAGCAGCGGAGGACGCTGCATTTATGTGTCGTTTATTTTACCACACGGTAGTTGAGTGCTTTGCATAGAGCCACTAATCATCCATTATGGTGCGCTGCACCAGCAACGTGGATTTATTTCCTTTTGCTGCAAAGATGTTGGTGCGCTGCACCAACCTTTCCCAGAACTGTTAACTGCTAGCGGCCCATTGCTCATTGCCCAACCGAAATGGCACTATACCGCTGTACAAACTCCCTGAATTCCTCTACCATATCTGGAGAGCCGATAGCTATAGAGTCTCGCTGGTGCAGTTCTTTCGGATCAATTTCGAGGATACGCTCCAGGTTACAGGTGATGGCTTTTCCGCCGGCCTGCTCTACAATAAAGGCCATGGGGTTGCATTCGTATAATAATCGAAGTTTGCCCCTGGGGAATTTGCGGGTATTCGGATACAAGAAAATTCCGCCCATAAACAGGGTCCGGTGGATATCAGAGACCATAGAGCCGATATAACGGAGGCGTAGGTTCAGGTCGGAGCAATAATCGATATACCTCCTGATCTCTGCGTCAAATTTGAGGTAATATCCCTGGTTTACGCTGTAGTATTTTCCTCGATCCGGGATTTGAATATCGCGGTGAGACAGACAAAATTCGCCGATGCTGGGATCAAGGGTAAAGCCATTTACGCCTCTGCCGGTAGTGTAGACCAAAATGGTAGAAGTACCAAAAATGACATAGCCTGCAGCTACCAGTTCCGTTCCTTTCTGAAGGAAATCTTCCAACTGGCAAGGTTCTGAAGAATCACTTTTTCGACGGTAAATGGCAAAGATCGTTCCCACCGAAACATTCACGTCAATATTAGAAGAGCCGTCAAGCGGGTCAAAGATCACTACATATTTGGCACTCTTGGACTCTATGGAAGGGAAGGGAATAAAATCGTCATTTTCTTCTGAAGCAACCCCGCAGCATTCTCCGCTATTCTTAAGGCAGTCGATGAGCTTGTCGTTGGCATAGAGATCCAGCTTCTGAACCTTATCGCCCGATTGATTTTCTTCTCCTGCAACGCCAAGAATATTGATCAATCCGGCCCGGTTGACCTCCCGGTTAATGATTTTTGCAGCAACGCCAATATCTCGTAAAAGGCCTGTCAATTCACCAGTAGCATAGGAAAAGTCTTTCTGTCGGCGGATTATAAATTCGTCTAAGGTCATAATTCGATTATTCATAAGCTTTTTTTTCTTTAAGGTACGTGAAAAATAATAATTTTGGAATGTTTTGTTCGATTGTTTCCTTATGGAAGTTGTTTAACGGTTTTGTCTGAGAGCGAATAACGTTAAACAACTTCATTTGAAGCATAAATGTACTAAAAGAAATAGTTAATTTTTAAATCATGGATTCAATTCGTTTTATTCTTATTTGTTTGGGGTGTACGCTTTTGATACAATGCCAGCCGCCGGCACCTGAATCTCAGTTTCCCCTTTCCAGAAAACATCAGCTCTTATTTTTGGATAGCGCCCAGGCTGCCCGGGATATCCTGGTAGATGAGACGGAAGCCTATTTTGATAAGGTGCGGCCGCTAGACATGCTGTTGCAGCTTAAAATACCGGTTGAGGGAGGTGTCCCTGCGAGAGATTCGCTAATGAAGCTTTATAAAAGGGTGCTACAAGAAGAGGTATCAGATTTTACCGATAAAGAAAAACTCCATATTCAAGGAGTATTCAAAACCATCTACTTCCATGCCGATAAGATGAATATTCCCCTGTTTACGGAAGCAACTAAATTGATCAAACTAAAAGGAGAGCTATTGGGGCCTTCGGTTTATTTTACCCGCGATAATATTATCCTTATTCCCCAGCCTGCTTTATCAGGAATGGAAACAGGTAATTTTACGGATGTGATGATCCACGAATTGATACACATTGCCAATCGCTACAATCCGCTTTTGAAAGATACGCTATATGGATTGATCGGTTTTCAGGAATTAACGGACAGTTTGATTTTCCCGGAGCCCCTAGACCGAAAGATCCTGCTCAATCCGGATGGGATCGATATGGGCTATTATATTGAACTCCAACCTGACTCCGGAGAAATGCTCAAAGCTATTCCGGCCATCTATGCTAATGCTAATTCTTACCATTCATCCCAACCCAATTTTTTTGATTACATTGAATTCGACCTGTTTGAAATTCAACCTTCTGAGAACGGGTGGCTGGTCTTGGCTGACTCCACGGGAGGTTCCACCATTGAGCCAACAGAGCTAAACGACTTTTTCAATCAGATTACCGACAATACCGACTACATCATTCATCCCGACGAGATCATCGCCGATAATTTTGTCTTACTTTTTCAGCCTCGTATCCATGAGGGCGAGCCGCTGAATTTATCATTGAAAGGCGCTGCTTTGCAGGCGCGGTTGAAGGCGTTGTTTAATTTTGATTAACGGGGATAACGGTTTAACGGTTTAACGGTTTAACGGTTCAGCGGTACAACGGTACAAGGGTACAACGGTACAACGGTTCAAGGGTACAACGGTACAACGGTTCAAGGGTAACGACATAACGAGGTAAGGGTAACGACATAACGAGGTAAGGAAATACAAATGGTGGTTTGGGCGTCTTCGCCCAAACCCAGGTGATGGATGCCTCATGGCATCGGTATACATGTTAATTATTTTACCACAAACTTTTGTACATTGGAATATTTCCCATCTGTCAAGCGAAGGTAGTATATACCAGAGAGCAAATCCAGCGAGAGCAATTCCGCATGTTGTTGTCCCTGAAATTTAAGCGGTTGTTCATATACTTTACGTCCCAGGACATCTACAATTTCCAGGTTAGCCGACAGTAAACTAACTTGTTCTAATTGAAGATTAAACTGACCCGTATTGGGGTTTGGAACAATGCTAACATTCATATCATAAATAGCAGGCGTTTCCGTATTCACAACCTCAGGAGGCACTAGATCGTTATACCAGATACCTCGGCCATAGGTGCCTGCATAAATTTTGTTGGAACCATATTGAATGTCCAGGTCCCGGATCATAATCTCCGGTAATTCTTCATTGTAGGGCTCCCAGCTATCCATATTTCGGTTGGTATAATAGATGCCAAAATAGGTACCGATGTAAATGATACTATCTGCTGATCCGATGTGGAAGTCGCTGCAGATGACCGGAATATTGGGTAAATCAAAAGAAATATTTTCCCAATCATCTCCGCCATTGAAGGTTTGATAGACCTTTTTGTCTGCCTCAAAGCCTGCACAGGTTAAAATGATATGCTGGGGCGAAGTACCAAAAGAAACCGAAGAGAAAAAGACATCCAAATCTGGTAAATCTCCTGTAATGATATCCCAACTTTGCCCGTTGTCTTGAGAGTAATGGACCTCTCCAAATCCCGATATGTTGGAACCAAAGAAGTTAGCTGATTTCAACACTACCATGTAGTTAGAATCAGTTGGATGAACGATTAAATCTCTTATGGGTTTACTATTAGAGGATAGTAAATTGGTGTACAACTCCCAGTTGAAGCCTCCGTCTGTTGACCGATAGATTTCCTCATATCCTCCATAAACTGTGGAAGGGTTTTGTTCATTAAGGACAAATGGAGTAATCCAGCTGGAAACAGCCCCTTCATCGATGATGTCAGAGGTAAGACGATTAAATTCATTTAATCCACCATCCAAAGAAAAATTTAACACCCCATTCTGATTAGAACCATAGATAATTGCAGGATCAGTGGGGTGAATCATTACATCCATACCATCTCCGACAAAATGATTAGTCCACCCACTGGGCGATTTATAATAAACAGCATTGTCCTGGCTTCCGCCAAGGATATACTCAGGGTCACTATTGGCTACATCAATGCGGTAAAACTCTGTGTTATTGATACCAGAGGAAAGGAAAGTCCATTCTGTTGCAGTCTGAAAGCAAAACGGAATAGAATCTTTATGGGCTTCAAGACAAGTAAAAAGATCGGGTGAATTCCAGGCAAATAGCGAATCTAAACAATTGATTAGATCAGCAGTACAATTGAGTAAGGAATCGAAATCATACTCACTAATCTCATTGGTCATAAATAATCCCCCATCATTACAGAAGTAATATTCTTCTGATAGAGGGTTATATTTTGCTTGATGTTGATCGACATGGATATTATTTCCATAAAAGGAACCCTGAAAGCTTAAAGGATACCAGTCTGATCCACCATCGGTGGATACCCATTGGTTGATTCCTCCAACAATAACTTTTTCAGGATCCTGAGGGTCGGTGAGTAAGGTTAGATCATACCATCCTTGCCCAGAGCCATCGGTGTCTGGGTCGCCAAACCACCATCCAAGCAGGTTTCGGGTTTGGCCTGAATGTTTTAGCGCCCAGGAATTTCCACCATTGGTAGATTGATAGAAACCTTCCAGTCCGGCCGCATTATTAACTGCCAATAAATAGACATAGTCAGAGTTGGCGTCACTAACTTCTACGGACATTCGAATAGACTGATTTGGAAGCACCCCTGCACCAACAGGGTTCCAATTTTCTCCAAAATCTTGTGTTCTTACAAGCGTACTTCCGGAGTAATAGTCGGCAGAAGTGGTAGCAAAAATAATATTGGGATTTACTGGATGTTGTTCCAGATCGGCAATAATTACATCGGGGACTATATTGGTCCAGTTATCGCCTCCATCGGTAGATTTCCAGATCCCAGAATATCCTCCTGCGATCAATTCATTGGAATTAGCAGGGTTTATGATCACTTCTCTAATCAATGTGCTACTGCCCTGGTCAATCGTTCCTGCGCTCAAGCCGGTAGCCTCCCAGGTTAATCCCCCATTTGTTGTTTTGTATATACCTGCTCCCGAACCAATACCGACACTTCCCGTAAATTGGGGTATTGTCGCAAGAAAATAAGCATAATCCCCGGTAGAAACATAAAGAATATTAGGGTTTGTAGGGTCAACAGCTATATCGCTAACGCCTGGTACGGGTATACCCTCACCGATAGGGGTCCAACTCAAGCCATGGTTAATGGTTTCCCAAATCCCACCACTAGGTGTACCTACCCAGAAAATATCAGGATCTGAAGGGTGGAAGGTAATACAATTGATGCGGCCAACACCGATTTCTATTAGGGTATCGTATAAAACAGGCGGCTGATAGGGCCCAACCGGTGTCCAGGCGGTGGATCGCTGCTGGGTTCTGGTTCTGCTTTTTGCCTGCTCTACGGCGTTTAGGGATTGGTTAAAGGTCTCAATAGTAGGTAACTCGCCTTCGGGGTTTAGCAAGAAAAACGAATTTTCTAATTTTCTTTTTATGTTTTTCCAACCTTTGGTGTTTTCCAGGTCTACCTGTTCAGACCATTCATTAAAGGTATTCCAGTAATCGCCTAAATTTTTGATCTCCTCTTTATGGTCTTCAATATATTGAAAAACCGATTGAGAATAGCCTGTTATTATAAATAGAGAAAAAAATAAACATAAGATGAGCGTCTTCATATTGAAGTTAGGTTTTTTGAATTAAGAATAGCCTAAATTACAATATATTTCGAACATATTAATCCCCCTTCTCATGAATCATACGAAACAAAATGACCTTTTGGAAGGTATCCGACTCATTGCCAAATGGTCCTGTATGCTTTTATTAATAAATTTCTTCAACAACTATCTTCGACCCATTGAATTCAATTTTATGACCTTTTTCTTTCCCGATTAAGTTTTTACCAATTGGAGAATTGACGGAAACACAGTAATAGATTTGATCATTCAACTGCACCTTGCCTAGTCCTATAGCGATAAAATACGCGCCTTTATTCGTTTTTACTAAACTTCCTGTTGTTACAATTTCAGTTCTTTTTTGGAAGTCAATTTTCAGTAATTCCTTATTTGATTGAATCGCCTGAAATAGCTGACGATTGATTTTTTCTTCCTCTATTTGCATCATGGCTCTACCGGTCTCATGTTTATCACCGGCCGTACTTTTGGTTTCCTTATTGCGGGCTTCTTCAATTGAATTTTTGGTCAGTTCCAGCGCTTCAATTCGCTTTTGGGTATGCTGTTTACAGAGATTGAATAATTCACTTTTTATAGAGTCCATGATTAGCTATTTGTTGTTTATTTTTATTTACCAATCCTGGCCCAATCCGGAAAAACGCCCTCTGCAATATCAAAGACAAGGACTCCAAAATAATACGTAACCAGCGTTACGACGACTATTCCAATAAGGTTAAGAAAAAAACCTGTCTTGGCCATTTGGATAACCGTAATGCGTTTACTACCAAATATAATTGCATTAGGAGGTGTAGCTACCGGAAGCATAAAGGCCAGCGAGCCGGCTATGGTAGCGGGTAACATTAACAATAAAGGATTGGATTCAATACTTATTGCCAGGCCCGCAAAAATAGGTAATAGGGTTTCTACTGTGGCTGTATTAGAGGTTACCTCGGTCAAAAACGTAACCAGAAAGCAAATGCAGCATATCAAAATGATGGGATGTACTTCGCTTAAAAAACGCAACTGTTCTCCAAACCAGGTAGATAGGCCTGATTCCTTAAAACCGCTAGCCAACGCAAAACCACCACCAAATAGCAAAATGATCTCCCAGGGGATATCCTCTGCAGCTTTCCAATCCATCAAAAATGTGCCCGGCTCTTGTTTTGAAGGGATAATAAACAATAGAATAGCAATAAAAATAGCAACCGTACCGTCATTAAAATACTTGGGCTCCTTAAATAGATTGGACCAGCCGGGAATGCGAAAATTGCCAATCACAATATCTGCCCGAAAAAACCATAGTAAGGCCAACGTGACAAAAGCAATTAATAATACCTCCTCTTCAAATTTTTGCTTTCCTAAGTCCTTATAATCCTGAGTAATTTCCTCACTGCTAAGACTCTTCCAATCGCGCTTCCGTTTTACAAAAACAAAATATAAATAACCAAAAAGCACGATAAACATAGTCAATGAGATCGGAAAAGCATAGAAAAACCAAACGGCAAAAGAAATCTCGGGAGCTTCGGGAAAATAAATATCAAATATCCGGGCAAAAGATAAATTGGGAGGTGTGCCGACCAACGTAGCAATGCCACCTATAGAGGCACTATAAGCGATACATAACAATAAGCCAATGGAAAATCCTTTTACCTTTTCTTTTCCATTAATATCTTCCAGTTTGGTAACAACAGATAACAGGATGGGAACCATCAGCATAGCGGTGGCTGTATTGGATATCCACATGGATAGAAAAGCCGTAGCAAACATAAAACCCAGTAAAATTCGTCCCGGACTGTTTCCGATAATGCTAAGGATCGCCAAAGCAATCCGCTTATGTAAGTCCCATTTCTGAATAGCCAGAGCTACCAGGAATCCACCAATAAAAAGAAAAATGACGTGGTTGAAATAAGTGGCTGATACTTCTTTACCGTTCATAATACCCAAAGCGGGGAAGAGTACAATGGGTAATAGAGAAGTGATGGCAAGCGGAATAATTTCTGTTACCCACCATAAAGCCATAATAATAGCCACTGCAAGCGTATTAGTTACCGCAGGATTATCCGGATCGAGTTCTATAAATCCGATTAAATAAGCGGCGATTAAAGGGCCCAATAAAAATACAATCACCCTTAAGGCCCTGCCGGGATTTATACGGATATATTTTCGGCCTGTAGCCATCTTTGGAGCTCTAGGTGATCAAATGAAAAGAATATTGGAGACTCGGTATTTAATCCGAACCAAACTAAGATAAGATACCAAAAAATCACCTGCCGCGCAAACAAACCTTTACTAGACTTTTCCGAGAGAGAGGCCGTCTAAAAAGTCTTTTAGACTCCCTCTAAGGAATTTTTTATTTTGGGAGGGCTGTTTTTTCTAAAAAAATCATTGATTTTTTTAGAAAAAACAGCCCTCCCAAAGAAGAAAGTTTGGTGTTTCGAAACACGAATAGTGTTTTGAAACACCCTCAATCTAAATACCTAAACCACCTATTTTCAACCCACTGTTTTAACAGTGGGAAAACCTCAACGATAAATAATGAACTACCACCTAACACACTTAAAAGAATTAGAAGCCGAGTCGATATTTGTTATTCGGGAGGTAGCTGCCCAGTTTGAAAATCCCGTGCTGATGTTTTCGGGAGGAAAGGATTCTATTTTGATGGTACACTTGGCTTACAAGGCCTTTTACCCGGCAAGAATACCGTTTCCGCTTTTGCATGTGGATACTGGTCATAACTTTCCGGAAACTATAAAATTTAGAGATGATCTGATAGAAAAACTGGGAGTTCGTCTGGAAGTAGCGCATGTAGAAGATGCTATCGACCGGGGGCTGGTAACAGAAGAAAAGGGGTATAATGCCAGTAGGAATGCTTTGCAAACAGCAGTATTGCTAGAGGCCTTAGAGAAAGGAAAGTACGATGCCGCACTTGGAGGCGGACGAAGAGATGAGGAAAAGGCCAGAGCAAAGGAGCGCTTTTTCTCCCATCGGGATGAATTTGGCCAGTGGGATCCAAAAAATCAACGTCCTGAATTGTGGAATATCTTCAATAGTAAAAAACAATTTGGCGAACATTTCCGCGTATTTCCTATCAGTAACTGGACGGAACTCGATGTCTGGCAATACCTGGCATTGGAAAGAGTGCCTTTGCCAAGCCTTTATTATGCCCACAAACGCAAAGTTTTCGAACGCGACGGTATTCTCCTGGCCGATAATGATTACATCATGAAACGGCCGGAAGAGAAGGTGTTCGAAAAAATGGTGCGTTGCCGGACTATCGGAGATATGACCTGTACCGGCGTATGGGCTTCCGAAGCCGATACGCTCGAAAAGATCATCGAAGAAGTCGCTACCACCCGCATGACAGAGCGGGGAGCCCGAGCTGATGACAAACGATCAGAAACAGCTATGGAAGACCGCAAGAAGGGGGGGTATTTTTAGGAATGTGCAATGTGCAATTAGCAATTAGCAATGAGCAATGTGCAATGAAGAATGAGCAAATACGTTGAAAAATAAAATTATCAACCCACTATTTCAATGGTGGGGGCATTCAAAACCTGAAGGGGTTTAGTTTTAGAAGCAAAATTGAGAATAAATGGAACAAACTACAGAGTTGCTTAGATTTACAACGGCGGGGTCTGTTGATGATGGAAAGAGTACATTAATTGGAAGATTGCTTTATGATTCCAAATCGATTTTTCAGGATCAGTATGAAGCCGTGAGGCAGACGAGTGAGCGGAGGGGTGAGGAAGAAGTGAACCTGGCCCTTTTGACCGACGGGCTGAAGGCGGAGCGGGAGCAGGGAATTACTATTGATGTCGCCTATCGTTATTTTGCTACGCCGAAGCGTAAATTTATTATTGCCGATACGCCCGGCCATATACAGTATACCCGGAATATGGTTACGGGGGCATCAACTGCTAATGTGGCATTGGTGCTTATAGATGCGCGCAATGGCGTAGTTGAGCAAACCAGAAGGCATGCGATCATCGCCTCTTTACTGCAAATTCCACATCTGGTGGTTTGTATCAATAAGATGGATTTGGTAGATTATGAAGAGTTTGTTTATGAAGAAATTAAGGAAGAGTTTGAAAGCTTTGCTTCTAAGCTGGATGTCTATGATATTACTTTCATTCCTATCTCTGCTCTAAGGGGCGATAATGTCGTAAATCGTTCTGAAAATATGCCCTGGTATGGAGGCTCTACCTTACTGTATTATTTGGAAAATGTACATATTGGTAGCGATCATAACTTTATTGATTCGCGGTTTCCCGTGCAATTTGTCATTCGTCCGAATACAGATGAATACCACGATTACCGCGGATATGCCGGGCGGGTAGCCGGAGGGGTGCTAAAGAAAAACGATCAGGTCATGCTGCTTCCTTCCGGTTTTACTACTAAAATTGCCAAGATAGATTCGGCTGACGGCGAATTAAATGAAGCATTTCCACCCATGTCGGTGACGGTGTTATTGGAAGATGATCTGGATCTCAGCAGGGGGGATATGATTGTCCGGGAAAATAATCATCCTTCTGTCACTCAAGACCTCGAAGTTATGATCTGTTGGTTTTATGATAAACCGCTACAATTGAGAGGTAAATATACCGTTTTACATACAACCAATGAGGCGCGCTGTATTGTTAAGGAAATTCGTTATAAAATGGATGTAAATACCCTGCATCGCGATCTGGAAGATAAAACCATCGGTATGAACGATATCGCCCGCATTTCTCTTCGTACGACTAAGCCATTGTTTGTCGATTCTTATCGAAAGAATAGAATTACGGGGAGTATCATCCTTATCGATGAGGGAAACAATAATACTGTTGGTGCGGGTATGATCATTTAAGTATTGTGGCAGTTACCTGAAATATTGAGGTCTTCTGCTACCCAAAGCAAAAGTTATGTTTGGTTTATTTAGTAAAGAAAAGCTAACTCATGAAGACTATTCTATCCTCAAAACGGATTTCCATTCCCATTTAATTCCCGGGGTTGACGACGGAGCCAAGACGTTGCAGGATGCGCTAGAGTTGATCTGGCAACTGAAGGAGTTGGGGTTTGAAAAGGTTATTACAACCCCCCATATCATGATGGATATCTATCCCAATACCAAAGAATTGATCCTGGAAAAACTGGCCGAAGTGCAGGAAGCAGTCAGGAAAGAAGGGTGGGATATAAAATTAGAAGCAGCCGCAGAGTATATGCTCGATGAAACGCTCGAAGAGCTTATCGAAGAAAACCAGATCATGACGTTTGGCAATAATCATGTACTGGTAGAAATGTCTTTCATGGCACCGCCTCCCCGATTGAATGATTACCTTTTTCTCCTGCAAACCCGAGGTTATCGGCCTATTTTAGCGCATCCGGAACGCTATCTTTATTTCAAAAAAGACCTTAATAAATATAAAGACCTCAGAACGAGGGGATGTACCTTCCAACTCAATTTGTTATCGCTGCTCGGCTACTACGGTAAAGCCCAGCAAGACAACGGCAATTGGCTCATCAAAGAAGGACTCATCGATTTTGTCGGCTCTGATCTGCACAATCTGCAACAAGCGTATCTCCTAAAAAAAGGACTCAAATCTAAACCTATTCAAAAGGTACTTGATTTGGAGCTGGAGAATGGAAGGCTCTAGGTAACAGGGTAACAAGGTGTCAAGGTAACAGGGTATCAAGGTGTCAAGGTGTCAAGGTATCCCGGTAACCAGGAGTCAAGGTGTCAAGGT
>CAZHOV010000051.1:4187-7955 GCA_964534315.1 uncultured Saprospiraceae bacterium | reverse complement strand
TCAAGGTGTCAAGGTGTCAAGGTATCCCGGTAACCAGGAGTCAAGGTGTCAAGGTGTCAAGGTATCCCGGTAACCAGGAGTCAAGGTGTCAAGGTATCCCGGTAACCAGGTGTCAAGGTATCAAGGGGATGGCGGAGACCCAAAATCACCATTTTACCCAGAAACCTTGAAACCCTGAAACCCTGAAACCCTGAAACCCTGAGACCCAGACACCCTGAGACCCAGATCCCCTGAGACCTTGAAACCCTGAAACCCTGAAACCCTGAAACCCTGAGACCTTGAAACCCTGAAACCTTGAAACCCTGAAACCTTGAAACCCTAAAACAGTTAAATGTTGAGACAACTACTATTCGCCCTATCAATCTTACTTTTTAGCTCTTGTGTGTCGCATAAGAAGTTGGTGAATTTTAATGAAGGACCTGCTTTTGATGCCATTTCTCCAGAGTTATTGCAAAAAGCAAAGATCCGCATACAAGAAGATGATCTCCTGATCGTATCAGTTGCGGTGGAGGGGATTGACCAAACCGTTGCAAAGCCATTTAATCCGCCTATTGAGATAGGTGCAGAAGGTGAACGTAAGTCCGAGGGATATCTCGTTGCTTCTGACGGAACCATCGCCTTACCGGTGATCGGTAGACAACAAGTTGCGGGCATGACACGAGAAGAAGCAAAAACAACCATTGAAGAGGCGCTCAAGCCCTATCTTTCCAATCCTATTGTGAAGATACAAATCAAAAACTTCAAGATTACGGTCCTGGGAGAAGTCAATGGCCCCTCTTCTTACCCCGTAGTCGGCGAAAAGATTACCCTCTTTGAAGCGCTGGGGATGGCAGGTGACCTCACGCCTTATGCCAACCGGGAAAACCTGCTAATCGTCAGAGAACAAAATGGCGAACTGGAATTTGGGCGGGTAAATTTGCTGAATAAAGACCTTTTTGAATCTCCTTATTACTTCCTGGCCCAAAATGACGTAATCTATGTAGAGCCGCTCAAAGCAAGATCCGCTTCCGTGCGAAGTCCGGCTAGCCAAATCCTCCCCTGGGTAGGATTGGCCACCACTATCGCCAATCTAATATTGATTGTGACCAGGTAAGGGGAGGACCGGAGGCAATGAAAATGAAATGAAAGTAAAATGAAAAGCAATGAAATTTCTTTTCATTCACTTTTCATTCTTTTTAATTCTCCAAAGCCCAAGACCCAAGACTAAAACAAAGGAATGAACACACATCAACCAGCAAATAATGGAGCAGATTGGTTGCAGGCAGGGGATAATACCTTTGATGTGAAGGCCTTCCTATATCGATATATTATACGTTATTGGTATTTATTTATCCTTTTGCCTATGCTGGCGGCAGGGGCTGGGATGTTGTATTTGCGTTACCAGGTTCCGGTTTATCAGGTGAGAAGTACGTTATTGATCAAGAATAATAACTCCTATTCGGAAGTTAATGAAAGTGCGGTGCTGGAAGATCTGGGCATTGAGCGCAATACACGTAACCTGGAGAATGAGATTCAGATACTGAAGTCACGGTCATTGATGAAAAAGGTGGTAGATTCCCTCCAACTGAATGTCAATTATTTTTGGGAAGGGCGGGTTCGGAATACAGAGCTTTATAAGAATTCACCTATCGTTGTAGACAGTTTCCGGTTAAACCCAGCCGGTTATGGTAAAACCTTTGGGATTAAAGCGGTAGATGAGCAGACACTAAGCTTTCAATTTGGCGAAGAAGAGCAGCTACATCCTTTTGATACGGTTTTTACCAATAAGTTTGGTTCCTTTCGGTTCAATTACCGGGTTAGGGGCTCTAGTATCGGAAAACCTATGTTGTTTCGGTTTAATTCGGTAACAGCAGTGGCCCAGTATTATTCCAATAAGCTCAATATCCGTCCGGTTGGAAGCTCTGACGTACTTTCGCTTTCGATGTCAGATGTTGTGCCTAAACGGGGCGTAGATATTCTTAACACCCTGGTCAGCGTGTATAATACAGCTACTATCGAGGATAAAAACAAGGTAGGACGCAACACGCTTAAATTTATAGATGAGCGGCTTGAATTTATTACAAAAGACCTGGCATCGGTAGAAACGGATGTACAAGACTATAAAACGGACAATGAGATTACCACGGAGATCGCCTCTGATGTCACCCTGGTCCAGCAACGGATTTCAGAATATGAAAAAGAATTGACAGACCTGGAGGTGAAACTCAATCTTCTGAATGTTTTGAGATCCTACCTTCAGGACGCTGAAAGCCAATTTCAATTGCTTCCCGCCAATTTGGAAACGGCCAATACAAGCCTTACCAATTCTATTAAATCACTAAATGACCTCATTCTAAATAGGGAGCGGTTGATGAAGAGCGGCTCCGATCTCAATCCTGCCATTCAAACGATCGACGCAGAGATTCTTACTATCCGGTCGGCGATCATCAACGATTTGGCCGTAATGGAACGTAATATAAAAAGCTCGATCGACGAGCTGAAGGGTAAAATTTCGGCGCTTACCGGAAAAATACGAACCATTCCCCGGAAAGAACGAGAGTTGAACGAGATCAGGAGGCAGCAATATATCAAGGAAAACCTATACGTTTACCTGTTGGAAAAACGAGAAGAAACGGCCCTTTCCCTTGCGGTGGCCGTATCCAATTCAAGGGTGATCGACAGTGCCAGTCCGGGCGGTCCTATCCAGGCAAACCCTTTTTCGATCATCGCTATTGCGGCTTTTGGAGGTTTAATCCTGGCCATTACGATCATTGCCTTGCGCGAGTTACTAAACGACACCATCCAAACTGAAGAAGATATCAAAAATATTACCTCCATACCTATCCTTGGAGGCATTAACTTCAAGCCCAGCGAAGAAGAGATAGTGGTGGGGAAGGAAGACCGGTCTGCCATTGCTGAGATGTTCCGCCTGCTTCGGACCAACCTGCAATATACGGGGGACAACAACCGTCAGCAAACTATTCTGGTCACTTCGGGAATGAGTGGCGAGGGTAAAACGTTTATCACTGCTAATCTAGGCGTCAGCCTGGCTATTTCCAAAAAGAAAACACTACTGATCGGTCTGGACCTGCGCAAGCCCAAATTAACCAATTATCTAATTGACGAAGACCAGCCTGTGGGCATTACCAATTACCTGATTGGCGAAGCCTCGGAGGAGGAGATCATCTTCCAAAGCGAACTCAGCGAAGACCTCTATTTTATTCCCAGCGGCCCCATCCCGCCAAATCCTGCGGAACTTCTCATGAATGACCGGCTCGACGAACTATTTGAAAAACTCCAACAGGAATACGACTATATCCTATTAGATAGCCCTCCGGTCGGTATGGTCGCCGATGCCCTGCTACTCAATAAATACCTGACGAGTACCCTCTTTGTTGTCCGATTCGGCCACACCAAGCGCGGCCTTCTCAAAATCCTGGATGAAATCTACCGCAATACTAAACTTACCAGGCCCTCCATCGTTTTCAACGGCATCAAATCCGATGGCCGCTATGGCTACGGCTATGGCTATGGGGGAACGGGATATGGGTATTATGAGGTGAAGAAGCGGAAGAAGAAGTTTCTAGGTGTCTAGGTGTCTAGGTATCCAGGTATCCAGGTATCCAGGTCTCCAGGTTTCCAGGTGTCCAGGTCTCCAGGTGTCCAGGTCTCCAGGTCTCCAGGTGTCAGGGTATAAGGGGGTACAATGAGGTATAATGGGGGTATAGAGGTATAATGGGTACAATTTGGGGTATAGAGGTATAATGGGGGGTACAAAAGGGTGCAATA
>CAZHOV010000051.1:1853-4087 GCA_964534315.1 uncultured Saprospiraceae bacterium | reverse complement strand
AATGGGTACAATTTGGGGTATAGAGGTATAATGGGGGGTACAAAAGGGTGCAATAAAGAGTTACAATGAGGGGTAGGAGAGGTATAGGGTGTAGAGGTATAATGGAGGTACAAAGGGGTACAATGGGTACAATTTGGGGTATAGAGGTATAATGGGGGGTACAAAAGGGTGCAATATGGGGTACAGAGGTATAGAGGGTACAGGTATAGGAGGGTTTAGAGGGGGGACAATGGTTTTTATAAATACTTGACTTTGAATGGGTTGTGAAAAATTTATAAAAAAGTGGGGTGAATTTAGTTACCTTTTTGTTTTTCAGGTTACTCTATAAGTGAAACAACCTTTAAAAAAATGGGAAACTTTAGAGAATTATTCGTTTGGCAGAAATCAAAAGATTTGGCAGTACTTATTTATGAACTAACCGACCAGGAAAAGTTCCAAAGAGACTTTGCTTTTAGAAATCAAATTCGAAGAGCTGCAGTATCAGTCCCTTCAAACATTGCGGAAGGTGATCAATTGAAAACCAATAAACACGGGATCAACTATTTCCATATTGCAAAAGGCTCCGCTGCAGAAGTTATGACTCAACTCATCATTGCAAAAGAAATCAATTACGTAAGTGATACAGTTATTAATAAAGTAATTAATGACTATGAACTTGTGTCCATCATGTTGTACAAATTGATAGAAAGCAGAAAAAAAGGAAACTAAGTATCCAGGTATCAAGGTATCCAGGTGTCTAGGTATCCAGGTATCCAGGTGTCTAGGTATCCAGGTGTCTAGGTATCCAGGTGTCTAGGTGTCTAGGTATCCAGGTATCAAGGTGTCCAGGTGTCTAGGTATCAAGGTGTCCAGGTGTCCAGAAACCTAGACACCCCGATACCTTGATCCCCTGATCCCCTGAAACCCTGAAACCTAGACACCCCGATACCTTGATCCCCTGATACCTTGAAACCTTGAATCATTATGTCAAAATCAATCCTCCTAACCGGCGGTGCCGGCTTTATCGGTTCCAACATTGCTGAAGCATTATTGAAAGATGAGCGCGTAAAGCTCGTGCGCATTTTAGATAACTTGTCAACGGGAAATCGTAAAAACATTGAGCCCTTCCTGGAGCACCCCAAATTTGAATTTGTGTGGGGCGATATCCGGGAGTATAATACCTGTCGGGATGTTTGTAAAGATATTGATATGGTATGCCATCAGGCGGCTCTGGGCTCGGTACCCCGTTCCATCCAATACCCGCTGACGACCAATAATGTGAATATCACAGGAACGCTCAATGTGTTTACTGCTGCTAAAGATGAAGGCATTAAGCGGGTGGTGTATGCCGCCTCTTCTTCTACTTATGGCGATAGCACCGCTCTGCCCAAGCGGGAAAGCGTGATCGGAGATCCTATTTCTCCCTATGCAGTGACGAAGCTGGTCAATGAATTGTATGCCAATGTGTTTGCCAAGCTGTATGATATGGAATTTATCGGGCTCCGCTACTTCAATGTGTTTGGCCCTAACCAGGACCCTAATGGCGCTTATGCGGCAGTGATTCCCCTTTTTGCTAAGGCAATAATAGAAAATACGCCACCTATTATCCACGGAGATGGCCTTCAAAGTCGTGACTTCACCTATGTAGACAATGCCGTTCAAGCCAATATCAGAGCCCTGTTTACCGAGCGAGCAGACGCTCTCAACGAGGTGTATAATATAGCAGTAGGCGAGCGCACCACAGTAGTCGAGCTATTCAATATGCTCAAAGAAGTAGCCGGCTCCGACCTCCAGCCCACCTTTGGCGACAAACGTCCCGGCGATGTCAAACACAGCCTGGCTGATATCTCCAAAGCCAAAAACTACCTGGAATATCAACCGGAAGTGACAGTTAAAGAGGGGATTGAGCGGGTGTTTGGGTGGTATGCTAGGTTGTTTGGCATGGAAGAGAAACGTGGAATAGAGACACAGGAAATGTAAGGTGTCCAGGTGTCGAGGTGTCGAGGTATCAAGGTATCAAGGTATCCTGGTATCAAGGTGTCGAGGTGTCGAGGTGTCAAGGTATCCTGGTGTCAAGGTATCCTGGTATCAAGGTATCCTGGTGTCAAGGTGTCCAGGTGTCGAGGTGTCGAGGTGTCCTGGTATCAAGGTATCCTGGTGTCGAGGTGTCGAGGTGTCCTGGTATCAAGGTATCCTGGTATCAAGGTATCCTGGTGTCAAGGTATCCTGGTATCAAGGTATCCTGGTGTCAAGGT
>CAZHOV010000051.1:0-1753 GCA_964534315.1 uncultured Saprospiraceae bacterium | reverse complement strand
TGGTATCAAGGTATCCTGGTGTCGAGGTGTCGAGGTGTCCTGGTATCAAGGTATCAAGGTGTCCAGGTGTCTAGGTGTCTAGGTGTCTAGGTATCCAGGTGTCTAGGTATCCAGGTATCCATGTATCCAGGTATCCAGGTGTCCGGGTGTCCAGAAACCTAGAAACCCCGATACCTTGATCCCCTGAAACCCTGAGACCTGGAAACCTTGAAACCCCGATACCCTGAAACCCCGATACCCTGAAACCCCGATACCCTGAAACCTTGATACCCTGAAACCTTGATACCCTGAAACCTTGTTTTTCCCTTTCATTAATTAAACTTGGTTGAGCGAATTTGTACGTAACGTATTGACGTTGATGACCGGTACTGCCTTGGGGCAGGTGATTGGAATTGCTCTTTATGTGGTGATCACCCGGTATTATCCGCCCGAGATGTTTGCTTCATTGGAGCAGTTTGCGATGTTGTTGGGGATCTTTAGCGTCATTGCAGGGGGTAAGTACGACCCGGCGATTATGCTGCCGGAAGCAGAGGAAGATGCGCGCCATGTGTTGGCCTTGTGTTTAAAAATTGCCTTGTATGCTAGTTTGGGGGTGATGGTGGTGTGTGGGGTGTTTTCGAAGACTATAGCGTGGTGGCTGGGCAATCCGGATATTCAACATATGCTGATTTTACTTGGTCCTGCGATCTTTTTAACGGTACTGGCTTCTGCGCTAGGGTATTGGTTTGGGAGGCAGAAGCGATATAAACCGGTAGCGGCAGGGAAGACGATTCTTTCTGCAGTAGGTGAACCGGCAAAGATTGGGTTTGGCATTGCCAATATACGGCCAGATGGATTGATCTGGGGATTGGTGGCGGGGAAGCTGGCGGCAGGAGGATTTTTGTGGTATCGATTTATTAAAACCACCAAAGAGGGGATAGGGAAGCTTAATAAAACCTTGATGCGTGAAAAGGCCCGCGAATATATCGAATACCCTAAATATGCCCTTGCGGGTAGCTTATTAAACCGAACTGCCCAATGGCTCCACATCGCTGCGTTTGGTTTTTTGTTTGGCTCCGCCGGACTGGCAGCGATAGGATTTCTAGGGCTCTCGCGGCGTATCGTCATGGGCCCGATGTCGATGCTGGCCACGTCGTTTTCGCAGGTTTATTACCAACGCATTACGGAGATAGAAGAGGGAAAATCCTTGAGGCGTCACTACCTGATCAATTTACTGCGATTTTTAGGGATGGGAAGTGTGGCGATCCTGGTGGTGTGGCTATTGCCGGAGGGGACGATGACGTTTGTTTTTGGTCCGGAGTGGGAGGGCGTGATGCCTTACTTAAGAATTTTAGTATTCTGGTTTGCGGCTAACTTTGCGGTATCTTCCTTGAGCTTTATCCTACACCGCATCCGCCAGCAGAAGTTAATTTTGCAATTGGATACCCTACATTTTACACTCGTTTTAGGTGGATTGGTTGGTGCCTGGTATGCTGGTCTAGGGATATTGGAGACGGTTGTGGTGTTTGTAGCCTCTAAGATGTTGTACTACTTGATCAATGTTTTGGTTACTTTGAAGTTTCTTTAGACCAGAGGACACAGAGGGAAATTCTTTGCACCACAGAGGGCACAGAGGAATTCTAGGTACCACAGAGGGCACAGAGGGAAGAAAAGAAATATTGAAAATTTAGTTACCTTTTTGGATATCAGGTTACTTAATAATTGATCTTTCGCAGGCGAAAGATTATGATATTTGAATAATTTAGCAGTATCG